>JABIYX010000093.1 GCA_018666575.1 Methanobacteriota archaeon | reverse complement strand
GGTTCAAGTATCGAACAAGATCTCAATGATGTTGCATCTCTGGCCATGAATGATGTGGTCAAGTTGGATGAAGGCAGGTACAGAGGACTTCTATCAGTTGATGATGTTCTTGACATCGTTCGCCAACCTTCTGTTATGTGGTTGCGTTTTGAGCCTCAAATGGCTTTCAGCAACGACCAATCTAAAAATCATATGAAGATTTCAACAATGCGTTCTTATTTCACAACAGATCTCGACGGTTCTGGACAAATTGTCGCAGTTGCTGATTCGGGATTGGATGAAGATCACGGTGATTTCGGAACACGTGTGGTTGGTAATTTTGATGTCATTGGAGATGGTTCCACTGCAGACAAGCACTCAGGGCACGGAACACACGTAGCATGTACCGTTCTTGGTGATGGGACAAAAGGCGGTTATGCGGGTGTGGCTCCAGATGCGGAACTGTATTTCCAAGCCATGGAGAATGACAATACTGGAAACTTCCAATCGCCTTCGTTGAACTATCTCCTGAATACTGCTTACAATTCCGGGGCTCGAATTCACACCAATTCATGGGGTTCTTCCGCAGCATCAAATCAAGGTAAGTATACCTCTGAATCAGAAGACGTTGATGATAGAGCCAATAATTATGATCGCGTTTACAACGGGGTTGAAGGCCTAACGATTTTGTTCGCCGCCGGAAATGATGGTCCTAATTCAGGAACTGTTGGTTCCCCATCAACTGCGAAAAACTCCGTAACTGTTGGAAACCATCAAGCTCGTTACAATGGAGCACCTGACAACCTAATGTCGGGGTCTTCTCGTGGGCCGACTGACGATGGTCGAATCAAACCTGACATCATTGCACCAGGAGGCTATGTCCGTTCATGTCGTGCTCAAGAGGCACAAGATATTGCAGGGTCCTCATGGCAATCAACATGGTACCTCGAGTATACTGGCACTTCGATGGCCACGCCAAATGCAGCAGGTGCTTCAGCACTCATCCGTGAATATCTTCTCGAAATCGCCCAACGTCCTTCGCCTCAGGGCGCATTGATCAAGGCACTTTTGGTTCTAGGCGCAGAAGACATCAATGCCCGGGATATTCCGAACAACGATGAAGGATGGGGCAGGGTCAATCTCAAAGAAACGCTTGCTCCTTCTCAGGGGCGAGGTATATGGGTCGATGACCGTTCCGTATTATCCAATACAGGCCAATCCAAATCATATGTATTCAACGTCACATTCGCTAATTCACAGTTGAAAACAGTTCTTGCATGGTCTGATGCACGTGGAAGTCGCTTCTCTAGTAATCAACTTGTCAATAATTTGGACTTAGAAGTCGAATCGCCAGATGGTACAATCTATCTTGGAAACGATTTTGCAAGTGGACGATCCACAACAGGTGGAACCAAAGACGACGTAAACAATCTCGAAGTTGTGTTGATTGATGCGGCGATTAAAGGAATTTGGACCGTTCGAGTCAAAGATGGACTTCATGGTGGGAGCAATACTCAACCGTTTGCAATCGCAGTTTCAGGTCAAGGTGTCAACGATTTACGTCCTGATCCTCAAGTTGTGGCCAATTCGATGCTACTCAATGTCTCCATTCCACAAGTAGGTGATCAAGTCCGATTGACAACAGAGGTCTTCAATGCAGGGAACATCAAAGCAGAATCCGTTGATCTTGCCTTTGTTGTCGATGGAATCGAAGAAGATCGTACAACCGTTGATATCAATCCTGGTGCATCCCGTCAGTCTACATGGTATTGGACTCCATCGCAATCTGGAACTGCAACCCTTGAATTGAAGATTGACCCAGACGACATTGTCGATGAAATTCAAGAAAATAATAACCTTCTCTCAATCATTGTTGACGTGACTGCACCAGGGGTCAAAGTGACCTCTGACGTAACTGAGCAGGTCGTTCAAGATGCGAGCCAAACAACAACTTCTTGGAACCTAACTCTTGAAAATACAGCTCTGCTGGAAACAAACGCTTCGATTGATATCCTCGGCGTATCACGTATTTCTGATGGAACATCTGTGCTTTGGTATGTTGGAATGACGGCCTCTAATTTCACCTTACAAGGGAAGGGACAGGCCTCAATTTCAGTAACGATTGTTTATCCTGAAGCCCCCGATCCAGGAATCTACCAAATTGATGTTGTTGGAATTGATGTGGATAATGGCATCACGTATCCGTATCAATTGTACCTTAACGTAGTCGATATCCCAGAATTTAGAATCGAATACGATTACACGATTGTCCCAGTCCATCCAGCAGATCCAACCAATCTCTCAATTCGAGTTTACAATGATGGAAACACGGAGATTGGTTATGATTTGTTCTTACAAGCCCCGTCGGGATGGAGTGCAGGTTTCCAAGATCTCGGCAGCGAACCGGGTGCATCCTCTGGTTCGACAGGTCTTATTGCAAAACAGGGCCAAAAGAATGTGGAATTACAATTCATTCCACCACAAGTATCTACTGCAGCTGGGGCCGAGAGAATGGTACGCCTTACCGCAATCTCTCAAACAGATCCGTCTCAGACATGGGAGATCGACATACCAATTCGAGTAAAGGAAGTACGTGATGTAGAGATTGTATTAGAATCTGACATCGGAACGCCTCGTCCTGATGCAACCGTGAATCTCTTGTTTACCATTGAAAACCGAGGTAATGTTGGTATTACTTTCAATCCCAGTATGACGTTACCAACAGGTTGGCAAGTGCAATCAACACTTCAACCGATTGAAATGGCATGGACGGATAACTCAAAGAATATTCTAATCAGTATAGTTGGAAATGGTGATGCTTTATCAGGTCAAGTCACGCTGAATTTAGACAACGGTTCAGACAGATATTCATGGAGCAGTAGCCTCGAAGTTCTGGCATTGCCACAGCCTGAATTAACATTCAAGAGTTTGGACTTTGAAGATGGCCGTACGTTCGATCATCCCTTTGGACCAGGGTCTCACCCTGCTGACCAAGAACTTACGTTCACTTGGCTCTTGACTAACGATGCTGAAACAGCATGGAGCCCAGATGTATCCGTCTCACTTTCTCAAGGACTGTTTGGTGATTGTCTCGATGTCGCACAAATTGCGTATGGCGATGTTGTGCCTGTTGTTTGTTCGATTATCATACCCTCAACCATTGAAGTTGGCTCCCAGCCAGATTTCAGTTTCACACTCTCTTCAAACGAGGTAACGCTTGTGGAAGGAACAAGCCTTCTGGTTGCTGAGAGCCGTGGAGTTGATTGGGAGGTTACAGGACTTTCAAACATTGACGATTCAGGTTCTGGTACCATTCAGGTTCGTTTGACGAATACAGGTAACATTCAATTGTCACATAGACTTGAGATTCAAACCACTGATGGACTTACAGCGTCCTTGGTTGAGGAAGATCTTGTGAATATGGTCGCAGGTGATTCGCAACAATTTACTGTCATCATCACAGGTTTAGCAACTGGCTCACAACAACTCACATTCCAACTCACTGGAACACAGGAAGTATCAACTCCAACAACAACCGTCGATGTTGTGATTACCGCATCGTTTAGCGATTCTTCTGCAAACAGTCAGACGCTTTTGTATTCGAGTATCGGAATCATTCTTGTTGCTGTTGTTCTACTTGGCATCATTCTCGCCCGTTCCAAGAAGGAATCAAATGTCATTTCTCCGGAACATAAAGCCATTCCATCGCCTGTTCATCAACAACCAGTGACAATGTGCTGGTCATGCCGTGGCCCTATTGCTGGACCTATGCAAGGATGTCCTGGCTGTGGTGCAAGATATCACACCAATGGTACTGAGAACTGTGGTGCTCAAAATCTCGAATCGTGTGCAAACTGTGGGGCAAGTGTGGAACAGTTCGTACTTGCATAATTCGCGAACAGGAAAGGACATCCTTTTGATAGGTCAACGACTCCCCGTAGATAGGAGAGGAATTTTTTTGGGCAGTACATCTGGCAACAAACGCCTTGCGATTTTGTTTATTTCACTCATGGTATTTTCCATGATGCCTCTATCTATCCCTACTGTCTCAGCAGATGAAGGAAGAGACGCAAGCATCCTGCTTACCGTCAACCCGTCCGAACAAACTGTCAATCCAGGTGAATCTGGTGAATACACTGTTCGAGTCTATAATCAAGGATCGACTCCAGTAACAATCCAACTTAGCAACGCAGAAGAGGGTACTCAAGAATGTGGAGCATACACTTCTTCGATCATCCAAATCAGCGGAGCTATCGACTCAGGCTCTTATGAAGAAACAACCATGACTGTCACACTAACTGTCAATGCAGAGTCATCGTGTGATACGACTGTCACGGCTACTGCAACAGAATCTCCTGAACCTCCAGAAGTACCAGGTCAACCTGCTACTGAGACCTCAACAGTGACAACAACGGCCGGCGACGGATCCGGTAATGCGCTCTTTGGAGTTGACTTGTCGATGGTAGTTTCCAGTAAGACATGGGGTGGGGAAGAAACGACTGAATGGACCTTAGTCGTTGAAAATAAGGGCCAAAATCAAGCAGATATTAATCTCGAAGTTGAAGAGATCACAGATGGAGCGTGTACGAGCCAAAATTCCCTTGAACCTTCATTATCAAGCTCATCAGTTTCGCTTGGTGCAAACGAAACAGAAGATGTCACGATTTCTCTAGATATAGATAATGAAGAAGAAGCCGATAAATACTGTTGGGAGGTTACAGGAACGGTCTCCTCCGATCCTACAGGGAACTCTTCCGATACTCAGGAATTTGACATTACAGTTCCTATTTTGAAAGAATGCGGGCTTACTCTTTCGAAATCAACAATGAGCATTGAGCCCGACGAAGATGATACGCTAAGAGCAACATTTGCGAATGAAGGCAACTCGGATTGGACAATCAGAGCCGCCGCTGCTGGACCAAAAGCAGGATGGGTTGCGTTCGTTGGAGGCACCAGCGGTCTACTGCCTTATGACGGCGGAAGCGGTTCCAAGGAGTTCAATCTCAAAGTTACTCCAGACGATTCAGTTACAGCAGGGGAAGAGCAAACAATAACCATTCAAGGGAAGGATGGAACGACTGTAAAGTGTACTTCAGAACTAACAATTATCGTCGGTCAATCCTTCGGAGCGACTATTTCACTGATCACTTCTCAACTTAACAACATAGAACCCGGCACCAGTGGGACGACCTCAATTACCGTAGAAAACACAGGAAATGGCCTTGATAACTTCAGAGTCACGCCTTCTGCGCTCCCTGCAGGATGGAGTGTTGAGCTCGATCAGAACGTCATCGCACTTGATTCGAAGCATACGCCGGAGCGAAAGGAAACTGTTGGTGTCACCGTTTCTCTACCGACTGATGCTTTGGCAACCGAAGTCGTGAACATTGTGCTTTCTGTTGCCCCTTCATCTGGAGGTCAACCCTATGACGAAGTAACTCTTTCAGTTTCGGTTGCAGCCGTCCATGAATTCGAAACCATCTCGACTGCTATGACTCAGACAGGTAAGAAAAATAATGAAGTCAAATTCCCATTCGAAATCGATAATACAGGTAACGTAGAAGATAGTTTCAGACTAAGTGTGATCAGTCAGACAGCATCTCCTGGATGGTCCTTTTACTTCGAGGATGAAGCCGGAAACCGATTTACAGAAGTCGCTGTTGATGCGCGAATGTCCAAGCAAATTTTCTGTGTTGTCGCTATTTCAGATACAGACGAGTATACTACGTTGACGATTCGAGTGACCAACAAGGATGATTCGAACAGCATTGATGGAAATTCGGATGGTATTCCTGACAATCAGCGTGAGTTGAAATTCACTGCTTTCCTTACAACCAGAGACTATGCTATGGATGTCCGTCTGGAAAATGGAGGTCTCAATGGACGTACAGGTGAGTTGATTCTTGCCCCTGGCGATGATGAAACAATAGGTCTTTGGTTACGAAACATGGGTAACGGAGATGACATCGCCAAGATTGAACTAACAGGTCTGACTGGTATTGCTACACGAACAATTTACTCAACAGGCTTGCCTATTGGGGACGAATTAGCCGTTCCATTTGGTTACGGTATTTGGGACGAAAACAATAGTCGCTTCGTCACAGATGCATCAGGAGTCCCATACCTCGAGAATACGGCAGATGCCGCTGAAGAAGAGATGTATTTCACACTCAATCTAAGCCAAGGTCACAGTGTTAAACCATACGAAATGTACCTCGAACTCAAAGTCGTTGTTAATGAAGCGACCCTTACCGGTGAAGGAGGCAACCTAAACATTGTCGTTACAAGCAAATCCAATGCTGCAAACCGTAGTGGAACAGCAACGGTTTCTCTGAGCGTTACGGAAATCTTTAATCTTCAAATCGTCCAACCAAATCAAGATTCTTTCGACATAACATATCCTAATAAGCTGGTGTTTGACGTTCAAATCCGCAATGATGGAAATGTCCGGACCAACACTGAAATTTTGGCTTCAGAAGACTTGCGTGGCTGGATGATTTCCTTGGAAGCTCCAGAAAACAACCTCGACTGCAAAGATCTCTCAGAATGCTATATCGAAAAAGGAGAAACAATAAACATCACAGTAACTGTGAAATCACCTTACAATGCCGAATTCAAAGATACATTCGACTTCACTATCTCTGCCCAACCAGTGGAAATTGGCGTCATCGGCCGTGTCAATCAACAATTTGATGTTACTGGTGATGTCGAAACATCACTCTTTGGATTTGCAGAAGACACGACTGTTCTTGCTGCTGGTGGCGGTTTCGTCCTCCTCATTCTTCTCGGATTCATCATCAGTCGACGCAGTTGAAGTACCAATTTCGGCTTTTCCAAAACCCCTCAATCAAGCCTCATTTTACGCGTGGTTGACTGGGAACGCTTATGGTGGGTATTCAAGTCGGATTATTTAGAGAGCGGATGCTTTCTGAGGCGATGTATAATGGTCGATGCAGGTTCGGTTC
>JABIYX010000081.1 GCA_018666575.1 Methanobacteriota archaeon | reverse complement strand
TGTAATTTGTTTTTCATCTGCCTTGAGAATCGTATCGATTGCTTCGAGCAGAGCATTAACATCTCCTGGAGGAATCGAAAGACCAGCATCCGGTTCAGTCACCAATCGTCCTAAATCGTTGACATTGGACATAACGGTAGGCGCTCCTGCATTCATTGCTTCGAGCAGAACTGTTGGAAGCCCCTCGAATCGCGATGGAAGTAGGACTGCCTTCGCATTCTCAAACAACCATCTCTTTTCACTGTCTTCGACGCGACCAAGTTTGTGAATTGAATCGGGTTGTTCTGCGCTCGCAATACGTTGGTCTAACCAATCATTTAGTTCACCAGACCCTGCAATCGCAAGACGTGCATTCGGTGAGCCACTGGCGCAGTATTTGTCCCAAGCATCCATGAGAACATCCAATCCTTTCTGTTCACTGAGTCGTCCCACGAAGACCATGATTGGATGTTGGTC
This sequence comes from Methanobacteriota archaeon, assembly GCA_018666575.1. Classification (GTDB taxonomy): domain Archaea; phylum Thermoplasmatota; class Poseidoniia; order Poseidoniales; family Poseidoniaceae; genus MGIIa-L2. The sequence goes on along the minus strand of JABIYX010000081.1, from coordinate 10,231 downwards.
TGCATCGCTTGGAAGAAGGGCAGGGCGTACAGGATCTTCAGCAACAGGCTCGAAGCCATTTGGTAAGATATCGATAGGATCCCTGACACCGCGTTGCTTGAGATGATTCGCATAATATGGAGTCAATGCGATACGAGCATCCGAAGTATTGAGCGTGCGTCTTCCTTGCATAACCCATCGAATTGCTTTGAAGGATTTAGCAAGGATGCCTGTTTTGATGTAATCATTGTGGAATGTTGTAACGACAGGTATCTTGAGTTTCTTTGCACGCTTCAATGAGCGTCGAATGAGAATGGGGAGGATATCATGGAGATGAACGACATCAAAGTCCATGTTTAATTTCTTAATTGCGACAACTGGATCAATTCCTGCGAGAACCATCTTCGGAGGCAATCGAATGACTTCGACACCGTCTCGGACGAATTGTTTTTCATCATGTTCGGGCAAATCGGCACACCAAACGGTCGCTTTATGCCCTCTTTTTACAAGTTGGCGAGCAATGTGCTCAACATGTTGATTTCCCCCTCCAAGGTGAGGCCAGTACCAGACGTGAACGAGCAGAACGTTCAGAGAAGCGTCCGCATCTGAAGGTTCCATGAAGTAAAATGGCATGTTACTGATACATTAGCCAATCCCTTTCTTGCCGCAACAGAGGACTGTATTGAACCCTAAGCGGAGTTTTCAATACTCTCGACCGCTAGTGCGGACCATGCGAGTCTTGACCCTTCTCATCACGGTCGTTTTGCTCGCCGTTCCAGGATGCACATATCTTGAGGAATCAACCAAGGATGAGGCAGACGAGGTCACTGAAATCCAACCGCTGAAGCAAGGTTGCACAGACCCAGAGGCAGAGAATTACAATGCTGAAGCGGAAGAAGACGATGGCTCATGCATCTATCCAGAACCAGAACCAATTCTAGGATGCACCGATCCCGACGCAGATAATTATGACGAAACAGCAGATCAAGATGATGGAACTTGCGAATACATCGAAACCATTCCATGCAACGGTATGGTCTTGCTTTGCCATCGAACCTACGATCAAGTGACATTTCCAGAGACACACAATTCATTTTCAACCCATGAGGATAACATCTACTATCCAGCAAGCAACCACCTAACAGGCTTTCAAGCGCAATGGAATGCTGGAATGCGGGCATTCATGCTCGATACACACTATTTGACCACTGCAGACAAGAGTGAATCAAACGTACGATTCTGCCATGGAAATTCAAACGAAGCGTTCAGTCCGTGTACCTATGGGGCAGTTGACCCACTTAATTGGTTAAGTAAATTGGAGACTGAGATGGACGATGAAGATCGAGATATTGTCACTCTACTCATCGAAAATTATGTCGAACCAGATCATCTGAAGAAGGTGTTTGATGATGCTGGCTTGGCCGATATGATGTATGTTCATGACATGAATACAGAGTGGCCTACGCTGATTGAACTGATCAATATGGACAAGAGATTGGTTGTTTTTTGGGAACAATCTGGTGATTCAGATCACCCATACTTTCACGACTTCCTTGAATTTGGCTGGACCACTGATTATGCAAATGACGATACAGAATCAATGGATTGCGATCCCCACCGTGGCGATTCAAATCAGCCTGTTTATCACATGAATAATTGGTTGAAGAATCAAGCAGGTCTGTCAGATTCACAGCGAGCTGCAGAAGCAAATGATGTTGATTTCATGGTCGAGAGGGCCATTGAGTGCATCGAACAACACGGGAAGCGTCCAACCTTCATCGCTGTAGATTGGTGGGAAGAAGGCGATGTTGTTGAAGCAGCCAGGCTTGTCAATATGATTGAAGATTAGTTGTTATCTTGGACGTCCATAAACCGAAGTGGACTTGCTAATGTCGTTACACCATTCTGGTTGAGTAATGCGCCTCTTGCTTCGCTTTGAGCATCTGCAAGTGCTTCTGAAACAGTATTGATCGGAGCACACGGAATGCCTGCGAGCATTGCTTCCAAATCGTTTCGATTATGGTTCTGAATCCACTCTTGGATTTTCGTTTCAATCTCTTCGCGATGTTCGATACGTCCAGCATTACTTGACCACTCAGTTCGTGCTTCCATTTCTGAAATTGAACAGAATTTCTCCCACTGTGCATCAGAGCCAACAGCCACGACGAACCATCCATCATTTGCCTCAAAGGCTCGATAAGGAACGAGGTTTGGATGGGCTGAACCCATTCGATTTGGATCAGTACCGCTTGCTAGAACGTTTTGAGCTTGATTCGCAAGAGATGCGACTGCACAGTCCCAGAGGCTTACATCGATATGTCGGATTCTTCCAGTTCTTTCCTTATCCAATAATGCTGCGAGAATGGCGTTCCCTGCATACAATCCAGTGATGATATCAATCCATGCGACTCCGACCTTCACAGGTGCACCGTCTGCTTCACCAGTAATGCTCATGATTCCGCTTCTCGCTTGTAATGCCAAGTCATATCCAGGTTCATCTCGTCTTGGCCCAGTTGCTCCATAGCCAGAAATTGAACAAACAATTGTTTTTTTGGGAATTGTTCCGATCAGACGCTCGAGGGTTCCAGGTTTGAAATTCTCAAGAACGACATCAGCGTTTTCAACCATTTCGATCAACCGCTGCCTCTCTTCTTTCAAGTTCATTTGAATGATGGTTTTTCCTCGATTGCAGCAAAGAAAGTATGCAGCAACTCGTTCACCATCGAAATCGGTTGTGAATGGGGGGCCCCATCCACGCGTATCATCGCCCCAAGGCGCTTCGATTTTAGTCACACTTGCTCCAAGGTCAGATAACATCTGAGCCGTATATGGCCCCGCTAGAATACGCGAGAGGTCGAGAACGTTGATGCCATCTAAGATTCCGCTCATGACAAGGCGAGACATCCGAAAGTGTTGAACCCAACCCTATGGCTTTGTGACCATGAGCGAGTTGAGAAACCCACGGAATCGTCCGTGGTGGGGCTTGCTTATTTTTGGGATTCTTCTCCATCTCTCATCGATGGCAGTAAGCGATTATGGGCTTGATACGCATCTCCATCTTGCAGCCCTAGAGTCCAATGATGACGGCACTCCAAATTTGGAATGGGGAGACGTTCGTCCTCAAGATCCACTTGCAAGCAATCCCGATGATACGAAAGTATTGGAACGCGGATGGTGGCAGATTCTCGATATGTATCCAGATTCAATGCTCCCTCTTGCTGCGTTTTTGCCGATGATGGCCTTGATTGGTATTGGGCTGTGGCTCGGTAATGGAAAACCACATTTCGCAGCATTACTTTCTCTCCATCCATCGTTCATTTTTGCTACAGGACGTTTGTATCCTGAATCCACAGTTGCGCTCGCAGTAGCAGGCGTAGCAGTCGCATCAGTGAAAATGCTGGAGGAAGAAGGAATATCTCTTGTCAAATGGGTTCTTCTTGCCATCGCTAGCGTTCATACGCTGGTCTTGACAAAAGGCCTCTCCAGTAACGTTGGATGGGTTTTATTGGTTCTTGTCTTTAGTTGGATTCTCCTCGATCGATTCCTTCCAACCTTCCAGAACTATTCTCGTAATCCATTGCGATCATTATCGATAGGGGTTCCGCTCTCAATAGCAGCAATGGTTGGTCTTTCGTTTGTTCAAGGAGGCTCATTTGAGGCTATGCAAACAAACCCAATACAATGGATGTTTGCGCTTATCGTTGCCTTTGGAGATGGTGTAGGGCTGTATCTCTTGTTGGGATTCGCTATCTGGCCTTTCCTTCTCCCTACGCTCCTTAGCATTCGTGGCTCACGAGATTCTCAAACAACATTCCTCACAGTCTTTGTTGTCAGTGGAATGGTTATCATGACGATGTGGATTGCTTCGTTATGGGTCTATGAGGCAATGCGCTGGGATGTTCCTCTGTGGAAGAACATGATTTCAATGGGTAATAATGGGCGTTATCTCACCGCCCTCAGCATCCCTGTTCTGATGTTAGTGAATCACTTTTTTAATCACCAAGAATCGTACGATTTAGCTCCAATTCGTAAACCAATGTTCATTGCAATTCTTCTTGTTCTTCCATTGTCAATGCTCGCAGGGTTGCACGGCCAAACAATGTGGACGGATGATGCTGGTGAAATCGTCTCCGTGGAAATTCAAGACGGTGAGGATTTCCTCTACATCGATGATGAATCATTAGCAATGCACTGGTTGTATACGTTTAGATTGGAAATTGATCCAGATAGCGATAGGAACATCACTGGTCACTGGCGTTCTCCAGACAGCAATTGGGAAATTGAACTCGAAGGACAACAAATGGTTCAGCGTGGGAGTCTTGACGATGTGGAATTCATTATCATCGCTCCTAATATCGATGTGAGTCCTCCTTCTGGCTGGAAATTAATCAGCTCTGATGAGGCTCCGTTCCTCAATGGAGGGGGCGAATGGAAGGTCTTTCAAGCACCAGTAAATGTATCTTAAGACCAGCGAGGGGTTCAAGACATGGCTCCGCGAGGACCTTACGAGGGGAACATGGTGCGACGTGCCGGCGCTCACAACGCTTTACCAGACGAAGATCCTATTCAGAGTCGTGAATGGGAACAATCGGTGGAGCAAGTCATCGAACAGCAAGGCACACAACGTGCTGAACGATTGTTGCATACTGCCATCGCTGCCGGAAAGGAGGGCGGTGTAGACATTGATACAACAACAACACCCTATCTCAACACAATTTCAGCAGAAATGCAAGGAGCATATCCAGGCGATGTTGAAATGGAAAAGCGCCTTCACACAATCAATCGTTGGAATGCAATGATGTTGGTCACTCGAGCCAACAAATATTTTGACGGAATTGGGGGACACATCTCCACGTACGCTTCAGTATCCCATCTCTGGGAGATTGGGCTCAACCATTTCTTCAGAGGAAAAGATGGCGATGGCTGGGGCGATCACGTCTACTGGCAAGGTCACGCTTCACCGGGTATCTATGCTCGAGCATGGCTTGAAGGTCGCCTTACAGATGAAAACATGGAGAATTTCAGACAAGAAGTTGAAGGTGTGGGATTGTCATCCTATCCGCATCCAAGATTGATGCCAGAATTCTGGGAATACCCATCAGTTTCGATGGGCCTTGGTGCTATGACTGCAATCCATCAGGCGCGTTTCAACCGTTATCTTCACCACCGTGGTCTTGCTGATACAACACTTTCTCGAGTATGGTACACGATGGGCGATGGCGAATCCGATGAACCGGAGTCTTTGTCTGAACTTGCCTTAGCTGGTCGAGAAGGACTCGATAACATTGTCATGACCATGAATTGTAATCTACAACGTCTGGACGGACCTGTTCGAGGCAACTCAAAGATTGTTCAAGAACTGGAAGGTCGTTTCCGTGGTGCTGGCTGGAACGTCATCAAAATCCTCTGGGGCTCTTCATGGGACCCATTGTTCGCAAACGATACCAAAGGTCTTCTCGCACAGCGACTAGCAAACCTCGTCGATGGTGATGAGCAACGTCTCTTTACGGCTGAAGGGGCAATTATCCGTAAGGAATTATTTGCTGGTGATGAGTTAACTGCAATGGTTTCCGATTACTCTGATGCCGATCTTGAAGCGCTAACTGAGGATCTTGGGGGACATGATTTCGCTAAGATTCATGCTGCTTATGCAGCTGCATGTGCTCACAAAGGTCAACCAACTGTTGTTCTTGCTCGTACCATTAAGGGATACGGGCTTGGTCCTGCTTTCGCAGGAAGAAACACAACACATCAGAGAAAGAAGGCAGATGAGAAAGATTTACGCTTGATTCGAGATGCTATGGGTCTTGATTTCACTGATGAACAGTTGGAGAACTTACCATTCATTCGACCGGAAGATGTCCCTGAAGTAGCGGCATATGCAAAGAAGCGACGTGTTGCAATGGGCGGGCCTTGTCCTGAACGCCGTTCACCTAAGTTTGGACTTACCCTTCCCGAAGATTCAGTCTATGCTGATTTTGATGAGGGTACGAAAGGAAGCAGCCAAGTATCCACTACAATGGTCTTTGTTCGATTGATGCGCAGTCTCATGAAAACCAAGGGCTTTGGGGAACGTGTCGTACCACTGATTCCAGATGAAGCGAGAACATTCGGTATGGATCCATTATTCGCAGAATTTGGAATTTATCATCCTGAAGGACAATTATACAAGCCAGTCGATCACAAAGTGTTGATGAAATACAAAGAATCTGCTAAGGGGCAAATCCTAGAAGAAGGAATTAATGAAGCAGGGGCTTTATCTTCATTCATTGCAGCAGCAACTTCGTATTCCTCTCAAGGCAGTCCAACGATTCCATTCTACATCTTTTATTCCATGTTTGGATTCCAACGTGTTGCTGATTTGATTTGGTCCGCTGCAGATTCACGTGCAAGAGGATTCCTTGTTGGTGCAACATCAGGACGTACAACACTCAATGGGGAAGGCCTCCAACATCAAGATGGTCACTCACTGCTCATGGCACATACCAATCCTGCCGTTCGTGCCTATGATCCAGCATTTGCGTTCGAACTTTCAACCATCATCAAACGTGGTATTGTCGAAATGTCGGATGAAGATGTGGATGTAATGTATTATCTTGCAGTTTACAACGAGAACTATCCAATGCCACCAAAGCCAGAAGGTTGTGAAGAAGGCATCATCAAGGGATTATACCGTCTTCGTGCAGCACCAAAGGGCGATGGTCCAATGGTTCGCCTGATGGCATCTGGTCCAATCATGCTCCAAGTTCTTGATGCAGTTGAAAAGTTAGAAGCCGTTGGCGTTCGAGCTGAGATTTGGTCTGCTACTTCCTACGGAGAATTACGTCGTGATGGGATGGATGCTTCTCGATGGAATCGTCTCCACCCAGGAGAAGAAATGAAAATGAGTTGGGTTGAAACTCAATTTGGAGAAGGAAATTCACCAATCATTGCAGTTTCTGATAACGTCGCTGCAGTACCTGAAATGATTCGAGAATGGGTTCATGCACCGTACACAGTTCTTGGAACTGATGGATTTGGCCGCTCAGATACACGAACAGCACTTCGTCGCTTCTTCGAAATCGATGGTGAATCAGTCGCACTCGCAGCACTTTCTTCCCTTGTTCGAGCAGGATCGATTGAAGCATCTGTTTACGATGAGGCAATGAAATCCTTCGGCGTTTCAGCAGATAGAACGGATATCACAAGTCTTTGATCGGTGGAGACCAGCGCCCATTTACTCTTGCATGGTCAAGAATATGCCAGTATATCGTAGCGATTTCATGCCTTGAATCTTCAACACAATGGAGTTCATCAATTCCAAGAGGGTTGCCAAGTCCTTTCCATGCTTGACGAGCATTCCATCTCAAGCCCAAGATATGTTGGGCTGGTCCACAAGTGGGTAAGGAAAAACGTGTTTTCCATTTCCGCTCAAGGATTCCACTCGATTCCATTGATTCAACGACTTTCTTCACACTAGGGCTTGCCTTTCTTCGAACAAGCCAGCTCGGATTGACAGATGTATCAACAGTGTATTTTTGCTGCGAGAGAATGGAAGCCATCCAATCAGAAATGTAACCTGCTGGAGCACGGAACCACGGACGAAATGAATCAGGGAAGTGATGTTTGAGAATGGATGTGGCTTGTTGTAAGTCCTCTGAGAAACGTTCCGAATCTTCCGGCCACGCTGACCAACTTCGATGCGTAAGCCCATGGCATCCAATGGTGATTCGACCTCCAAATGTTGTCTCAAGATCTTGTATTGTTGAAACAAATTCCATGTTATTGCATTGGTCTGCTATGATAAATAGTGTAACTGCGACCTCGTTTGATTCCATCCATTGTCTGAACTGATGAAATCCATCCTTCAGGTGTGAAGAATAATCTGGTAACGTTTCCTTTGCCTTTGAACGAGTCGGGTGCCCTTGGTGTGTAGGGACGTGTCGCAGGTCATCGGTATCAACCGTACACCAGGTTCGCAAGAATCCTCACGCCCTGGGCAAATCAATAACATGGATTCGATGTGGGACAGTTTTTCCGTTGAGTTCAATTCCAATGAATTCCTCAATAAGGTGTCCATCCCATCGATTGCAAATACGTTCAGCTGTGATCAATCCAGCGGCATTTCTCGGATGTACTGTGATCTCAATCCTGTATGTTTCTCCACGCGAATTTAGCCACCCAAGAACCGAATCAACTGCGGATGAAGCGATTCCTTTCTGACGGAATCCTTTGCGAACCCAATAGCCTAAATTGTAATGAGAATGAATCAGTTGCATTTCATCACCTAACCCAATCAGCCCAATGAAGGCGTTTGAACCATCATGTATCGACCAGAAATGCACACGGTCTGCGTTGGAAAGATGTTCCAAATCGTGGAGCATATCGGAAAGTTGGCGTGTAATATCTCGATCATTTCGCAACCAAGGAAGTGCCGCCTTTGCAGACTCAGGATCTTCAACATAAGCCTCCATAACCGAAGTAAGGATGGCCTTTGAAACAGGTCTTAGGGTAAACTCACCTTGTACATCAAGGAGTTCAGGAGTTCTTGCCATCGTGATACCTCAAGCCGATAAGTGTGCGATTGCAGTGTTAACACGTTCATCACCAGGGTGGACGCGTCGAGCCATTTCAAGCATCCAATTGAGATGTTCAGTACGTCCGGCTTGTTGTAGAACGAGGCCAATATGATACAGCAACGATACATCATCTCCTAAGTGTGGCCCTAGAGCGTCGATTTGAGCCTCCGCTTCTTGAACACGACCCGATTTGACAAGGGTGAGCGACTCGACAACGATGCGATGGACATCTCGGTGATCGTAAGGGGCTGCGGCAGGCCATGGCCAAATTCTGTGGCCAAGTTGAGGCTCTGGAGTTACAACATCCTCTTCAGTTGGCTCTTCAATAGAAGATTCAACGAGGTCATCGTCAGGAAGGGAAGGGACGCTTTCATCTTCACTTGGCAAGTCAGGAGTTTGCTCAATTTCAGAAACCTCCTCTTCAGGAAGTTCTGGAAGTACGCTTTCATCCTCACTTGGCAAGTCAGGAGTTTGCTCAATTTCAGAAACCTCCTCTTCAGGAAGTTCTGGCACGAAATCATCTTCGACCAAAGGCAGTTCTGGTATGGCAGATTCCTCTTCTTCATCCATATCGGGTAAATCAGGAACCATGCCTGGCTCTGGGCCAACAGTTCCACTGAAATCGACTTCTGCTTCTTCACCAGATGTTTCTGAGAACAATTGGCCTTGTCCAGTATGAACTGGCTCTTCCACTTCATCGAGTGGATTTGATTCAGGGACAATAAATCGTTCTTCGATTTCTGGAGCATCTTCGGCGGATAATTCCACTTCTTCTGCCTTTTCAAATTCAACAGTTTCAGAAAGCGTTGGGCCTTCACTTTCGATAAAGGAAAAATCCTCTGAGCCCGCAGCATCATCGTATTGATCGATATCAACAGTGACATCTTCGAGAGCAAGAACAGCCTCTACAGAGTATTCCTCTTCCTCCTCATCATCATCATCCATGAGCGTGCTTAGAAGATCGTTCTTGACAGACGTTTCAACAGGGTTGTGTTGGTCACGTGCTGGTTTATTCAAATCGTAGTAGCATTGGACGCACGTCGTAGCATCCATCGCATTTGAAACGCCACAGAATGGGCAGGAATTTTCATCCTCCTCATTCTTGTCTTTACGCTTCCAAAACATACTCTCGCCCTACTTTCACGGTAGGCACTTGTGGTTTAAGCATCACCATCCCGCGACCGAGGTTTGCTTCATTCGCCATAGGATGAAATGCATTCACGGGTTGGAACTCACATGGGCGAAAAGGGGAGGGTTCGTAGAATGAACAGCGCTCATGCAGATATTGAACTCGATATCGATGGGGAAGAAGAAGGAATCTGGCGCCGAGGCCAGGATCATTTCCACCATTTTTCCAAACTACTTGAACAAGAATTAGAACAGGAAACTAAGTCGGTTCAGGAGCGCTGGTCAAAGTGGTCCCATCATCGATTACAGGCTTCTGGCCTAGCATTAATCGGAATGAAAGGAAGGCCTAATGGTACACTGTTTGGTGACTTTATTCTCACTTTTGAACGGCCAGATCGCCAGCATATTGGCCAGCACCGTTTCACACATGGAGACATTGTTGTTCTTAGCCGCACCAAGCCAATTGGTGAGAAAACCATTGAAGGAATTGTTCTCGAACGTGGACCAACCCGCCTCAAAATAGTCGTCGCTCAACGACCAAAAGACCTCAAGAAAGGAACATGGAG
>JABIYX010000132.1 GCA_018666575.1 Methanobacteriota archaeon | reverse complement strand
GGCGTTCAAATGTTATCAAACGGAGTCATCCGTGGCATAAATGGTGTTTTACTTAGTGAAGCACGACGTCGTGCAATCGATGTCATGAGCATCATGGTCGAGGCTGATCCAAGATTCCCTGATGCAAGAGCTGCGGCTACATTAGTCAAGAAACTCAATTCTATTCTTCCAACAATTCATCTCGATGATGAGCCACTTCTTGCAGAAGCACAAATGCTTGAAGAGCAGTTGAAATCTCTTCTCAATGCAGCCACGCCTGACGAGAGCCCTTCTCCTTCATCCATGCTTTACGGTTGAAGTTCTCCGAAGAACGAGAGCGACAATTACAATGAGCATTACAAGAATGCTCATCCATGATGGTATAAGTGGTGTTGTTGTCTTAATCCATGGAATGAATTCCGTTAAGGAATCTCCACGACTATAGGTCCCACCCAACGAAGCTGTGAGAAGCATACAGCCTGTTGCTGATGCGCCTAATGCATTGTGAATGTATGACTCAGTCTTCTTCATTGCCTCATGCATTTTCCAACGTGAGAAAAGCACACCAATGGCAAGGCCACCGCCAGCCGTGGACAAGAGCATCTTGTTCGCCAAAAGAGGAGATGTGTGAGCCCCTGATGGAGATGCGCCAAGGCCAGATAGGATTGCAAAGGGAAGTGCAAGTAGTCCGAAGAGAAGAGCAGCATGTGCAGTTGTATCCACTATTTCCGAATAATGACTTGATTCCATTTGCCTCCATGTAAAGAAGCCATGTAGAGCAAAACAAATACCTGCAAGAGCAAATGATCCGACAACCAGTTCAGTCGTAATGACGTGGAATGTTCCATTTTCAATCATAGTTGCCCCTCCAGAAAATCGTCACCATAGTGATTCCACTGTTCCATGCTCCATCCTGCTGGTAATCCATCAGCAGGTAATGGTGGGCCGGTATTCTCTTGAATGAGAACTTCTGATGATGCTTCGTATTTTTTCAGTTCAGAAGAATCCTTTCTTGGCATTTTCAACAATAAAACGATTCCAAAGAAAAGAACAATGTGGGCGAGGGATTGGAGATTTAATGCCATTTCACTGGCTTCCCATCTTGGCTCTATACTGGTTAAGGAGAACCAAGGAGTCGTTTGAGTAGGACCTTCCCCTTCGAGGATTGCCCGCCATTCGATTGTGTTTGCATCAATTGAAGCAGGTAGAGTGGCTTTCCAACAATCACCTTCCAATGAGGTTGCCACCTGGATAGAATCGCCTGATTGTTCCCGCCATTCGATCTCAACACTCGAGGCGTTAACTGTCTCGACGCACAAATTAGTCGATTCACCGATGTCACGTGACGTTGTCGGAGAATACTCTGGATCTAAGCGTTGAAGATTTTCAGGGATTGGGATTACTTCCACGTCAAAAGCCTGTGAAATTCCAAAGTATGGGCTACCAGAGACGTCACCATGTTGTACAGCGACGTAGAGCGTCTTCGTACCTATTTCATCCGCTCTAAGAACCCATGTATGAGAATAGAAAGATGTGGGGGCATTTTCCATTGAAATTTCAATATAATTATTGGTATCGCCCATGCCATCAGAGAGTATTTCCCATCCATGTGAAGTTGGGATATCTCCGTTCGCATTTGTTGTTGATAGTAAGAAAATACCGAGCGTATCCATATCATGTTCTATTCCAATTCCAGAAATCCTAACCGTGATTTCTGCTGGTTGACCTACCCATACTGATTCTGCTGGCTGAATATTTAATCCGAGGTTGGAGGTTGCATTCTGATTTGCATCACCATGGCATGCTCCACCGCATTGCATATCTTCCAATCCATTTCCAACACCACCAGGGTTTCCACTTACATGAAGTGGAACGAGGAATGCTAGGACAAGAAATACCGTTAAACGGGCTCTCAAATCAATCACCTCTCCGAAGAACGACTGCAACAAGGAAGAGGATTCCGATGATTGTGTAAAGTGATCCTAAACCAAACCCAAGAGCAGGGGATGGTCCTTCATCGAAGTCTGCAGATTGTGTGTCGATGGTAATTTGAGTCGAGGGAGCCTGGCAATCTGATTCGAGGATTCTGTCACCGATAGTTACTGTTAATTTGTATATTGTAAGACCGAGTATACTTGGAGTATCAACAAAGTTTGTTTCGTTTGTTTGGGCCAGAAGAACTCCATTACGATAGACCACAAAATCTGCTGATTCTTGAGCATTCCATGACCATGCTAAATTGACATTCCCCTCATCAACTGAAGAAGTCAAACTTGGACAAGCCAGGGCAGGTAGTGCTTGAATAACAGAAGTAGACTCGTCTATTGCTCCAGATTCATCAGTGACGACCAAGGTGATAGAGACACTCCCTGAAAGTGGCATGAGGAAAGAGACATCCGTCCCCGATGTTGACGATTGCCCACTTGATGAGCTTGACCAAGACCACTGGTATCCAACGATTCTATTATCTGAATCTGTCGAAGCACTGCCCGTCAATTGAATGCGTTCACCTGCATATGCAGACTCGGTCAGGATTGTAATGATTGAACTTGGCGGGGCGTTTGAAATTGTGATTGATGTTGTAGAAAGGTCTGTGGCCTCACCATCTGTGACAAGGACTTCTACGCTCCATATTTGTCCTGGGCCGAGATATGACGACGGGACAGTTGTTGCATTGTCTAACGACCCTTCTCTGAATCCATTCCTATACCACGTGATGGAGGTTGTTTCAATAAAATCCATATCCATGTCTGAAGATTCAATTTCAAGCGTGATATCTTGTTGTGAGTTGATTGATTCATCAACTGTTGCTGTTACTGATGGGTTTGAATTTATGATATCAACGTACAATGTTTCGCTTAACGTACTTGTATCTGAACCATCGAAGGCATGGATTACAGCGGCCCAAGTTTGCCCTTTTGAGGTCTGAGAAGATGGAAGAGGATTCACGTCATTTAATTGGGGTTGAAGAACGTCTTCGAGATACCATTGGATGGTGAATGTTAGACTATCGAGCAGGTCTACGTCAAGCATCACAGCATCTACGGAAACATTGGTTTGAGTTGTTACTTGTGCAGAGTTGAGAGACGCCGACTCTAAGACTGGAGCTGTATTTTCGATTGTTGTGGCGGCTGATGATTGCCATGTGGACCATGTTGTTCCGTCATTTACACGAACACTTACACTCCAAGATTCACCTTTCATAGTGCTTGTAGAGGAAACGACTTGTGAATCAATTCCGGCATCTACGCCATTCTTCATCCACCGATATTCTGTGTCAAGGATGGTATCCATATCAGCATCTGATGAAGTGACGGTTGCAGTAAGATCGCTGTCGGTCGTAGGGTTGCTTGGCGTTATACCAACGCTATCCACTACTGGAGGAGTGTTGGTTGTGGTTGAGCCGATTACAACGGCAGACGATTTCAACCAAGCCGAAGCATCAGTTCCATCTGAGACTCTCATTTCAACTTCCCACGAATCACCATCGCGAGTAGCAAACGATGGTAGGGGAGAAAGACCATCCAATGAAGACTGAAGATTGCCATCAAGATACCATTGATATTCGTAAGTTAGGACATCCATTGTATCTGCATCAGACGAGGTGTTGACTACAGACAGATCATCAGTTGTACTGGGATTTGAAATTTCTATTGAAACAGATGAGAGAAGAGGGGCAGAGTTGCCGATCATGATTGAACTTGAAGCCACCATTGTTCCAAAATCTATTCCGTCACTCGGAGTAACTTCAGCATTCCAATTCTCACCCTTTTCGGTCTGAGAAGAGGAAACGGACATCATTCCATTCAGCGATGTGATGAGTACGCTGTTCTTGAACCATTGAATTGTTGAACCTGCTTCGTTATCGCCATCAGCATCATCGAATGTATACGATAAAACGAGTGTATCTGTTGTGCTTGGAGTGGTTGGGCTTAGCAAAAGATTGCTTAGTGTTGGAGCATTGTTCGCAGGAGCGCTCCCTTCTGAAATCTGATAAGATGCAGTGTCCCATGCGTCATTCGTGTTGTATCCGTTTCCATCCGCAGC
>JABIYX010000015.1 GCA_018666575.1 Methanobacteriota archaeon | reverse complement strand
CGTGAAGGCCTTGCAGCAGTTGTCAGCGTCAAGCATCCAGATCCTTCCTTCTCTTCCCAAACCAAGGATAAGTTGGTTAGCAGTGAAGTAACTGGTATTGTTCAAACGATTGTCTACGACAAACTTGGTGAATTCTTTGAAGAAAACCCGTCTGTAGCAAAACAAATTGTTGAGAAGGCACTACTCGCATCCAAAGCACGAGAGGCTGCTCGAAAAGCACGTGACCTTACTCGCCGAAAGGGTGTCCTCGAGGGCGGCGGCCTTCCTGGAAAACTCGCAGATTGCCAATCTCGAGATCCAAGTGAATGCGAAGTATACCTGGTGGAAGGTGATTCTGCTGGCGGGTCAGCCAAGACTGGCCGTGATCGCCGAATACAAGCGATTCTACCCCTACGTGGTAAAATTCTCAACGTCGAACGCCAAAAGCACAATGCAGCTAAGGTATTTCAAAATCAAGAAATTCAGACAATGATTCGGGCACTCGGAGCAGGCGTTGGAAACAATCCTGAAGACGAAGGTGGATTTAACACTGAAAAACTCCGATACAGCAAAATCATCATTATGACTGACGCAGATATTGATGGCGCACACATTCGTACACTGATGCTTACCTTCCTCTGGCGATTTATGAGGCCAGCGATTACAAAGGGGCACGTTTACATCGCACAGCCTCCATTATTCCAACTTTCAAAGGGTAGAGTGAGCAAATATGCTTTCACAGATGAAGAGCGAGATGTCATCCTCACAGAATTGAGAGGAGATAATCCAAATGCTAAGATTGGTATTCAACGATACAAAGGTCTTGGTGAAATGAATCCTGAACAACTGTGGGAGACTACGATGAACCCAGATACCCGTACAATGCTCAAAGTCACTGTCAAGGATGCTGAAGAGTCTGATCGGATGTTCGAAATCCTGATGGGCGAAGATGTTCCTGATCGAAGGGCGTTTATCGAACGTCATGCAAAGGAGGTGACCAACC
The DNA here is from genome assembly GCA_018666575.1 of Methanobacteriota archaeon. Taxonomy (GTDB): domain Archaea; phylum Thermoplasmatota; class Poseidoniia; order Poseidoniales; family Poseidoniaceae; genus MGIIa-L2. Next base: position 14,182 of record JABIYX010000015.1, on the reverse strand, counting down.
TTGACATCTGAAGATGAAAATATAGAAGAAGAAAGCGGCGATTCAGTCGAAACAGGTACTGTGTTGAATCGATCTTTGAACGACGAAATGAAAACCTCGTACATCAATTATGCAATGTCGGTTATCATCGGTCGAGCTTTACCTGATGCACGTGACGGATTGAAACCAGTACATCGTAGAGTGTTGTACGGTATGCACGAAGGCGGTCATACCTCTGAAAAGAAATTTAGTAAATCTGCACGTTCAGTTGGGGAAGTCATGGGTAAATATCACCCTCACGGCGATCAATCCATTTACGACACTATGGTTCGTATGGCTCAAGAGTTTTCTCTAAGGTATCCTCTTGTGGATGGTCAAGGCAACTTTGGTTCCATTGATGGTGATCCTCCTGCTGCAATGCGATATACGGAAAGCCGTCTCGATAAGATATCAAAACACATGCTTGAGGATATTGAGAAAAAAACTGTCGATTTCCAACCGAATTTCGATGATTCGGAAATGGAACCATCTGTTCTCCCTGCTCGTTTGCCAAACCTACTTCTCAATGGTAGTGACGGTATTGCAGTTGGTATGGCTACACGCATTCCGCCACACAACCTCACAGAAGTTGCAGGTGCTATTCGATTACACGTAGATCGCATTCTAGAAGAAGGCGTTGAAAATTCAGGTATGCCTTCAATCTCTATAGATGAGTATATGGAGCATGTAAAAGGCCCAGATTTCCCTACAGGTGCTACCATTCACGGTATCGATGGAATTCTTGACATGTATGCGACTGGCAAGGGTAAGTTCCATGTTCGGTCAAAGTGCGATGTCTTTGATGATTCTAATGGTAAGAAAATTGTAATTCACGAAATACCTTATCAGGTCAAAAAAGCAGATATGCTTGTTCATATCGCTGAATTGGTCACCAAGGGAAGCGTTGTTGGGATCCGTGATATCCGAGATGAATCTTCTAAGGAAGGAATTCGAGTTGTCATTGAAGTGAAGAATAACGCAGACCCGCACGCTGTTCTCAACCATCTTTTCAAGTCAAGCCGTTTGCAAGAATCGTATTCTGCAAACATGATGGGTATCTTGGACGGCAGACCTGTTCTCCTTACTCTTCCTGTTATGCTGCACACATATGTAGAGCACAGGGAATCAGTGGTTGAACGAAGAGCACAATTCGAACTTGATAAAGCAGAAGCTCGAGCCCACATTCTCGAGGGCCTTGTCAAAGCTCAAGACCGAATTGATGATGTTATTGCAGTTGGTAAAGCAAGTTCGAGTCGCGAACAATTCGAAGCCGTTTTGAAGGGAACTGAGACAATGCCTGGCATTGCGGCCTTTGATTTCACAGAACCTCAAGCAAAAGCAATAGCAGAACGACGTTTGTATCAGCTAAGCAGACTTGATGTTGAGAAAGTAACAAACGAATACAATGAGTTGAAACTAAAGATTGCTGATCTTCAAGACATTATCTCCTCCAAATCCCGCCGACTTGAAATTCTCATTCAAGAACTGAATGAGATGGTTGAGAAGCACGGGGATGAAAGACGCTCGGAAATCGACAAGATGCCATTGTCTATGGACAGGGAAGATTTGATTGAAGAAAGAGCGATTGTTATCTCATTATCCGAGGATAATTACATCCGCCATTTGCCTGTTGAGTCGTTCAGAGTGCAGAATCGTGGTGGAAAAGGTCTGAAAGGTGTAACTACAAAAGGCGAGGATTTCCCGAAGTCAATTCTGACCTGTTTCAGTAAAGACCGATTGTTGATTTTCACAGACCAAGGAAGAGTGTACGGCCTGAAAGCTTGGGAGACTCCAATGGGAAGTCGCTTGAGCCGTGGTAGTCACATCAGGAACATCATTGAACGCATTCGTGATGATGAACGAGTCGTCACAATTCTGCCAATATCCAAGGAACTTCAGGAAAATCCAGAAGGCCATTATTTGATATTTGCAACACACAAAGGTGTAGTCAAGCGTTCAGAACTTTCAGACTATACCCGTATCAATCGAAATGGAAAGTATGCTTTGAATTTCAAGACCGAATCGGATACACTGGTCTCTGTTCGTGCAATTACGGACGAAGATCATGTTGTTCTTGTGTCAAAGAAAGGACGTGCGTGCCGATTCAAACCAGGTGAATACAAGCTAAAGACTGACCCAGAAACAGGTGTTGAGCGGAAAGCATGGACTGTCAAAGTACAAGGCCGCGTAAGCATGGGTGTCAATGGAATGAACCTCAAGGATGGTGACTCTGTGGTTGGAATGATTGCTAGTTCCAATGAAGAAACCTTTGTTCTTACACTCTCAAAGTATGGTATGGCGAAAAGAAGCCGACTTGGTGATGGAGAAATGCATGATCTTCTCGATGAGAATGAAATGCCGGTGGTCGATGATCAGACAGGTAAAACCAAGCAATATCGTGACGGTTACCGTAAAACAAGTCGCGGAGCTGGTGGAGTACAAACCATGAAGCTTGATGATGAAAATGGTGATGAGATTGTCAGAGTTCATACTATGCCTGACGAACGAGATCAACTCTTCCTCCTCACTGGGAAAGGTATGATGATTCGAGTAAAGGCCAGTCAAACAAAGGAAACTTCCGGGAAGGCTACGAAAGGAACTCGTGTTATGGAACTTAGAAATAAGAACAAAGCAGGATTTACGGACGAAATCATCTTCTCTGCACATTTGCCAGCAGATTTAGTTGAAGATGAAGATGAATTTGAAGCAATGGATACGGATGGCGATGGTGTCGTAAGTCGCGAAGAATTTGAGGCTGCACAAGCCTCAAAGTCGGATTCAACTCTTGAAGAAGAGTGAAATTGTTCAATCGACGCCTTCAAACATGATTTATGTCTCGGTTGTTTGTACGGGATAGTTTCAACCGGTACGGTGAGATATATGGATGAGCGCTCTTTGATTTATGATTGGAATACCATTGAGTATGAGTTTAACCGAAATCCAAACAATCACCCCCATGGTGTTTGGTTTGATGATGAGACTCTGCGTGATGGATTACAGAGTCCATCCGCTCGTAATCCTACGATTGATCAGAAGATTGAATTGCTTACATACATGGAGAAACTTGGTATTCAGAAAGTAGACCTCGGGTTGCCAGGTGCAGGGCCATTTCACGTTGAGCACATCGACTCAATGCTCACCCACATCACTGAAAATGACTACTCCATTCGTCCAGGTGCTGCAGTTCGAACACTGATGAACGATATCGAACCTCTTGTGGAACTACAACACAAGCATGGCATTCCTGTCCAAGCATCCGCATTCCTGGGCACAAGTCCGATACGACAATATGCTGAAGGATGGACAATGGAAAAGTTACTCTCAACAATGGAAAAAGCTGTGACATTTGCTGTTAAGAACGACGTAGCGGTGATGTTCGTTACAGAAGATACGACTCGTTCAAAACCAGAAGATATCAAACTCATCTATCAAAGAGCAATGGAACTTGGTGTTCGAAGAATTTGCGTGTGTGATACATGTGGTCATGTGACTCCTAATGGTGTCAAGAAACTACTCAACTTCATTGATGAAGAAGTCATCAAAGACGGCGGATACAAGCGAAGTGAAATCGAAGTCAATTGGCATGGTCACCAAGATAGAGGGCTCGGCGTTGCCAATAACATTGCTGCGGTTGAAGCAGGAGCAGACGTTGTGCACGGGACTGCACTTGGGCTTGGAGAGCGAGCAGGAAATGCTCCTCTCGATCAAACACTTGTGAATTTGAAACTCATGGGAGCGATCGATAACGATTTGACAATTCTTGGTGAATACATGCAAAAGGCTCACGAATATACTGAAGTTCCTCTACCTCGAAATTATCCAGTATTCGGACAAGATGCTTTTGAAACGGGAACAGGAGTTCATGCTTCAGCTGTCATTAAGGCAATGAAAAAAGGAGATCACTGGCTTGCAGATCGTGTCTATTGGGGGTTCCTGCAGGAGAATTCGGTTTGGAACAAGTCATCCGTATCGGACACATGGCTGGTCGCTCAAACATCATTTGGTGGTTACAACAACGAAATTATGAAGCAAGTGATGAACTAGTTTCTCATCTGTTTGAAGTTGCAAAATCACAACGAAGACTCATGGATGATGAAGAAATTATTGAATCAATAAACGAATTCCAATCAAAGAATTAAGATTCTTCTTCAACATTATCTTCTCTGTTGACTTCTTCGAGCGTAGTTTCAAGCCATCCGCTGTCAACACTACCGCCGTCCCATTCACCAACAACTTCGACTTCGATTTCCTCTTCCTCTCTCCATACAGGTTCATCAAGAGACCCTTGAGTTACAAATCTGCCATGACTATCAACCTGCTCCTCGAGGAGTGACATGTGTTTTGAGACGGGTAGGAAATGTCCTACTGGCATTCCAGCAGCAACGAATGGGTTTGTAGCGATACATATCATCAAACCATCTTCTGGAGCCAGTATGTCGACAGATAAGCCTGGTGTTGCAGGGTCTGAGATGCGAGCAACAACATCTCCTTCTTTCATGATTGATCCACAATCAACAAACAAATCAAGCAAACCTCCTTCTCCAGCACGTAGCCATGTGGAACCACTTGCAAGCATTCTAAAGCGTGGTCTGTGGGGCTTTTCAGGAATCATCTTCAAGCTACGGAGGATATTCACCACGCCGTGTACTGCCACTTTAACTGAGGCTTGATCGAGCCAATTCGCTCCACCACCTTCGTATGTTATGGATGGAATGTCGAGGTCATTTGCATTACTTCGAAGAGAACCACTTGGGGGTTTAGAATCTAAAATTATCTCAATTCCAAATGCTTTCGCTAGGATATTTGAGCCTGCATGAGCGAGATCCACTCGAATCTGAGGCATGTTTGAACGTCCTTTCCCTGCGCTATGTAAGTCAATAATTGCATCTGAATCTTCAATCAGATATTTCCAGACTTGATGAGCTACTCTCCGAGTCGAGGATCCTTTCGGATTACCAGGGAAATTTCGATTCAAATCTCTACCATCAGGGAAGTATCGGGATTTGGAGCGATATCCAGGCATGTTGACTACGGGGACAATCCGGATCGTTCCTGCAAGCGTTTCAGGATTCAATGGTTTATCCTTTTCAGTAAATGAATTCCCAAGTAAATGAGTACATGCAGAAGGTCCTGTCAATTCGTCTCCGTGCATTCCCCCAAGAATTGTGATTGTTGGCCCGGGTCTACTTCCATGAATAATGGTCACCGGTGTAGCCCATGGATCGCCTAGGCTCACTTCCAAGAGTGGAAGGTCGATTGTACGAATTGTACCCCGCTTAACCGTTTTGCGATAGAATTTGTAATCAGCCCATTCAGCATTTCGGTCCCATTCAGTTCTATCTTCTGATTTATGCTCTGCAAGAGCTTTTTCAATGACCTTTCTACGACGTTTCGATAATTCGTGAGCGATTCGAACTCGCTTAGACTTTTTCGATTTTCGGGCCATAGGATAACCTTCTGAATTCACTTTAGTCCATTGACAAGGTCATCTAAAACCGTGTCAACATCGACTGCCTTTGTAACCCCGGATGCTAGTAAGACTCCATGGGCTCCTAATTCGACTGCAGTTCGGACATCATTTCCGTCCTTTACACCCGCACCACACAAGACACGGACATTCGGATTGATGTCTTGTACAGCCTTGACGGTATCTTGAACGATTGCTGGATCTGCTGATGTTACGGAGATGTCTCCACCGATAAGTTCGGGAGGCTCTACTGCAATGAATGTAGGATTCATCTTGGCCAGAGATTGTGCTTCATTTACATCAATGGCACATGCACATATAGGGAAGTCACCAGGAAGTGTTTGAATGAGTTTTTCAATACGAGAATGTTCAGATTTATGTTCAGCATGATTAATTATTGTACCCTTTGCACCGTGTTCTATAGCGTTATTCGGTTGTAGCCACCCCGTATTAGAACCAAACCCTACCGGGTCTAAATGCTGGGTCCAAACCTCAAGTGAAGGGGCTGCTTCCACGACTGAACTAAGATCGAAGGCAGAAACAACTGCAATCATACGAACATGGTCTTGAGAAGCCCTCTCCATGGCCTTTGCTAGATTAGCGGCATTCAATCCCAACGCAGATGCGTATGTTTTGAAATTGACAACAATCAGTGGCTTCATAGCAATGCGTGCATGCAGTTCTTCTTGAGTTCTTCCACACATGGCTTACTGAAGTGGCCATTGTACGTCATCAAGAACAGTCCCGTCTGGAATTACTGAATCGTGGTCAACAACCACATTAGTCAGGCGACAATTCTTTCCAATAGTGGAATTTCTTCCAACCATTGTGTTGTTTAGAATTGACTTTTCTTTTATCTGAACGCCGTCGAGCAGACTACATCTCGATAAAATTGAGTCCTCGATTTGTGTTTTCTGAGCCAGCATTGTATGTTCGACACTGCACGTTTTTCCGATATTGACAGATGAATCTGCATGCCAGTTGGTTCCTTTTCTCGAACCAGATTTCCATCGCCGGTTTGCAATGCATGCTTGAACTCCAGAAGACCAACTTTCAGGCGTTCCTGCATCAATAAAGTATCCTTCAAAGGCATAGCCATTCAATTCATTCTCTTCGGCTAATACTGGGAAAACCTCCCGTTCAAGCGAACACTTACCTTCTGGAATATACGAAAAAATATCGTCCTTAAAGAGGTAAGAACCTGCATTAATTAGGTTCGAAAACACCTCCTCAGGTTTTGGTTTTTCTTTGAACTTGGTGATTCGATTGTTGTCATCAATTCCCACGATTCCAAACCGAGTTGGATCCTCTACTTCCCAAAGAGCAAGCGTTCCTATACCTCCATTTTTTTGTTGCAAGTCCATTCCGGTTTGCATATTGAGCGATGAGATGATGTCTCCATTGAGGCATGCGAATGTACCCGAGATTACATCTCGACAGTTTCCAAGCGCCCCCCCAGTCCCCAAGGGTTCGTCTTCTGTCACAATACGCACATCAAACGGAACTTCGTTTTCTTTGAAATATTGTTCAATCATATCGACTTTGTAGCCACCGGCAACAATGACTTCGTCTACTTTGTCATTTGGCATGACTTCGACAACGTGCTCGAGCAACGTTTTGTCCAACATCGGAAGGATTGGTTTAGGAATGCCGTATGTCCATGGCCGCAGCCGAGTTCCGAAACCTCCTGCTAAAACTACGACTTGCATGGTTTTGGGGCGATGTTTTTGCATTTGAAGTTGTACCCTTTCGGGCTTTAAATTTCAAGGAAACCTTTCCGCACAGTTCAAAGACGTTCTTCCATTCGCAGGTAACAGTGATAGTATGAATATCCACGAATACCAAGGAAAAGCACTGTTCAAGCAACATGGCGTAAAAGTTGTTGAAGGCGTTCACTGTACGTCTGTATCAGAAGCACTCGATGCATATGATCATCTTCAATCAAAGGTTGTAGCTGTTAAATCTCAAATCCATGCGGGAGGAAGAGGAAAAGGAAATTTGTATTCTCCTGGAAGTCGAGACTTAGTCATGGAAGGCGGAGTTAAAATCGCATTTTCAAAAGAGGACGTCGGAACGTATTCTGAAAACATCCTTGGTAACATTTTGGTTACAAAACAAACCGGTGAAGAAGGTAAACTCGTAAACCATCTGTACATTGAGTCTGGTTGTGATATTGCTCATGAATACTATCTTGCTCTACTCGTAGATCGTGAACAAAAATCAGTTCTCGTCATGGCCTCCACTGAAGGTGGAATGGATATTGAAGAGGTAGCAGAAGAAACTCCTGAACTTCTCCACAAGCTAAACATTGATCCAAATGCAGGTTTGCTTGGCTATCAAATTAGAGACCTTGGGCTCGCTCTTGGACTGCAAGGTGCTGCTCACAAATCATTTGGAAAGATGTTGAAGGCATTGTATTCACTGTTCCTTAAGGAAGATTGTGCAATGGTTGAGATCAATCCTCTTGTTCGCTCTTCAGATGACGAAATGATTGCACTCGATGCAAAGGTCAGTTTCGATGAGAACGCTGAATTCAGACACAAGCAGTGGGACGATATTCGAGACCTTTCAGAAGAAGAGGACGTTGAAATCCGTGCTAAAGAAACAGGACTCTCCTATGTCAAACTCGATGGAAACATCGGATGTCTCGTCAACGGAGCAGGACTTGCAATGGCAACGATGGACGTCATCAAACTCTACGGAGGCGAGCCAGCAAACTTCCTTGATGTAGGTGGTGGAGCAAACGAAGAGCAAGTTAAAACAGCCTTTTCAATAATCTTAGAAGATCCAAATGTTAAAGGAATTCTTGTCAATATCTTCGGTGGAATCATGCGCTGCGATATTATTGCAAGAGGTGTTATAGCTGCTACTGAATCTCTTGGCCTAACTGTTCCTTTGGTTGTTAGACTTGCAGGGACAAACGTCGATGAAGGTAAGGCAATCCTTGCCGCTTCAACTCTCAACATACATCCTGCTGATGACCTTGCTGAAGGTGCTCAAAAGATTGTAGAACTTATTGGAGGTGAAGTTTGATGGCTATTTGGATTGAAGAAGACGCAAAGGTACTCGTACAAGGAATAACAGGAAAGCAGGGAATGTTCCATGCTGACAAGATGGTTGAATACGGTACAAACATCGTTGGCGGATGCACTCCAGGAAAAGGTGGGCAAACCGTTGATTTACAAGGAAATTCATATCCTGTCTGGAACTCAATGTTTGAGGCTATTGAAACAACCGATGCAGATGCTACAGTCATCTACGTGCCACCTCCATTTGCTGCGGAAGCCATTATGGAAGCCGCTGATGCATTTGATCAAATCAAAGGCGAAGGTGTCGTTGTTTGCATTACTGAAGGAATTCCAACTCTCGATATGGTCAAGGCTGTAGCGTTTGTCGAAAACCGTCCTGGAGTTCGACTCATTGGTCCTAATTGCCCTGGAATCATCACCCCTGGTGATGGCGGCGGTGCAAAAATTGGAATCATGCCTGGGCATATCCATGCAAAAGGCCGAATCGGAATCGTCTCTAAATCAGGGACATTAACCTACGAAGCAGTTGCTCAAACAATGAGCATCGACGAAGGCCAATCAACTTGTGTTGGTATCGGCGGAGACCCTGTCAATGGAACAGGTTTCATTGAATGCCTTGCTGCATTTGAAGCAGATGATCAAACTGAGGCTATCGTCATGATTGGTGAAATCGGTGGAAATGCAGAACAAGAAGCTGCTGCTTGGGCAAAAGAGAATGTCACTAAACCAATCGTTGGTTTCGTCGCTGGTGCAACAGCACCACCCGGCAAGCGAATGGGACACGCTGGTGCAATTATCTCAGGCGGAAAGGGAACTGCAGAAGAGAAATTCGAAGCATTTGAGGCAGCAGGAATTGCATGTGCCCGAGATCCATCGGAACTTGGAGCAGTCTTGCTTGAATCTCTCAAAGCAGCAGGCCTACGCTGAGGGTTCCTATGGAATCAACTTGGAATGAACAAATCATTGCGCATTACAAGTCGAACACGATACATCTCGATTGGCTCTCAAAGCCAAGCCAACATCAGTTCAGATGGAGAACCCTAGAAGGCCGATGGGTAACCTCCAAGAGACGAATACGGAATCATGAAACATTGATGAAAGCCATTGGGAAGAATTTCCCAAGTGATTTGTATGTCTCAACATCATCATGGCTGAATCCAATAGACTTACCTCGCTTGCGAGATACTGAACTCTCTCATCCTGTCCTTCTCGATCACCTCATTGTCTTCGATATTGATGTAGCTCCATTGAGTTTGAAAAATTTAGAAAAGGCAAAGGAGATTGCAAAAGGTGTTCACTCATTTGTTATGTTGAATGAATCCGTTGAATTCGTTCATGCAACATTCTCTGGAAGTAAAGGATTCCATCTCATCTACAAAGACACAGACCGCGAGAAGTTCGGCATTCCTAATCCCAAACAACGAGAGGAAACGGTTCGCAAAGAGCGCAAGGACTTACTTTCCCGAGTCCTAGAACAAGGTTTTGAAGTCGATGAGCGAATTACTGCAGACACGCGCAGAATCATCCGTTTGCCAGGATCTATTCATGGAAAAACTGGTTTTCAGTGCACAAGCATAGATACAAATCAATTCGATATTCCTTTGACTAAACTTCTAGAAGAAATACCTAAGATTGATGATGCCATTGTCATCCCCAAAAAAGCGAAGGCGATTGTTAAAAAATCATTTAAAGAGGAAATTGAAGATGTTATTGACAATGAACATTCCTATCTGATAGAGGTTAGCAACCACTTACCTGGGACCAAGGATAGAAGTGCACTCCTCTTTTGGACGCCTTATTCATGGGGCACAAATACTGATTGTTTTGAACGGCTAAATATGCTAATTGAGATGGAAAACCTTAGTTTTGGTGCTATATTCTCAGATGGCGAAAGAATTCTGTTCATATGTCCTGAATCTATCACTCGGGCAAAAGTAGCAAAAATTCTAACCAATCTGGGCATGGAAAAACTGTCACAGAACCTAAAACAACGAGATCATTATTGGGTCAGAATTTCCGGTATAATGGATGATGATGGTATATGGCACAATGAGCCAAAGTTCATCTCAATTATTAACAATCATAATTCAAAATCAATCTATTCAAATGCACATTTAACATTACTAACTAAACTTGGTATTCCTATTGATCGTTCCCAACATGAGAAACTTTCAGGAAACAGTGAACCAAGCATTAGGATGGTTGTTCGCGACTGATTATTTATAGACTGCTTGCGGTTAAACCAGACTGTCCCCAATGGAGTCTTAGGACTATGACATTGAACTAAAGTTCGGTAGAAACAATCGGCGACGGCGCTCGGGGACAGCGCCTAGCCACCTTTCCGTGATACTATGGCAGAAAAAAAATACATTTCAAGCCTAGTCCTTTTTACTTCATTTATATCTTGTTTGATTCAATCTACACGTGATCCTGTGCATCCGGGGTTGTGGATTGTGCTAGCAATTTTTATCGGTTTTGCATTTATTGCACAACTGCTTGTACGCCTTGGAATTATGCAAATAACGCCGGTTAATCAAATGCCAAGAATAAATTCTAATCGAACGGTTATGGATTACAGAAACTATCACTATAATTCAATAGTTGCAAGAATAAACTCAAGTGGAATAACTGTAACTACAGTTGACGAAGCAATCAGAACCTATTCGAGTTTATTCAACGTTGGTGAAAAGGCTGCTAAGCCATTTTTTGAAAATCAGTTTGTTATGTCTACTCTCGGATTGAGTCGTCAAGATTCAACAAAAGTCACATATCAATCTGAAACATCTAATCAGAAATCAGGAAAAGTGAGTTCTAGCTTTTGGGGCAATATTCCTGAAGGAGTAGCAAGCCATGAAGCCAAGTCTGATCAAACATGTGCAGGCCATGCTTGCTCAAATCCAATTAGCGCATTTGATTTTCGATGTTACAAGTGTAGAGAACGATTTTGTGAGTCGTGTAAGGGCAGTGGCCTTACCTGTCCCAGCTGCTCATAGGAAGATTTCCTTTCTGTGAAGAGAGTTCTTTGGGGTTCTCCCTACTTGTCGGATAAACTCTAATCTCTGCTTTCCTTCCTTACTGTGCGCATAAAATATCTCTGCTGGGCTGACAAATTCTTTCCAATATTTTAGGAATATCTCTGCATCTTCAACCTTGCCTGCTAGGATTTTGGGGACTGAGTGATACATTACAAGTTGACTTTTTACTGGCCTCATGTACTTTGCTAAAACTTCGGGGAGTATTTTTGTCAGCCAAGTTTCCTCAAAGAAACGCGAGGATCTTGAAATGACATAACGGGGTTTCTCGAGTCTTCCAAGCACTTCTTCCAATGCCTCAGTGAATATGGCGGCTTCCTCTTCTGTGCTGTTGTTTAGATGCACTCGGAGCCATCCTCCACCTCTGTCTCCGCCCGAAGTTCGACAATTAGCCGAGATGTGGCCTGTATGGATGAGGCTGTTTGAGATAGCATGTGCAATTGCTTGAATCAAAGATTCATCAGTCCAAGGGCTGTCTTTCTTAACCCCGAATTTGAATCCTCCTGAAAATCCTATAGCACACTTTGCTTCAACTGCCTGTGTTGGCAATGCAGAGAATGGCTGTCCTATGCCCCATAACTCACGACTTCGCACTCTGTTTCGAGATCTTCTAAGCATCTCTTCGTTGAATATCGCCATACCTTCACTGATTCCCTCGGGTTGTGCTTCAGTGAATGCAGCATGTACGTGGCCTACGCCCTTTTCTATAGCGCCATCATCACAGACACCATACAATTGCTTGTGTTTCTTTTTGAATCGATTATAATCGGCGAAACCGTTTGTGAATTCTTCTGCTAGGCATACGATATCCCAATTATTTGCAACCTTCTCAGGCCATTCCTTGTCCAAACGAATTGACCTCCCCCTAAGTTGGTTAATGCTCATGCTGGTCGTAACCGTTGTCAGATCAATGAGTACGTTGATTTTTGATGCATCCCAACCTTCTCCGAGTAGTCCGCGCGTCCCGATAAGACATTTTGTCAAACCAATTTGGAAGAATTCAGTGATCATCATCGAATAGTAACGAGGTATCCAATCTTTTCCTTTTCCTACAATCTCATGATACGAATCTTTTTGATTATCAGTAAGAACAATCTTCAAGTTCCTTTCAGATATCCAAGCACGAGCTGCTTCAAGGAAGCGTTCCGCCAAATCATCATCGACAAGAACTGTACTTCCAGTCATCAAAATTGGATCAAGAATATCACCTGATGAACAAGCCACTAGTGCTCTAAATGCTGCAACAGCCCCGCCTGCTTCTTCATCGAGAACTCCTTCCACAAGAGTTGTTGCAGAGGTTTTCTCAAAATCTGTGATAACTACAGCACGAATATCAGGTCCCAAGGATTGCATTTCAGTGGTAATGATATCGGAAATTGCCTTGACCTTAGAAGATGCATAGGCCATGATACGTCCAACTGGAGAAGCACATGGCCTTGAACCAGTCTCAGTAATTTGAATCCCTAAAAGCCTCAACCGTTTTGTGAGGTCTTCTCCCCTTTGATGATCAAGTGTGGATTCAGAACGACGCAGTCCATGACGAACGTACCGATCTAGAACAGGACGTAAGTACGAGAGTTTGTTGAGGCCTGAATTCAGTAAATCCCCGGGAGGAGTAGGTACTCCTTGAGGCAGTTTAATCTTGATTTTCGTCAAATAAATTCGTGCAGCGTCTGCAAAGTCGGGGTTCTTGGTATGGAATTTTTGCCAAGTTACACTTTTCCCCCCTGGTAAAATCCGCTTATCGAGAACCTCGTATATCCATCGTTGGAGTTCAGGCACTCTTTTTTTGTCTTCAGTTGGGCTTTGAACTTCGGATAGGAGTTGGTCGAATTCATCATCAACCGTTGAAATATACTTCAATTCATTATTCGCAGGGCGTACGAAGTAGCACAGATCTTGGTAAGGTGCGAGATTAGAATCCCGTACAAGAGCAGGCACTGGAACTTCGTAATCAATTTCTCCAAAGAATTCTCGATAACGCTCCGCATCCTCCTCGTCGATTTGAGAATAGTCTGGAGGTGTAGCGGTTAATCCCAACACGATTGGGTCATCAAAGAACTCTCGTACTTCTGCAAGCACTCTACCCCAATGGTGCAACATATGGTGGCATTCATCCAGAATAATTAGTCCAATTCCAATCTCTTTTAGACGCATAAGCGTCTCTCTCGAAGAGTCATGTAAAGTCCACATAGCATTGCCATGTTTTGCTAAGTCATCTCTAACTTTTTTCCTATAGACCGAAATACGGGAGTTGTAATAATCTGGATTTTTCTCTCTCAAATCGAGAATCCAAGCTTCCGCAGATTCACTTGTGTCAGCTTCCCCTTTTTCGATAAGGGTTAGATTCCATAGTTGAAGAGCACTTTCGTCTAGGTCTTCTCCACCTTTTTTCGGCATGGTAATCGATTGATATGTCAATGATGTCAATAAGCCCGGGTTTTTGGAATCTGTACTGATCAAATCCTCTTTTCCATCAAGTTCGAAAAGGGAAGTGCGAGCAGCCCATTGAGCCTGGATTGCTGAATTGGGTGATAGAACAAGAGTAGGCTTCCGTACAAGATTTGACCATACATACAATCCAAGTACTGTTTTACCAGAGCCAGGTGGTGCAACAATGTGTAAGTGCTTACCGT
>JABIYX010000089.1 GCA_018666575.1 Methanobacteriota archaeon | reverse complement strand
GGGAGCTGTAGATGATACATCTGGAACTGCGAGTGTACTCGAGATGGCAAGACAAATTGCAATCATTGCAAATGAAAGCGGCACTCCAGAGTATACAATCAGATTCTGCACATGGGGTGGAGAAGAAGAAGGACTCTGGGGAAGTAAAGCATATGTCAATGCGAATGGAAATGAACTTGCCCGTAACCTTCGATTGTACATCAACCTCGATATGAACCATGTTGATATTGACATGGCAAACAGAGGGAATAGTCTACGGTTCTTTTCTAATTCCAAAACAGATATCAATCACGTTAGCGACATTGTTGACTTACTAAATGATGAACAATCGAGTGTGTTCTCAAAGTATTCTGTAACACTCACAAAAGAGACAACGATGCCATACAACTCGGACCATGGCCCATTTGTGTACGACTTGCCAGATAGCGTAGAAGGTAATGCGTTGGTTTGTTACGGGTCTGGGTCGTGGGAATACCACACCTACAAAGATGACATGTCCCGATTCAACGAAGAGTCCCTTGGAATTTCTGTGATTGCCTACGGCACCTATCTGCGCTATCTCGCCTGGCCAGTGGAAGCCTAAGCGTCGCATTCAAGAAGGAAAGCAGAGTGGACTTGTTATGGTTAAGCCAAGTGCTCATGCATCGCATATCCTCGTCGCCTCTAAATCAGAGGCGTTACAAATCTCAGAGAAGATTGGAAAACTCAAAGATTTTGAAAAACTCGCACGAAAGAAATCAACCTGTCCTTCATCTCAGCGTGGCGGAGATTTGGGATGGTTCCGAAAAGGAAACATGGTACGTGAATTTGAAGAAGCAGTTTGGCAAACACCTCTGAAATCGGTGTCACCGCCCGTAAAAACCACATTCGGCTATCACCTTATTTGGGTTCATGAACGAGAAGAGGAGTGAGATTCATGTCGATTCGTGTCGGGCTCGATGGGTATCGAGTAGATGGTGTCCATGGTTACTTTGACTATGAACATAAACAAACTCAACCCTTTGTTGTATCCGTACGAGTTGATTTGATCAACGATGTTCATGATGAAGCCCTATCGAGTACTGTTGATTATGGATTGTTGCAAAAAGCAGTTGACGTTGTGGTTCTTGAATCAAAACCCATTCGACTTTTGGAAAAGATGGCAGCAAACATTGCTGAATGTATTCGAGATAATGCAGAAGTTGAGACCATCTTTGTACGGATTGAGAAGCCAGATGCCCCATTGCCACACCCAGGTGGTCTTCCGTTCATAGAATACACTTGGAATCGTACCGAGTAAAGGAAATCAACGGGAGACTTCAAAGAGAAGTCCTTCTTAGTCACATCATGGAATCTCCATCGAGAGTGTACGTTCCCAGTGCAACAGAATCAGATGGGACTGCAATAGGCATGGGATGTTTCAGCACTGAAGAAATAGCATGGCAGGTCCTCAAAACATTCCTTGGAAAGAGTGAACAAATGAGCCTTACCGAAGCCAGTGTTGTAGCATGGGACGTCGATGTACTTGGTGAAGACGGAATGACTGTATTGTCATCGCTCGAAGGAAAAATTTGCCCTGTGTGCCAGCGAAGGACATTTTGGGTGGATTTGGAGCACCTCTCTGCACTGTGCTACGGCTCGAGTTGTTCAGCATGGATTGAGCAAAGTACTGTTGATCCAGAAATCGTCGACTGCGGCTGGCCACCTCTACGTTTCCTAAAGCAAGTCAAGGATATTGAAGAGGCATACAATGAACTGAGAACGATCGGCTCAGATGTTGCTTCATCCATGGAACAAACAAATGATGCAATCACTCAACAAATGTACAAATCGAGCTTTAATGATGCTCAATAATCACATTTGCTCGATTGGAGAGATTCCTAAGCCTTCCAAACCAGTTCGCAACAAATCACGGCCGATCTCACTAATTTGGTAAAAGAATCCGTCTACTACGTTTTCGTTGAGTACGTGACAATCTCGATAGAATCCGTTGTAAGCATTCGCCAACTCAAGCATATGTAAAGCGAAAATGTGTGTTTTCTGTTGTTCAACTGAGTGCTCCAGAACATCGTTGTGACAACAAATGAGTCGCATCAATTCGATAAGCCCGGATGGCATTGAGCCACTTTCTGGGACCTGAACAGGAGAATGCTCCAGTCCTGAAGCTCTGCGTGAAATGGAACAAGCTCTGGTGTGAGAGTACATAATGAAAGGAGCAGAACCTGCTTCAAAGGCAAGAGCTTCCTCCCAACGGAATGTAAACCCTTTCTCCGGACTGACTTTGATGATGTTGAAACGAACTGCTGCAGTACCGACTGCTTCTGCAATCGTCGCTATTTGTTCTTCGTCATAGTCTGGACGAAGGCCTTTGACCACGACTGCGGCTTGTGCATGAGCCTCTTCCAAGAGATCATCCATGAACACAACGTTTCCTTTTCGTGTACTCATCTTCCCTTCTGGGAGTTTAATGAACGAATAGAAGAGAACATCGGGGCGCTTTACCCCAAGTTCCTCTAAGGTCATCCCTACTTGCTTAGCTTGGAGTTTATGATCTTCCCCAAGAACGTTAATCAAGCGGTTAGATTGACCCCACTTCCATTGATGATAAGCAATATCTCTAGTCGCATAGAGTGATGACCCATCACCTCTTCTATAGAAGAAATCAGTCTTACCTTTCAAGCCCCTCGCACCCAGATCAAGATAGCCAGCGCCATTATCTGCAGTTCCAGCAATCTCCAAATCATCCAATGTTTTCATCAATTTGGAAACCGTTCCTTCAACAACGAACTTAGATTCCTTAGTAAACGTGGTAAAAGAGATTCCAAGACGGCCAAGCGTTTCGAGCATTCCATCAAGTACGGGGGAATAAGCGTCCTCAAACGATTGAAGCACCTCTTCATCTCCATGTTCACTGGCATGAACGAGGCGCCCTATTTCTGACTCAATCTCTGCTTTCTTAGCCTCATCAGACTCAGAGCGTAGAATTTGAGCGGCTTGATACCAACGTACTCTTTGATGATCTTCTTTACCAAGCCAACGTTCTGAAGGTTTACTTCGCTCAGAGAGCAGTGAATTGACTTCTTCCTCGGAGAGGTTTTCCAAAGCCCAAGCGAGAACACCGACTTGTTTACCCATATCATCGACATAGTATTCTGCACGCACTTCATCTCCGTGAAGACGATGAAGACGAACAAGGGTATCCCCAAGAATGGCATTCCGCGCCCTTCCAACGTGGAAAGGTCCGTTCGGATTTGCAGAGGTGTGTTCGATCAAAACTGAACGTGATGCGGATGCGGAGTTCTTCGTAGCATCCCCAACATGGATCGCACCTGCAAGAATCTGCTCTGCAAGCCATACGGGATTCGCTTTGAAATTCAAATAACCATTAACAGCACTTATGGATTCTAAACAATCGAGGTTCGGGAATTCATTTGCGATGACATCAGCAATCTGTTGAGGGGCTTGACGTAAGATTGAGGCAAAAGCGAAGCAAGGCAAGGTTATATCACCCTGATCGGATTCTCTACTTGGTTGCAAAGCTGTTGCCCACATTCCCTGTTCAATACCTTTTGAACCGAGTAATGTCTCAAGATGAGGTTCGATGATTTTACGCAGCAACTTCATTCTGAAACCTCACATCATCGGATAACGTAGAATTGCTGCGAGTCCAGCAAAGCCGAGAGCGAGTTGTGAACCCTCCTCGGTATCAATTGAAATAAAGACGACTTCACTGTTAGATTTCGAAGCTAAATCTGAAAGAGCATCAATCAATGAGACGCTACTTATCTCCTCATGTGAGTCATTACTTGCTTTACAGGAAGGACAGTTTGGCAATTCTTCAGTCCTGCCGACAGAGGCATTCCATGTATGATTACAGGAACCACATTGAATTTCAACAGAGTTCTTTCTCATACTTTCAGAAATAAGTAATGTATCTACTGCCCCTTCTTGAAGTGCTTTACGTATCATCATCTCACCATAGGTTGCCTTTGGATGAGTT
>JABIYX010000018.1 GCA_018666575.1 Methanobacteriota archaeon | reverse complement strand
GTGTTGATATGTGCGGCCGCTTTGCTTTCAATGGAGAGCATTGGCCGGAATCACTTCTCATCGACATACCTGAAATTGAACCCAATTACAACATATCACCCCAAGATGAAGTTCCATGTTTGTTGATGGAAAAAAATACACTGAACATCAAACCTATGCGATGGGGATTCCGTCCTTCATGGAGTAAAATGAGCTCAATGGAACCGATTAATGCAAGGATAGAATCGGTATCAGAGAAACCTATGTTCAGGGATTCTTTTCAAAATAAGCGGTGCCTGATCCCGATAAATGGCTGGTATGAATGGAAAACCACACCTCGTGGGAAGATACCATTTTATCACTATTCGAAAGATGAACCCACAATATTTTTGGCAGGGATTTATGATGACTGGTCCGACGATACTGTCACAAAGCGAAGTTTTTGCATTCTGACAACATCTTCAAGTGAATACATTTCTCATATTCATGATAGAATGCCAGTCATCATCCCTGAAAACTCTATGAGTCAATGGCTTAAATCTGCTACATTTGAATCCAGTCAATCGCAAATTGGACTCCATCCAGTTGACAGAAAGGTGAATGCAACAACAGCCCAAGGCGTAGGCCTGACTCTGCCAATTCGGACATTGTTTGACTAGGAATAAGGTACATAGGAACCATCTTCTTGCTTCACATGGGCTGTTGGAAGAAAGGTTCCGTCTGCATTTTTCTTGTAATGATAGCCATCTGTATGATGAACCCATTGAGACTCTTCTTGAGGCAAACTGCCGTCAGTGACCCCATCGTAATCATCTGCTACATTCTCTGATGCTGTGACAGTTGTATCACCATTCCCAAAAAGAGCAAGTGCATCCTTGTATGCTTCCTCATTTCTTTCGATTGATTGAGCGTGTTTTTCTGTATGAACCTCTTCATTCTTACGATAAACGATTGCTTCTGGAGCAACTTCATCAAGTTCCATAGAATTTTTTTTCGAACGTTTGAAAGGCCAGAAAGGAGGCATGAATTACCCAACCATTTTCGCTTCATATTACTTTGGAATTAATGTGAACATCATGCCGTGGGCTTCAAATCCCATAGGTCATAGCACAGCCATGAACAACAAACGCATTGCGTTCACGCTATTGTTCATACTGACCATGCCATTCGTGGCCACAGCAGATTCTGATGCACGTATAGAAATTACTCCAATGGAGAATTACATTGCATATCCTGGAGACACCGTACAACAATTTGCAGACGTAGAGTATCTTGGAGAAGAGACGACCACACTAAAACTTCAATTGCAATTTGGCCTCCAATCAACTTTTTCGGGGGATGGCCAAGAAATTGTATTCAATTCAGGTGAATCAAACCGATTCATTTGGACTATGACACTCCCGCAATCAACATCATATGGAAACCAAACATTAGAGATATCGATCATAGATCTTTCAGATAATACAATCGTATATTCAAATGAATCATTGGAAGTTACTGCACCTTCAGCAATCAAGTTTGGAAACATCCAATTATCTACGTTTGTGATCGACCCAGGTATTACAACAAACCTTGCGACTAATATTACCAGCAATGCATCACTTCCAGATGATGTAACTTTCAGCGTTCAAACAACTTCAAGTTGGAATTGGGGATGGAGTATGGACGAAGTAACTGGTGATTCCTCAACGCTTACACTTTTGCCAGATTCAGTAGATTTTGTTCGGATTTGGGTCGAGGCCCCTTTGGTAATTGATGGAGCTCCACTTGCTTATGAAGGTCCAACATTCACTTTGATTGGGACCTCTGGCCTCGATTATGCCACCATCTCTTGGCAATTCTCTCTTGAGATTACTGCTTTTAGGAACGTATCGATTGATGCTGTTGAAACCAATGTAAGTCTAGATCCAGGTGGAAACGACCGAATTGAGGTGATTGTACGCAATACCGGCAATACACCAGATACGATTTCAATGATGCTTGGAGATGTTGTTATTGATGGAGTTACGAAACAACTCGAAAAGGCTGATAGATTGACAATTGATGGTTGGACAGTTGCTCTTTTCAATGCATTTGAAGATGTTTATTTGTTTCCAAACGAAACTCGAACCATTCAGATAGGAGTTGAAGCCCCTCCTCAGACAAGTGGAACTCTAGCGGTTGATTTATTTATTCAGCCAACGAATTTCCCATTCCGTAGTGTTCAAGAGACTGCTCAAACCGAGATCGATTGGATTCGAAGTGTCGAAGAGAATATTCAGCCCACCGATTGTTTGTATCTTCAGCCAGGAGATTCTTGTTTTGCAACTCTGGAACTTGAAAACAAAGGGAATTTTGAAGATCAATTCTTGATACAGGTACTTTCAATTCCAGAATTTGTCTCGTCTGTAGACGTACCCATAGAGCGAATCACTGTACCAAGATTTGGAGCATTGACACAGAATGTCATCCAAATTACGGTAGATGAAAATGCAACCGCATATACCCAAGGAACAGTCATTTTCCAAATGAAGTTCGATGAGGGGCTGGAAGTGAAAACTTACGAAGTTGATGTTCTTGTCGGACCAAATGTAAATTGGTCATTCATAGATGCTGACTACGAAGTGGATTCAACCGACACGTTGAGTTTCTCTATGCGACTAAGAAATAGTGGAAATCTCAATGATGGGCTCATCGTTCTGCTTCGTTCTTCACATTCAACGGAAATGGGATTCAATCCTCCGGAGGGCGCTATTATTGAAGATGGAGTTGAGAATCCACGTACCTTTGAAATCGATGGTTTGCCAAGAGATTCGGATTTTATATTGCGAGGCACTGCGGATGTACCAGATAATCAAATCACCAATGGAACGCTTGTTCTTGACATTGTTATTCGGTCGATATACGATCCTGAAACAGAATTCATTTACACGATAGAACATGCTTTCTTGGGAGAAAGTTGGAAAACAGAACAAGAAGGAGACTCATACTCATTTTCTGAATTTACTGCTGATGTAATGGAGATATTCATGGGTTGGTGGCTGGTTATTGCGGCAGTTGCAATCGCTTCTGTTGTGCTGAACAAAGCAGTTCGTGATCGTATTCAACGAAAAGAATTAGAACATCTTCAACAAAATTTTGAAGAAAAAAAACCAGTGGAAGAAGGGGATTGGCTGCAAAAATTTGAACGTAAAGACTCAACAGAATTGAAGGTCGTTGAAAGTCCACAAGTATCCTCTGAGCAATTTAAGGCTGTATTCAAAGCCTCATCAAAAGCACCATCTCAAGCATTACAACCACTTCCAGAAGACGTTCGTAACGTAGCGACAACTGTTCTTGATCATCACGCATTAGAAGCACAGAAATCACAGATTGATGAACTTGCATCGGCAATACAATCAGAAGGTATTGCGAGACAACATAACGAAAATCAAAACCTCCCACTTTCACAACCTGTAGCTGAACGAACGGTTCGACATGATACACAGAACTTGATGTCAAAGAGTCAGATGGTAAGAGCTCCATCATCACCCAAGCCTACGCAATCTGATGAGTTCGATCTATGAGGTGATAAGATGCGTCTAGTCGGTGTAGATGAGGCAGGAAGGGGACCCGTTTTGGGACCACTCGTTGTCGGTCTTCTTTCCATCCCAAAAGAAGATGAACATATGTTAGAAGAACAGAATATCGATGATTCAAAATATCTTACACATGCAAAACGCAACCTTCACTTCGAATGGTTAAATCAACAAGCCAAAGAGAGAGGATGGTATGTTGACACAATAATTTGTCAACCAAATCGAATTGATACGGCAGTATATGGTAAGGGTCTAAACATATTAGAAGTCGACCTTTTCGCATCCATCCTCAATCGTCATCATCAATCATTTGCTCAGCATCTCGATATTTTACTCGACGCTTGTGACGTGAACGAAGAACGATTTAGGAATCGAATCTCCGAACGACTGAACAATTGGCCATGGCAAGAAACGACGATAGTTGCAGAACATAAAGCGGACACAAATCACAGAATTGTTGGAGGTGCATCGATCCTCGCAAAGGTCGTCCGAGATATGGAGATTGAGCGAATATCGAGGGAACTTGGCAAACCTGTTGGAAGCGGTTACCCATCCGATCCAAACACTGTGAGAGCATTGCCTGACCTGATCAAAGAGTCTGGTATTCACAATGACATACGTTGGTCTTGGGCTACTGTTGAGCGATTTTGGTTGAAGAACTATTCAACACCATTGCCGAGAAGAGAACTTTCTGGACCAACATTGTTTTCCAAGCATGATGAAGCAACGAGTTCATGAGGCAATGGCGTTAGGCCAGTTCATGTCGTGGTCACCAGATGCAGAGACTCAGAACCTAATTTGGCATCTCTCATTGCAAAATGCTTTCGAATATGATGGAAAAGGTGCCGCAGGCTCCGTCATTGGCCGTATCATGAGCACACGTGCTGATTTGCGTCAACATGGAGGACAGATTAGCCCCTTAGTTGCTCAATCAGTTGCAAAAGCCAATGCGCTTGCTCAAGAAAATGGATTAGAACACGTCGAATCCCTGCTAAAAGAAGAAGCACCCCATCTGCTTGAAGGTAGACAAAAGCAAGAAAGAAGAGAAGGATTACCTGAACTGAAAGATACTGAAGGGAAGGATATTGTTCTTCGATTTGCACCTAATCCAAATGGGCCATTGTCATTTGGTCATGCTCGTGGCGTTGTCATCAACGGCACATATGCTCATGAACACAAAGGAACACTTATTCTTAGATTCGATGATACTGACACCACAGTCAAACCTCCAATGTTGGATGCATACGACATCATACCAAAGGAAGTTGAATGGCTTCTAGGGCGTCCAGCAGATCGTATCGTCATAGCGAGTGATCGAATTCCGTTGTATTATGAACATGCTGAACGTATGTTAAGTGAAGGATTTGGATACATATGCCAATGTCCTGCTGAAGATTTTCGTACATTCCGTGAAACAAAACAAGACTGTCCTTGTCGAGATAAATCCGTAGATTTGAATGTAGAGGGATGGAACATGATGCTCGATGGCACATACAATCCAGGCGATGCTGTGGTTCGAGTCAAGACAGATATGGAACTGAAAAATCCAGCACTACGAGATTGGCCAGCTTTGAGAATACAGGATACAGAAAAGAACCCACATCCAAGACCAGGAATCGGTTCCAAATATCGAGTGTGGCCGTTATTAGATTTCCAAAGTGCAGTAGAAGATCAACTCCAAGGAGTAACCCATATTGTCCGTGGAAAAGATCTCATGGATTCCACAAGAAAGCAGACATTGCTTTACCAACACTTTGGATGGAATTATCCAGAAACCATTTACTGGGGACGAGTGAAAGTTCACGAATGGGGTGGCTTTTCCACCTCCAAGATGCGAGCATCGATAGAGAATGGAGAATATACGGGTTGGGATGATCCAAGACTCCCTACGCTTCAAGGACTGAAATTACGAGGTATTCAACCTGAGGCTCTACGCAATTTCTGGATTGAACTAGGCGTCACACAGAAGGACATATCTGTTCCTTTAGCGACACTTTTCTCACACAATACGAAGGGGATTGACGATGATGCCCCACGTCTATCTTTTGTCCGCAGTCCTGTGACAGTAAGCATCCATGGAGACATTCCTGACGATATCAAGATTCCAGTCCATCCAAATCATGATGCCATGGGGAAGAGAATCATATCTATGCGGAATAATCAGATAATGATTGAACAAGAAGATGCCAACAATCCAACATATCGATTGAAGGAGTTCGCGGACATCGACGAGGGTGGACAATTGGGTTCCATATCACGAAGTGATAAACGATCGATTATTCACTGGGTTTCAGCCGAATCATCTACAGAAGCAATACTGACTCTTCCACTTCAAGAGAATATCGAGCACATCAAAGGTCGCGTAGAACATCACAATTACCCGATTGGAACAATCGTTCAACTCGAGCGCATAGGGTATGCAATTATTCGAAAGGATGACTTCCTACTCATGCATGAGTAAAATCTCATTCAAGAGTTCCAAGTGAAGGGTTCGCAGAGAGGATTGACTGCGCTTGACGATAATCTTCTGGAGAAAAATAACCCTCGAAAGCACCATTTTCATTAACAGCAACAACTGCTTGCGGCATGCGTTCATTTACAGATTTAATTACATCAGCAATTAACTCAGTGAGAGGGACTTTGAGAACATCCATTTCCATAACTTCCTTACAGGTAGTTTCGGAAACATCAATTCCATTTCCAATTGCTTTGAGCATCTGTCGTTGTCCGATAACCCCCTTAACTTGATCATCATCATCAAGGACTACAAGAATTCCTGAAGGTATGCTTACGAGCCTTTTACAACCCTCAACCAAGGAGTCTTCTAATCCGATTGTTACGTGTTCATCATCAAGGACGAGGTCTGCTACTGTTTCGCTCATGTAGCAGGCTGTAGGTTGATGTTCATGATAGTTTTGACATCATGCAACAATCTTGATTATTCGTTCACATCCAGTACATGCCAAACGAATCGGGCGTTCAGTTGAGGTAACGGGGTTGGCAACACCACATTGCGGGCAATTAATTGTTGGAAAAGAGGTAACAATGTTTGGAGCTTTTGTGGGTGTATCATTTCCAACACCATTCAACTTCTTCGGAGATACAAGGGCCGTTGCCAACCATACCAAGACGACACCACTGCTTGACGAAAGTACAAACAAAGGCGGGTAAGCAAAGAAATGCATGAGGAAAACTAAGGGGATGAGGATTGTTTCAATAAGCAATGGATACCGATTCCTCTGGCGAACCATCTTAAAACCAAGTAAAAGTCCACCCGCCAAGATTACAATAACGATGAGTGTCAAGGTAAGAGGCGAATGCAATGGAGAAGTCGTTGGGACGGTGTTAATTGAAAAATCATCAGATTTTGTCAATCCATCTCCGCGAATCGTAACCATCTCTCCCCACGGAAACCGAAGGTGGTCAACCTCGAGTAAATCCGAGGAGTCAAGATCTACAATTGTGAATGAAGACATGAGTGATGTGGAACCCGAAATTGCCAAATCGTAACTTGACCACAAGGGCGTAGTTTGTGAAGTAAAGAAAGAGCGAATGAGTTTGTATGATGCACCATTTTCAAGAGGCGTTATACTATCAATGCGAAGGGTTAGAGGTGCATTTGTAACACGCTCTTCACCCAACAAGTCTAATGTAATCGCAAACGTATCTGAGTCTGAAAGGTCTCCAAGAAGTTCCTCAGATTCAATGCCCAAGCCATCTTGGAAATACGTTGTGAAATAGGACCCCATAAATCCTTCAAACTGATTGACTTCGACACTTTCGATAAATCGACTTCCACGCTCATCATCCGAGACCCCTCCTGCTGGGAAATTCTTCAACACCGTTGTCATAGGTATCGCTTCATCCCCGATGTGATCCATTCCCCATCGCATCCAAAAGGCCATTTCCCCTCCTATCTGGAGTGTGGTTGACCGTGACAAGCGCAGCCCATTATCCTCAGTTGTAAGTTCTAAATCCATTTTTATACTCAAAGGCGAACCTCTACCACTCGATCTCAGTGGCTCGTTAAGGGGGTAATATCCGCCCCCATCGCCATTGCTGTCAAATGTTTCGACCTCAAATGTAGAAGAGACAGTTAGTTTCACACTTGGTTGAAGAGTATATTCGGATGATACATCAACGGTTTCAACACCGCCTGAAGCCGTATCCCAAGTCCATATAACGAGAATAGAATCACCCTCAGTAACTTCAGTAGGGTCGCCAACAAGCAGGACTCCATTAACAGTTAATGAAATGGAATTGGAAAATACGAGAGCCTCCATGCCAAATGGGGAATCAATGCGCAAACCAAAGTAAACGAGATTTCCTTCAACAACTGGTTCATCTAAACTCAAGTCAAGAAGCGGTAAGTCTGCAGATAGTTTCGAATCTTTGTCTTCACTTCCCCAAAAAAATTCAATGGTGGCACCTGGACCATCTGGTACACTAAACACAACTGTGCGGGCACTTAATGTGACAGATACCTCTGATGTGCCGCTTACAGTAACACTTTCAACCGGAATGTCAATTGTCAACGTTCCACTGCCAGATACAAAACTCGACCCAGGATCAAGATAGCCAGTAAATGTTGAACCACCGACAGTTACTGTTGCAGATAAATTCAAATTTGCTCCACCTGCTTCACTTACTACATAATACATTTCAAGAGACCAAGTACCTTCAGGTATGACTCCGGACCATGCAGATGGAAGTGACCATTTTTCAATCTGTTCTGGTGCGGTCAATGCAGATTCAATGGTTACTGATGATGCTGTTTCAGTGAGTAAATCTTCGAACGGACTCAAAATCGATGCACTATCTGAGCCAAGAAGATACAAATCCGCTTGAACGGAATCACAACAATCGATAGCCTCTTCTGCTGATGAGTGGTCTATCAATTGATTTGAAGGTAAAATTATTGCGAAAAGAAAGCAACTCAGTATGAGTACTGCTTGTCTTTGCATTCTATCCCCATATCTCTGGCCGCATAACCAGCGTATAACATCAACGCTCGTCTGTGAAGATATGGCTCGTTTTTTGTTTCAAAGAGCCTTATCCAAGAGTGTTCCAAGTTCTTTTTCGAACAGACCAATAAGTGCCTCTCCGACTTCCCCTTGAAGTTCGTCAGGAAGGAGGCGAAGACCCAAACGAGTCGCTGCTCTTGTTGCTTTCAGTTCAGCATAGACTGAACGCGCTTTTTGTTGGAAATAATAGGAAACGGCTTCCCTAATTTCGGCATGTAGATCCGGATCTTCTTCGATTTTACTTCGTATGTGGAGTTTTAATTCGTCCTTTACGATGTCCTTGAAGGATTCGATTATCAGGTCCTCTGTTGACATCAAGTCTTGTACACGTTCGCGTATACTTCCAGTTAACAGTCTTTCAATCGCCATAACAATGCCACCTTCTCATGATGTTTCAATCCGTCGCTTCAACAAGGTGGCCTGTTCGAAGCCATGAATCGAGCAAACGGCTTGCAAATAGAATGGATTCATCTTTCGTTTCAGGCCACTGTTTTTGCAAGAGATAAAGAATCGAAGCCAAATCTTTTCCTTGACCTGGAATGATCATTCGTTTCCACATCAACTCTTCAAATCGAGCTGTTGATATTCCTTCCGCCGATAAAGCAGGCAGACTGAATTCTGACAACGCTTGAGAACGCTGATTGGCGTTCATATCAGCCCATAGTGTACTGAGTTTCTTCAATCGCCTCTCCGAGAGCCCTGGGATCATATCAATACACGGGTGAGCTATTTCAGGGAGTGGGAGAACCTGAATCGTCCCTTCGTCTCTAAGAAAATCCCTCACCAAGGTGTGGATTGGATCTATCGTGGTATCGAGTCCCTCCATAAGCCACTGACCTGCACCGAGATAAGAACGGAAACTCGAGGTTTTTGCCCCATTTGGCGAAATCATTGATGCAAGAGCAGAGGATTGTACGACCGCATCGACAGTTCCCCTTCTTTTCTGTTCAGAATGAGGAAATTGTACTTCAACTTCTGTTGGTTTTAGAATGAGAATATGTTCAGAATCGCTTAATTCAGTTTTTGCGAACGAATCAATAAATACCATTTTTGTTCCATTGAACTCTGGAACAATATTTTGCTCATCCCGAGGGATGTGACGCATCGGTTGAATAAACCGTCGTGAATACGAAATTCCGGCATCAAGAAGAGCTGCTTCAAGGAAGCCAAGAGCAAGAAGTCCTTCCAAATCTGCAGAGGTTGCAAGAATCAAGGGGCCATTCGAAATGAATTGAGATGCTTTGACAAGATCATCTTTCAATGGAGAAAGAAATGGTGCTTGAAGTAAATCGTGCATGCCTGACCCAACAGGGCCTCAACCCCGTTACACATGAATGCTCCCAATCACTCGACGATGAGTCGGAGTTGGTCACGCTTGTAGCGCCAGTTTGATTCTAATCGACCTTCAGCCTTGTAGTAGTTTCCAAGTCTGCGAATCTTAGCCTCAGTGAGTTCAAGCGAACGCTTGTTGTGAAGGTCTCTGCTGTTTGTTGTGAGATGTTCAATAATGGCGACAGCTTGTCGCATGAGATTCATCAAATCCTCTGGATATGTACCGCTTTCGCCGTTCTCACTGAGAACTGCACCGATGCGCTTTCCGAGGACTAATCGAACATTTGGAACTGCGTGCTTATCACGTAGAATTGTGCCGATTTGAGCAGTGGACATTCCATCCTTGGAATATTGAAGAATGAGGGACTCAATCTCCTTAGCGTCTTTGTTCGACCATTCTGGAGCTTCGGTCATGTAAGGCTTCGATGAGCCACTTTTTCCTCTCTTAGATGCGTACATACGTGCCATATCAACTACTCCGAGCAGCCTTGCGACTTGCTCTCCCTTCTTAATCGCATCGCTGGATGAACCTAAATTCGTTGATGCATTTTTGCCAAACGACCAGGAGTTCCTGACCATTCCCAACCAGGTGCAATACTTCTGGCAAGACCGATAGCAACATCATTTTGCATGACAATTAGATCTTGTCCCATTCGGATTCCTGATTCAAACGATTTAACGATTCCATAATGTAAATCACCCTTCCATTTCACGTCATCAACAAGATGAACACGGGGAAGTGCCGAGCATGAATCAAGATATTTCACCGCCTCCTTACTGAACGAAAAACCTGCTCTTTCAAATGACCAAAGAGCAATCTGCTTCCCATCTCGCTCAATCTTCCAACGGGGAGGTTTACCGCGGACTTTGCAATCATTGAGCCATTCATCTGACTTGTGAAGGTAACGGGATATGCTCATGAAACGATCAAGGTTTACTCGCTCTCCTTTTCTTCTATGGATACGGAGTTCTTCCTTTGCAGTTTGAACTGCGTCAGTCAAGCGTTGCAGAGCATTTCTTGAGCCTGAACTCTCCCCTTGTCTTGTGTCGATGATATCAAATCCTTCAATTTCCAAGTCCATCCCGCTGTGATTAATGATGCATTCGTAATTGTGCCGAACAACAAGGTTTCGAACCATCGAATTGATCCTATGAAGTTCATCACGAGACCAATCACCAGTCACAGGGATATCATAAAATGCGGCAGGCCAGACATCCTCAAGATCTCTTGGAACGAGGCCGAGGGGTGATGTGACCATGACTTCATGGCAAGCATTTGTCCCAAGGGCTTGTATGAACTTACGGTGAGACTTTGACAATCGATATGGCTTTCTTGCTGAACAAGGAAGCAGAACCAGAACATTGTCTAACTTTTCTGGGACTTGATACTGATTCGAAATGAAATCAACCCATTGCCCAACAGAGGAATCTTGATGACTGGTTGTGCTCAAATAATCGATTCGGTCGACACCTAGGGGATGAATGCGCATGACATTATTCGATTCGTTCACCAACTTATCGAAGAACCGCATATGCTCAACCAGTTTCGGGCTGTTCAAACTCTGTTGTTCAGCAAGTGTACGAAGTGTGCCTGATGCGATTGCTGAACGAACTGAGCGTAGAGATTGATCGTAATGAGTTACCGCAACTGAAGATGAGCATTCCTCGCCATCCAATGGTACACGTGGACCAAAAGCCGTGAGAAGGTGTCCAGAGGCCACGGCAAAACCTGCACGTGAGAAATCAAAGATATCAACACCGAACCAAGCGAGAACTGCTGCATTATCGGGGCCACCTAACCCAGGAGTCCAGAGTAGAGCCCCCGGAAATTTATTTTTAATGACATTAATCGCTTGAACCAACTTCCCAGATTGTGCAGCGAGTTGAACAGCATCGACGAGAACGACAATATGCGGCTTCAGATCCTCAACCAGAAGGGAAGGGTCATGATGTAACCGTTGCCAAGAGAGTGGTAAAACCGAGCCTGAATCTGCCGACTCACCAGCATTCGCTTCGTCTAAAGAAGGTGGTAAAACGTGCCCTATTGATGCTTCGAAAACAGGACCTGGAACGTCAAAATTTGGCGGCGTAAGACAATGCACCGTGTCTATCGTTAATTTCGCAGGGATGGTTCGAGTTTGGCTTGAACGGAACGGTGCAATGCTTAGCAACTCCTCTGGATCGTTTGAAGCAGATATCAAACACGGAGTATGAGCAACAGGAGCACTTCTGTTCCCAAGACCCCAGATTCTGGCAAAACGTGAGCGATGCAAGACTGTACGTCCTAGACCTTCCGCCATAGTCCCTCCTGAGTACTCTGCTTCTTGAAGGGTGTTACTCATAAAAAAGAAAGTGTTGAAAGAGTAGGTGCAAGACCGTAATTCATGGGAGGCATGACTACACGGCATCGAACCGGTCTGTTTCTATTAGCAGTGCTCATGCTTTGCCAATTGCCTGTAAACACACTTGCAGATGATTCAGCGACTGTTTTCACCATCGATGAGAGGGTGCAAATGATCACATTAGACGCCGGTATAAGCTACGATTTTAGCGAACCCGTATCTGAAGGTGATGTCATTTCAGTTGCAGTTGGTTGTGATTTCTGCTCAGTTTCAATCGAAGAAAACGGTTCAACCACGACCTCTACAACCATAGCAACAACTGTTGCCTCAGGGACTGGTTTGGCATATATTTCCATCACAACACAGGAATTTGAAACAATTACGACATCTATACTCGTTGCACCAGACTTACAGCATCCATCCCAACGCCCTGCCCCAGAAAATACGTTTGATGTTGATACCAAAGGGCGATGCACATCTTCTTCGGAATGCATTGATGTCCATCGCGGCAACTTGAATACGATTTCAGCTGGTGCGTTTTCATCCGATTGGTTTGAATCGGGCATGGTACGTTCAGAATCTCCGGAATTTTGGGGAATCGAAGCCCTCGAAGGCGACCTCATAGAACTGAAACTACATCATACATCTGATCAAATCCGATTTGATTTCTTCTTCCAAAATGCAACAGTTGAGACCTCGTTACCGTTGGTTATTGAGTCTGCAACAGGTACAAACCCTGACCTCTTAACATCAACAGAATACATTGAGATTCTTGAAGACGGCAGATTAATTGTTAAGATATCTACAACTGCTGCTCAATCTGCTTATGCAATTCAGCGCTCAATTCATTCAAAATATCTGACGCAACAAGTGGATGATGGGACGTTTACATTTACTCAAATAGGCCACATGCATTCACAATCAGCCTTCAGTTTCAAAGAAACAAATTTTGTGAAACTTGCACCTATGGTTGAAGATATCAAAGCGACATTAACAGTAAAGATCGGAACCAATTGGATCCCAATGCCGGAAATTGAGATCAACAAAAATACCGTTGAACGCATCTATGCTTATCCCAACTCCACAATGGCCATGTTAAAAATTACTTCAAATGTCCATTGGGTTGATGTTTCCATTGAATCGTTTTCAGATGGGAACCTCACTATGGATGCACCCAGTTTCTCGCCAACGGAACCTGAAACAATTGAAGGTTGGCCAATATTAGTCAGTGAAAACACTGCCAACTTCGAAGGGAGTTTGACATTGGCTGCTATGGACCAGAACGATGTATACCTCCTATCCGTTGATGGATGGGTGGACTCATTGCACCGAGTACACATCGTCATTCGTACCAGTGATCAAGACTTGAAGGTAAATGTCTGGGAGCTCGATCAAGAAACCTTTGAAACTAAATCCGAATATCTGATTGAGTTTGATCCTCTATCAAATGAAGGGGATGTTTACCTCAGTGTAGGCCCTGGGATGCACTTGATTGAATTCGCACACCAAAATGAAAATATCCTCACCAATCAAACATGGAGTAATGATCTGCAAAGTTTGACCTATACAATAACCACGACTAAGGTAACAACTGAAGAAGGTGAAGAACCTTGGTTCCCTCCATCTGATGAGGCTAAACTCTGGGGTTCGGCTATTCGTTGGATTCTAGGAATCACGATGATTTTACCAGCAGCGTATCTGTTCTACAAAATCCGTTCAACCCGCTCCGAAGGACGACGTCTAGGAGCGGTTCGAGAACGCTTGAAAATTCTCAGCGAGTTACTTGATAGCGGCATAGAGACTCCAAAACAGACTCGGAAAACTCTTGTTAAATCTCTCGAGGCTGTCGCAACACTTCCATGGCAGTCAGCGTGTGAATCATGGGGAGTCCCTGACAGAACATACTCTACACAAGGAACATCCTTGGCCATTTGGAAACTCGATCAACGTCTGGCTAAGAATCCAGAGAATTGGCCCTTATTGGTCGGCCTGCATACGCCTGATGAAACATGGGAAGTCTCTGCATTCAGATTTGATGCACCCCATGGAAGCCCTTGGAATGTCACCAACGTAGAACCTCGATTACTTCACCAAGGCGAGGAAATATTCGTTGATACTATTGCAAAAGGAACAATGATTTTCTTAACCGTTGAACTTGCAGGCGATGGAAATCAGGTTGATATTGAATTGAATGGTCATGTTGATGGTAAACCAAGGGGAATGCGAATACCTACAACGCTTTCTCGCTCTTCTGAAGAGGAGTAATCAACCATTGACACGGCGATCTGCTGCATCATCAAGAATCGTTTGCAATTGATCTTCTGGGTTTAGGCCCTCTCCCATTGCTTTGAGCTGTTTCTTCTCTGCTTTAGAAATTGATTTCGGCATATGCAACTTGAGAAGAACAATGACATCCCCTCTGCCGCTTCGTCTCAATCGTGGCAACCCACGCTTCTTGATTTCAAGTGTGTGGCCAGCAGATGACTTTGCAGGTATGACAATATCCAATTTTTTGCCGTCAATGTGGTCAAGGGTAATCGTAGTCCCAAGAACGAGGTCTGGATAACCAAGAGGAAGTGACATAATCAAATCTGAACCATTTCGTTCAAACCATGGATGAGTAAGTACCTCAATTTCAACAAGGAGGTCACCGCTTTTTCCTTGACCACGTTCAGCAGGCTGACCTTGTCCACGTAATCGAAGACGAGTCCCATCTTCTGAGCCAGGAGGTACAGTAAACCGAATGGTCTTGGATTCAATTTTATGACCAAGCCCAGAACAGTCTACACACTTTGAGTCGATTGTTGAACCAACACCGGAACACTCGCGACAGTCTTGAACAACTTCGTTGACGAATGGACCAATTTGTTGACGAACACGCACTCTTCCTTGCCCCTGGCATGAATTACATGTGGTTGTGCTTCCACCTTTGGCACCAGTACCGCTGCAAACAAGACATTCACTTGGCAAATCAAGTTCTATGGATTCATCGCTTCCAGAAATGACTGTTGCCATATCGATGCTATGTCGTACGAGAATGTCAGAACCTCTTCGTTCTCTCCTGCGTCCGCCGCCTCCTCCGCCTCCAAAGAATCCAGAGAAGAAATCGCCTCCAAGGAGGTCTTCAAGATTGATGTTAAATCCACCACCAGAAAATCCTCCAAAGGGATTTCCTGCAGGCGAATCATGTCCGAATCGATCGTAATGCGCTCGCTTTTCTGAATCAGAAAGCACTGCATAGGCTTCTTGAATTTCTTTGAATTTGTTCTCAGCGTCCTCTTCTTCGCTTCGATCAGGGTGATACTTTCGTGCGAGCCTTCTGAATGAATTCTTGAGGTCCTTCTCAGTTGCAGAACGCTCCACGTCAAGCACTTCGTAGTAGTCTCGCTTGTCGTTCAAAGTGCCACCAACCTAACGGGCTGCGACCACCCACTAAAACCCCACGATGTGTTTAGGACGAGAGAGTCGTTCCGCAAGATTGGCAATAACGCTCCCCAGGAGGGTTAGTAAACCCGCAACCAGAACATCCAGAGGCGGTAATAGAAGATTGCATTTGAGCAGGAGATTGAACAGGAGATTGAGCAGTTCCGAGCATAGCCATTGATTCAATTGATTGACTTGGGACTGTTTGCAGAGCAGGGACCTCTTTGTGCTTGGAATCTGTTGAACTTATTACTCCACCATCATCGCTCATGGAGGTCATTGTGTCCAAGGTATTGGACTTCGTCTCAGAAGATTCCTTGACCTTTTGAATCGGTGCAACTGGGCGTTGAGCAAGAACAGGAGATTGTTGAGCGTTTGAGTTCAGTCGTTGCATTCTCTTTTGCTCACGCTCTGATTCAACGTCTCTGCCGAATAAGCCGTAAATGCTGTCGATTACTCCGTCCATCCAACTTTTCTTTCGAACAGACCCTACTGTCGAGTCGATTTCTTCTCCATCAAAGTCGGATTTCCCTGTCAAACGATTTGATGCTTTTTGGACAAAACCTTGTTCGCTTAGTAGACGGACTTCGGAATCTTCGTCCTCTTTCACCTGTAATTCTGGAGCCTCTCTGTCGAAGGTTCCTATTGTTGAATTGAGTTTATCTTTGTCCAGAGTGACGTCTGAACTTAATTGAACATCTTTCTCCCAGACACCCTTTGCTTCAGCTTCGTAAACATTTTTCATCTTTTTCATGACTTCAAATCGTCGATATTCATGATCTTTTGTAACCTGTGTACGTTTGAATAAAATAAAACCAATAAAGGCACCAAAGCCGTACCAGATGCAAAAATAAATCCAACTGAGGGCAAGAATATCTCCTAATGGTTCGACAACAACTTGTAGACTTGCCATGACAAAAAGGGGCAAAAGAAACAACCCAACGGCCGTCGATTTCCTTGTCGTCATATCATCAACTCAGGACGTTGCTTCTTATGTATTCTCTATCGTTGTTCATCGATCTC
Organism: Methanobacteriota archaeon; assembly: GCA_018666575.1. Classification (GTDB taxonomy): domain Archaea; phylum Thermoplasmatota; class Poseidoniia; order Poseidoniales; family Poseidoniaceae; genus MGIIa-L2. Next base: position 20,820 of record JABIYX010000018.1, on the reverse strand, counting down.
GAGGGGCTCGTCCCTTTCGAACACAGCCATCTAACAGACCTAGTGTGAAACCAATATGGAGAATGAAGAGGCAAAGTGGAACTCCGATGAGGTGTAGGAGTCCTTTTCTTGTAGAGTAAAGACCTGACAAAAAGAGAACCAAACCATAAGTCAGTAATGGGAAAATTCCCAAACCTGGATTGACGACAAAGAGTCCTATCGTAAACAAGGCACCTAGAAGAGGAAGTAATTCCCTCAAGACAATTCTTGAAGGATGCTTCAGCAACACTTTTGTTCTCCAGAAACCGTAACGGTGGCTCATGAGATACCACGAACTAAGCGATGTTCTTCTACGCATTTCTACAGAGATTTCGGGCGTTCGATAAAGTGAAAATCCTTCTTTTATCAGTCGCATACTCAAGTCACTATCTTGGCTTGTGATAAACTGCTCATCCCATCCACCAACTTGCTCCAAAGCACTCCGTAAGTGAAGAGCAAAGGCAGGTGTATTTGTCTCACCTTCTTTAGTAAACGTTGAAAATTGGCCAGGCCCACCACCGAGAGGGTTTTGTAGGGTTTCATCAATAAAGGATTCAACGATTGTATTCTTTTGAGAACTGCCAACCACCTTACATCCTAAGGCAGCCATGGAGGGATGTCGTTTAGCAATGCGTCCCCACTCAGATTTCAAACGGAGTAAATGGTCTGGCTCAGATTTGATATGCCCGTTATATTCAAGGACGTGAGTTATTTCAGATGGGAGAAAATTGAGAGCCATATTCCTCGCTTGCGGAACAAAACGGTCTTTATTGTTCAGCAAAATAATTTCAGGGCCATTGACTTCCTGTGATTTCGTGATCATTTCATTGACTATAGCAACGGTTGAATCGGTGGAACCTCCATCAACTACCACCACCATGTGCTCATTTGAAGCAAGTGTTTGGGAAACCAACGAAGAAAGACAATTCTCGATATGATGTTCCTCATTGAGAACTGGAATAACGGTCGCTAACCATGGGATAGTTGCAGCCGCCATACCCCGACATCGAAGATGTAGTTTTGACTCTTCACCTTAGAAGTAGGTTGAAAAGCGGTTTATGCATCCATTGACGCATGGACATCAAACCATTAGCGTACAATGGCAGAGATGAAGGTATCGTGGCTACGTTAACAACCATTCTGAAACCTGGAGATGATGGTTCAAAAATCTCAGAAGCTGTGATTAATCTCTTTCCAGAAGCGACATTTGACCCAATTGAAAATGATTCTTTTCCTTCCAAACAAAATATTCGTATCGAATGTCTTAATTTATCCCTTGAGACCTTCCTCTCGCAAATACGTCAACAAGCGATACTTGACACAGCAATGGATGCTATGGCTAAGAAACTCGATGGAAATACAACCGTATTTTCAATATCAAGACTTGCAGCTTTTGCAAATAAAATCGCATTCACATACGAAGAAATCCCACTAGGGGGATGTATCACTATACATCTGGAGGGTCCTGGGCTTGGAGATTGGATAGAGGCTGTTACTTGGCACAATGGTCGTCAAGAGGTCCCTCGCCAATTAAATGACGATTTGGCTATGCTTCAAGACGGAGAAGCGTCCACTTGGCATCAGTAACCTAAGCCTTGGAGATGTTCGACGATAGGGAGATCCGCTTCCAGCCAATCGAGTCTACTTGCATCTTCTGAGTTAACCCATTGCATCGATTTGTGAACTGAAAGTGTCAATGAATCCAGAGAATCTTCTGTCGATACGAGAAACACGTGTAATTCAACATGTAGGAATGGGTAAGTAAACGACCAAAGACCTAACTTTTTGTTGATTTCAGAGGCAACTCCCAATTCTTCCTTTAATTCACGAATCACAGCCTCTTCTGGAGATTCGTTTGATTCCACACTGCCTCCTGGGAATTCCCATTTCCCAGAACCTGGCTCAGAATCAGACCGTTGCATAGCCAAAAATTGCGTTTCTGAATGAAATACTCCTGCAGCCACTTGGATTGAAGGCCGATAGAGCATGTGGGAAATGACATCGCGAATCAATTGAATTCCATCAGAGACGGAAAGATGGGACGAATCAGGAAGATGGAGAAACAGACATGGAACATCGACTTCAGAGACTTGCAAGGCATTAAGGGTTCGATAATACGTCTCGTTACAGATGTAACTTCCTGCATCACTCGAAAGTGTTGGACGAATTTTCCAAGAAGGGATGTCCCATCGCTTAACTTGAACTGGAGTCTTCAAATCCCCCCTCCCACTTATGGCCGTATGAGCAATTTGCCGGCCAGAATTATCAGGAATCTTCATGTTCAAGGAATCTTGAGCACGGAGTTCAATTCTTGGTTCTGTACATTCTCCGCAAAGACCGAGATGGAGAATAGCATCCCACTCCCTCGATTCAAGTTCCTCACTTGTCCAAGTCGATCCGGCAACATCTACAGAGAGTATTTTCTTTTCAACTGAGATTTCACTGCCTCCTGGTCCAAATGGATTCTTGATTGGAAGAACCGTTGGCATTGAGTTGACGAGTTTTTCTGAGATGTTCTCAACATGATCTCCAAATGGAGTGAACCCTGTAAGCAAGACTCTCGGCATGGCTAGGCGTAGCATCGAATGTTCTTGATTATGATGCAAAGTTGGCAACAGATTCACAAACCAATGCTTCCTCCAAGGCATGAGGCCTATGAGTTCAACAACTCAATCCAAACTTGCACCATTACGCATGGTTCGCGAGATTTGGAGAGAAATATTCCTTGGCGTTGGCATGTGGGGGGCATTTCGACCTATCTTCGCAGCCCTACTTGCAGCAATCCCTGGACTCTTCCTCGGACAACACTTCAATCGAAAGCATCGAAGAGCATTTGATTGGACGTTACTCCAGATTCCATTAGCACTTACCATCGTCCTCTACATACCGCTCTGGCTATGGTCAATTTATGATGCCTGGAGAGATGCTACGATTATTGTGTCGAATTCAAAGAAGAATTAAGGACGCCATAATTGATCGCTGGTTGAAATCTCACCAGACTTCATTCCTTCTAAATCTGCTAAATCATCAGAATCAAATTCACTTGGCAAATCACCAGAAAAAAACGCCCCAAGGCTTTGAGACTCTACTGCCCAGTACATGACTGAATCCTCGTTATTGGAATGACCCGGATGTTCTGCATCCTCGTGATCTGCTGGCGACGTGTATACGAGATTAACAAGCCCAAGAAGGTGGCCAAATTCATGAATCATAACACTGTTTTCAACTTCTTCTGATGATGGACGATTGAACAATCCATTAGCATCATCAATTGAATCACCAAACAATGCGATCGTAGAAGCGTCCACTGCGACTCCAAGGACACTATCGTCTGAATAACTCCCTTGCGGCATGATGACATGCCATCGAAGAGTAGAACCGCTTAGTGGAGAATCATCCATTGTATCATGCCCAACAGTACGTACTAAATTTGCGTCCCAAGAAGAAGTCTCATCAAAGGTATATTCATTCAAGCTCATGGAAATACCATCTGGTTTATCGCAGACCTGTTCAAGTCGTTGCTTGAGTAATGAAACTGTGCTACTCTCTGGGGCATATCCTGGAGCATAATCAATTTCTACAACCATTTTCGAGTACGTGTCACTGCGTAAGCAAGCAAGTGTCAAACCTCCAACTTGACCCCATGATTCTCCATTCAGCACATCGGAGATCTCATCAATACACCCTGCCATGGGAACGGTCACAAGGAGAGATGCTAGGAGAATGCCGAGCATTGATTGTTTGCTCATAGTATCCCCAACCATAGGTTATTTTTGAATATCACTAAATCACCATTCCTCTGGCAAATCGATTGGAGAGAAGAGTTGGCCAGGCCCATTGGCATCTGCAAGTTGCTGACGAACCAATTGTTCCCAAGATCGTAAAGCAAGTATTCCTTCAATAAGATTCATTTCAGTTTCGATAAGTGTAACTCGTATAAGTGTCGACAAAATATCCATTCGATCTTGATCAACAATTTTCAGAACTTTCTCAACGTCAAATGAGATTTGTGAGTCGATGCTATCATCAGGAGAAACGATTGGCCAAGCATTAGCAACCCTCTGATTGATTTTCCCTCCAGTTTGAGTCGCATGTTCCGTTAATGAAGCCATCATTCCATGAATGTGATGCTGTAGAACAAGAGCAACTTCAACTACAGGCATTGTGAGTTGTCCAATTAAATTCACCATACGCTCTTGCAGCGTCACCATGGCATCCGATTCTGACATACTAATGCCTCACTTTGTGAGTGAATCGACATATTGCCATCCGAAATGATTCCACTGCTCTTGCGTCCATCCAGCAGGCAAACCAGTTGGCGGGAGAGGGGCAATACCGCGATTGTCATCACCATTAGTTGCACCCGCTGAATTCGGTGTTGGAACTGTTGCAGTCGGCTGTGGAATTGGTTGTGGAACAGGAGGAATCGCAATTTGAGGTACAATCTTCATTTCCATCTCTTCGACAACAACATCTGTTTGATCAGATTCAAATTCCTCATCTCCGTATTTCATCTTACGATACATGACAAGCATCCACAAGAAAGCGGATAGAGAACCAATGGCAACGATGTACATGAAGATTGCAAACTGACTCTCACCAGCTTGCTCTGCTAAAGCATCACCATCTCGAACAGTATCCTTCTTGACAATCAATGGATCAACGGTCATTCGATCCATTTCGACTCCATCAACTGTGACAAGTAAACGGTATTCTTGTGATTCTCCAGGAGCGACTTCTGCTATCACAGGCAAGGAAACGGAGGCACTAAGTCCTGCAGCAACAGGAATTGTTGTGTTGGATTCTGCGTTCCAGTTTCCACCTTCAACAAGTCGTTGGAGAATGAACGAAAGTTCACCTTTACCACCTTCGTTAGCGACAATGATGTCGAGTTCAGAAGATGAACCTTGCACTGGGCTTGGATTACTCCATTGGATCGACGTTCCTTCGTTATCGAACGAAACACTTGGTCCAAGGAGAGCTAGAGGCCATGATGCAAATGGATCATCTATGTTATTGTTTAGAGTTTCAAATGGATTTCCAGACGCATCAGAACCTGAAACCCAGATATCAACGACATACGATGGTAAGAGCGTTGTAGCACCCATGTCGGTGAGGTCAATGTTTCCAGTCCAGAAGAATTGATCTCCGAATGGAAGGGTTTCTGGAAGAGCGGACGCTCCCCTCGAGATCTCAGCTTCACCAGCACGTATTCTGTAGTGAAGAACTGCTGGCCTATCGAAATCAAATCCGTTATCATCAACTGTTTCAAGCATTACAAGCAGAGAGTCTGCTTCACCGATGGATATCGGTGAACCTGCAGGAACCTCGTTTATCATGACTGTCTGAATTGTCGGGTTCGAACTATCAACAGCCAATCTAACACGTGGCAATGGGTCTGTTTCATCCATGGCCAGCCCAGGTAGATCAGCAAGTTGTAATCGAAGGTCAAGATGACCACTATTCACAGGAGGCACCAAGAGATCGAGACTAAATTCACCATTCGAACGGGGCGAAGTCTTCCATGAATGGTCGAAGTCTCCAAAGACTACATCGAATGCACCAGGAGGTGCTGGAGTCTCGTCTTCACTAAACAAAACACGTCCTGAAACACGTAAAGCCTGTCCGGACCCAATCAGAGTTTCTTCGACTTCATCGTTGTAATGGTTGGTTCCATCACGGAGTTCTACTGCTTTGATGTGCCCTGCTTCAGTATCAAATCTGAAATCATTATCAAGACTCCAGGCGTCATTGCCGAGACCTGAAATTTGAGTGAAACAAGGCGTTTCTTCACCGTCATTACACGGTTTATCGGTAACGCGTAGCACAGGAACGAAAAGTGTCTCTCCATTGGTATCAAAGGATTCAGGGAAAGACCAAGTCAATTGGAATCTCGCACGTATCAATAGTTGACTTGCGTTTCCTTCAAAGGTCGAGATTTCTGAGTACAAATTCGATACAGCAATGAATTCACCACCTGATTCAAGGTGAGCCTTTGGCATTCCATTTTCATCTTCTTGGAGTTGGATGAAGATTGATGTGTCGTCATCGCTGATGTCTTGTCCTAATGCAAATTGAACAAATTGAATATCGTCCCAGCCGTTGCGATCTGAAAGAACAACTTGTGCAGTGTACATAATACCAGGATGGAGTGGATCTTCATCATCATGACCAACAATACTTGAATTGGTCAAATCGACTTCAGGTTCGAATTCTTGACGTATTTTGTAAGTGGCCAGGTCTGCATCCCAACTAGGCATTACTTGGCCTGGAGCGTAGCCACAGATTTGAGGAGAAGGTGGGCAGACAGGACCGCCTCCCATAGCAACCTGGTTATTTTGCCCATCCTTACCAGTGACGAAGAATGAAACTTGTTGACCATGTGTTAACATTGAATCATCAATGAGACCGTTAAAAATATTCAGCCCACCAGCGATGGTTTCAGGAGATGAAAACGTCTTCTCTGTGTATTCATCTTCTTGGGGCAATCCATCAAAGTTGAAATCATGGCAACCCAAAGAAACTGTTGATTTACATCCAATCCAGTAATGGAGCGTTATTTGTGTTGGAGGGTCAACGCTGTCTTGAATGTTAACTGTAACACTCTGCCCACCAGGAGCAGGAGGTCCAATATGGCGCTCTTGTCCATCAAACGGAGTTGTGCCAACAACCAAAGGAGAATTTCCATCAAGAATCAGACGGATCGTGTTGTATCCAGGATTTGAGTAATCGGATCCATTTGGAAGATTAACGGCTTGAACATAGAAAATCATCCCGCCCGGTGCAGATTCAATTGGTGATTCAAAGGTCAAATTGTAAGACCCAAAACTTGGATTCGATTCCTGAGCAAGAATGACTGGTTGTCCGATCGCATCACCATCGAAAGTCACATTTTGTCCAAGGACACGGAGTTCAAACTCGCCTGCCAATGGTGAAAGTTGAGAGGATTCAAAATGGATTAATCCAAGGAAGGAAATATTTTGCCCTCCACGCACCCAATCTTGAGTAAACAATTGCCGCCCATCTTCGTCGAAGACTTGTAATCCATCGAGTTGGATATCGTTTTCAACACGAAGTTTCATGTTCTCTGTATCCCATTTATTAACCGCTGTACCAAAGGAATCTTTGACTGTCAAAATAGCCTCAGTTGATTGTTCATCATCCCAAGACCAGTCAACAGTAACTGGGATTCGAATGGTTCGAACATCATTATTATCAATTGAAGATGAACAATTTGAGACATCAAAATGTACGATTCCATCAGCGTCATCCAGAGTTGAACAAGTGTCGCCTTGAGCCCATTTGAAAGATGGGTTTTGACCATTTGAATTGTTGAGTTCAGCAATTACTTCAGTCACGTAATTTACCTCATCACCGTGTGCTACTTTGATGATCATATTTCGTGCAATCCCGTCAGGTGCAGCCATGGCACCTTCGAAAACTGCATTGATTGCATGTGTATTCATCTTGTAGGACACATCGATGTTTGTAATTTTCACACGCCCAGAAGTTTGAGCTTTAATTGCAAGTGGTACTTCGACAAACCCATCACCGTTGTCTGGTATGAAATCATTGAACGCATCAACAAGCGTAGGTTGGAATTCAACATCCACGCCAACAACCGAATCATCGCTTACATCGATTGAGGATTCATTGAGGAAAAGAATACTCTTCCAATCGAAGACGCCATCGTATCCAACGTCAATTTTTGGTTTGTCAGGATAACCTTCCTCGTAGAAAAGTTCTAGATTGTCTAAAACAGGTGTAATGTAAGGATCTGTTGTCGTCATTGATACGGCATAGCGCAGTATGTTACCTGCTCCATCCGTTGAGAAACTTGTCTCCACCATGTTCTCTGCAGATTGCCATGTGGTTCCATCGTCATTTGAAACTTGAACGGTGATGGACGTTACTGGAGTTTGAGAGGCTGTCCATTGAGGACGGACTTTGCCAACCTTCGTCCCAGTAGGCTTCGGAGGAGAAATCCACGTCCCGCTTGTTTCATATTCAGTCGAGTATTCTAAATCGACCCACCATGAAACTGCGGTTGAACCAATAAGTGTTGCTTTCCAAACGAGTTCTGTTCCAGGATGCTGGAAATGAACTGTTGTATTGGATTCGACAGCAACCCAATGAGTACCATTGTCTGCAGAAACCCAATAGTCAACACGGTCACCAATTGAAGCAGCTGACCATAGAGTTTCCATATTCACTGACAAAACGTCTTCGGGGGTGTCGATAACAGGTCCAAGCCATGTGGTTGTCCCTGGCGCAGGCGTAGTTTTGTATGTCCAACTCGTACCAAATTCGTGATATGAAGGTGTACTAGACCATGTGGAATATCCTGAATCCACAGTTAAGAATCGCTGCCCATCGTAAAAGAGGCCATAGCCAAGAGAGGAGATACTTCGAACAGAGTTCTCAGGAATCAAAGCAGTTGCAGTTCCAGAACGGCCCCATGCTTCGAGTTGATCTCTGTCATTGTAATATTGACCGTCTTGACATCGCATGAAGAAATGTGTTTCATTCATTTCCAAACCACGTGCTTGTTGATTGCTTACACCACACTGCCATATTGAAGAGGTGGAAGTTTGGAAGGTAAAGTGCTCATCACTACGTTCAAGATTCCCGCTATCGTCGAGTTCATAGGATTGTATTCGCCGATTTTGGTTGTGTAAAATCCAAATTTTATCTTCAACAGGATCATAGGTGATTCCAGTATAATCTCCATTACCTTGCGGTTGGTATGAATTTATGCAGGTCCATTCATTTTCATTGGAAATATCAAACTCTAGAACACGGTGATAAAGCGTATTAGCTGTTGAACTGTGGATGTATTTGTACCCTGATAGAACAGCAAAGAGTCGTTCATCATCGGTTACGACCCAATCTCTAAAACCGTATTGGCCATAATAGGAGGAGGAGTGCTTTGAAGGGAGGGTGCATCCATTTTGATCTAGCGTAATGATGCTCTCTCGCGTACCGTTGTTAGGATACAACCGGTGGACAATGTTGTGGAATGAAGTAGAAGACCATGTTGAAAGATACAACCAATCGTGATGACGAAGAACAGCGCCTTGCCCTTGTGCGTTCAAGGAGTTAGGCGTCAACTTGCGCTGTTGAGAAAAGAGAGCATCAGTGGAGTTTGATGTGTGAGGTTGTCGAACTGCATAGGTACCGTTATCTAACCAAGCAGTGCTTGATGGATTGGTATCTTCATCCATGCTGTGTGGATTGAATGATTGACTAACATTTGCCATAGCCAGGGTCAGGTCTGAGCTCTTATTGTCCGTATTGGATGCTTCTCCAGCAACCCAATGATCCCGAGTTGTTGTTGGAATTGATGACCAACCCGTGGCAGATGCCCCTGAAAGTGTCATTTGCACGTCGGTTACTTCAGCACCTTTTGGAAGAGAAATTTTCGCTCCACTATCCGCATTACCACCTTGATAGAGAGCGATATATTCCGTGGTACCATCACTAAATTCGTATGTGTGACGTGACACTTCAGCAGCTTCAGCATTTTCAATCCAGAGTTCACTGAATGGAGACATGCTCATCCCCATAAATAGAGAAAGAAGCAGGGCCGCTACGGTTCGCCGGGAGACAAAGTTCGCACTCATCGGTTACATGCAGAACTTGGAAGATTATCAAGCGTTCCATTCCGTGTCACTAAGTTGTTTGACGTGAATCATACCGGATTGGGGAACTTTCACCCCGGCTTCCGTCCTGTTCGTCGTCATTAACTTCGAACCAGTCCACCATCCAATCACCATCCGTATCCCATTTCATAGGGTCGGTTCCTTCTGCAACGTGATCATTATTGTAATCCAAAAGGTACCAACCATACTCGTGCTCTCCTACGGAACGTACTGGAGCTGTGTTCGGTGCCCCTGTGTAATAGATCTCCCAAGAATCCGTCAGGTTTCCTGCACAATGAACAACATGATTCGTAGAATCCTGAACAAGGAATTCAACGTCATTGTCATCAACAAGATATGCATATCTGAAATCATTGCTCTGAGATTTATCCATCTTGAGGTAATTTCTCACTCCTTCGTCCCATTGGCCTACACCAAGCAAAACCGAACGAAGTTGCCAACCTTCCTGGACAATTTGACCTTCGAATGTTAAACCAGATAATCGGACTGCATTCGGGCTAGAAAGAGACTCTGTGGTAATTGCAAAATACTCTTGGAAATTCGTGTAAGGTTCGTATGCGCATCCAGCTCCGGAACAATCCCAATTCCCGTCTTGGTCTGGATCAAAGTTCGCATCAACTGCATCACGCGGATCCATCGTAAACCATGTGAAATCAAGATCTGGCCGTTGCAATGTTCCTGCATCAAGAGATAGAGGGAGGCAAGAATTCGTCGATGTATCACACGCTCCACCAGTAGCAGGATCGATCCAGACAACTCTTATTTGAAGATATGACGAATAGTTATCATTCGTTTCATTCCATGCCTTGGCGTATTCGTACCAATCAGGGATCATATCGCCGTCAGTATCATTATCGTCTGGATTAGTACCGTATTTGAAGACCTCACGACCGTCTGTAAGGTTGAAATCTTTGTAGTGTTCAATTACCTGACCATTGCTAAGTGTTGTCACATACGCTTCTGAATCACCATCGCTATCATTGAGGTCAGGCCGAGTTTCGTTATCCCATTCCATCCAATTTGTAAACGGAAGAGAGCCGATACCTGGTTGTATGACTTGAGAAGAAGGCGTAAATGTTCGCAGCTCCCATTCACCTTGAGTCGCAGGTACATCGAAAGCAGTACGGCCATACCACCCATCTGAATCTCCGTCATAGTTAACATCCCAAGGATTCAATGGGTTTGAAGCCCAATGGTCCTCTGTAGTTGGATTATCCATGCCATAGAGTGCGTAACAATATTCCCAGCCATCAGGTATCCCATCTGAATCTGAATCAGGGTGAGTAGGGTCCGCAACACCGACAAGAGTTCGATTGAAGTTGTTCTCATTGTATGTGTTGATCATATTCATTCGGCTTACCGATTCTGGCCCTTTGGCCTTGAAATCATCAATAAGGGATTGTCGTGCCTGAAGTAGAGTAAGGCCCTGTTCCTCAGCGTATGCATTCATAGCATCTTCACCAAAGTCTACAATTCCAACAGATGCAGGTACAGAACTTCGATTGAGGTATTTACCCCATGTACGTGATTCCCATTCCCGCAAGTTCGAGAAACGTTCGTCAAGGTCGATGGTTCCGTCCCTGTTACAATCATAGCTATCGTCATCAGAATCGAGGTTCACATCAGTTTCAATGAGCGGATTTAAGCCCCAACGATTTTCATCCAAATCCCATGATGTGAACCAGTATTCAAATCCATCATACATGCCGTCGTCATCTGTATCTGGATTTGTTGGATCGGTCATTCCGAGCAAGAGGGATATGAATACGTTTGGAGGCTCTCCAGACTGCCAAGCATTGAAATCGTCGAGAAGGCGCTTGCCGCGAGAATCCTTTGAAATCAGTATTTGGAACACACGTTGTGCTTTCTTTGTCGGTTGTTGAACATCCCCATCAAGATGCATCAAAGGTGCATCAACTGGAGCTGAGATACCGTTTTCTGGGTTTGAGGTAGCTAGTGCAAACTCTTGCAAATCAACCAAACCATCATTATCACTATCGAATGTACCATCTCCAGAAACAACTGGGTTTAGCGTCCAAGTTTGAGCCGAGAGATTCCATGCAGTAAAGAGGAGTTCCAGTCCATCAATGATGCCGTCTCCGTCAGTATCGACATTATTTGGATCACCAGTTGGGCCAGTAAGGTTGTATTGGTCTTCGCTGATGAATGCTCCAAAAGATTGTGTTGTGGCAGCAGAAGGCCATTGCTGGAAGGCATATGCGGAACCAAGTGTTGTTACAAACCACTGCGGAGACGAACGATTTGCATTTGTTTCAGAAAGGGAGGAGTCAATTAAGTTATATTCTTCCCAATTTGTCATTCCGTCATCATCTGCATCGAGCCATCGGTCACTTGGTTGGATTGGGTTGAGGGTCCAATCGTCATCGAGTACGTTCCAACGAGCAAACCAAATCTCCCACCCGTCTGGCATACCGTCTTCGTCAGTATCAGCCTTAAATGGGTCGCATGAACCCTTTTCAAGAGCGATTTGTGCTGCAAGGATTGCACCACTCGCTCGTTCTGCAAAGTTTGCTTCTGGGAGGCCAAGATCACTGATGTTGTTGAACAAGTCTGTTTGGAAACCGTTTGGTAATTCGATTCCAGAGAGCGTTTGATTATTCAAAAACAGGTCGGTTGAGATATGATACTCAAGATAGTTCACAAACATCTCACTCGGTTCCAAAATACCATTCTTATTGACGTCGTAACCGTCACCGTCTGGGTTCTCAAAAGCGTCCGAACCGTTCATTGGGTTTACGCCCACACGGAGCGGAGACCATGTACATTGACTGTCTGCTTCCCAACCATCTGGTAAACTATCACCGTCTGAGTCGTAGAGATTGGGATCTGGAATTGACCATGTTGCTACTGATTCAGGACTTTCACCATAGTCTTCAAAGAGATCTCCTGCCAGTCCTGCAAGGCGGACTAATGACCATTGATATTCACAAACGTTAGCAAGACCATCTTGATCTGCATCCCAACCTGCATCCTCAGATCGAGTTGGGTCGAGTGACCAATTGTTGCCCCCATTGTAAGAATTTCCAATCCAGCGACGATGTTCAATCTCCCAACCATCTGGCATACCATCGCCATCGGTATCCAAAACAGTTGGGTCTGTACCGATATCAAGAGCATTAGAGGCAGTGTAGAGTGTTCGAGCTTGCTCACCAAGTGTTTCATCACAACTGTAGATTAATTGAGGGTTGTAATAGCAGTCAAAATTAGTCTCTTCAAGGAAATAACCGAAGTATTCTGAACCATCGAGCAGACCGTCGAGGTCTGAGTCACTTTGGTTTGGAAGCGTCGAGTTGTAGCCATCTTCAGAACGAGCGATGAAACGATACTCTTCAAGATTGGTCCATAATCTGTCAAGGGAACCATCTTGATTTAAATCAAGACCATCAACGTCTCCATCCAACAAGGCATCCCATGGATCCGTTGGATCTAAGCCGTAGGCAATTTCCCATCCATCTGGAATACCATCACTATCGGAATCATTTGCCCCTGGATCGATCAATTCGAGGTTAGCATAGCGACCAGGAGCAGCCCCTGCGAGTATGTATGTCTCACCATTCTTTTCGAGTGTAGCAAGAGCAGCAAGTTCGCCTGGAAGTTTGGATTGCGTCTGAAGACCATACACATCGAGATGATTTCCAGCAAGAATCCATAGTCCTGCGGATGAACCTACGATGATTTCATCTCCAGTTGGAAGAATTGAATGGATATTATTGGTTTTCGAAAGTTCATCAGCATCTCCGCCAGGATGTTCAAGCAGTCCACCAAAAGTCATGTCATTGATTTCTAAATTGAGTCGATGCAAACCTGAAGGAGTTCCAATCCACAAGACAGTAGGATTTTGTTCATTTGGCCCGTCAAGGTACAACGCTTGAACTTCAGCAGGATTGCCGCTAGCACCGAGGTTTAGTGTACGAAGATCATCGATACGGTTAGGAATCAATGAAGGATTAGGATCGAAAAAGAATCTCCACGAAGGTGTCGCCTCATCTCTTCCCGTTGCAGATTCAAGAGTCATCAAACCACGCTCGGTTCCGACATAAAGCACAAGTCCGCCGCCTGGAACGGTTCCATGGGTAAGCTCGGTAACGGTAACCTGGGATTCTGAAAGGCTTGCCTTGAGATTAATTCCAAGATCGAACGTTTGTGAAATCAAACCACCTGTAGTCACTTCGTATACAGCTCCGTCTCCATTCGCCCCAAGAGCAATAATTTGCTGGGAGGACCCATCAATAGCAAGTTGTGCCAATGCGAAAAGAGGGATAGCCTCACTTGACGACCAAGAGTCAATCGGCTCCAAAAATCCATCAACTTGAATCGCTGCAACATGCATTCCATGGGAAGTTGCAATGGCCAAGGAGTGGGGGCCAGAATCAGATTCAACAAAGATTGCTTCATAGCCTGTAAAACCTTGAGGGAACCAGTAATCTTGAGTTATCCCAAGTTCATAATCAAGTACAGTCATCCCGTATCGTGTGAGAACGTATGTGGTTGAATCCTCTACGAGAATACTTCGCACATCATGGTGCATTATGGCCATGCTGTCTTCGACTGCATTGAACGTGAGTGGATAGCTAAAGTAAGAAGAATCATTCAACCCAATCTGAACTTCTTTCAATCCAGACATTACCGTGTTCCCTTCGTCATTGTGTATGTAAAATTCTTCAAGATTCGACAATGACTCCCCCAACGCTAACGCAGTTTCCGTGCGGCTAACATCAACAGAAACCACACCATCACGATTTACGTCCCACCCATCGAGATCAATATCAAGAAGAGCATTGGAACGATTTAATGGATCGAGACCGAAGTGTACTTCCCATCCATCAGGCATACCATCTCCAAACGAAGGATAGAGGGGGCGAACAGAAAACCCATCCCAACTGTATCTGTCAGAATCCTCGAGTAGAGGGTCGGTTCCAAGCCATAGGTCTTCGCCGCCAACAGATGTTGCATTGGTCGTACACGCTGGAAGAATGTTCTGGAAGGAGGCATTGATTCCAGTGTTAATGTACGGCCATTGTGTTATGACTGCTCCTTGAGGGAGGGTTGCAGCGCACCATAGCCCATCTAGTTCAGTGGTGAAATTGCTTGGTGAACCATAGCGATATTCTTCTGGAGAGGTGTACTGTTCTGCAACTGAAATAAATCCGTCCCTGTTCACGTCAAAACCATCTTCATCAGGGTCATCTGTCAAATCGCTGCCGTTGAGAGGATCAAAATATGGACAAATGTATCTAAGTGTGACAATATCAAAACCACCGGCTCGAGCACACATAGCAGCTTCGAATCCATCGGGCATTCCATCACCATCAGTATCGGATACACGTGGGTCAAGATACAACCGATCACCGTTTTCATCCAAAAGTCCTGTTAAGCCTCTGGAGAAACCAGGATCGTTACAGTTTGCAGGATATGGCCAACAGTATTCTTCAGTATTATTCAGACCATCTCGGTCTGTATCAAAATTAGCATCAGAAGCATCGTCTTTATCCATCCCTTCCATAGAAATGAATCTACCATCAACTGCGCTGAAGTTCAACCATTCTTCGAAAATATTCTCATGCACATCGGGAATCCCGTCTCCGTCGGTGTCCGTAGTGGGTGGTTTTTCACCAGTCGTGTCATCGGGGTAAATATTGGAAACAGGAGAAATCGTAGGGAACTGAGACATGAAGAGGAGCCCTGCGATTACTGCGAGAGTGGAGAGTAAGGTTGTCTGACTTCGTCGCAAAAAAACACCTAAGCGACTAACGCCGCATTATTTGTCCTCTTCTCCATGCTTATAGGAATGATGGAGCGTTGTTCATACAGTGAAGCGATTTCTTCTGTTCTGAAATGTGTACTTTTGGAACAAATCAATCGGTGTATTCAATATCCGCCTGCTATCCCATGAAATTGATTGGGATGGGTCTGTCAATTACGCACCTTGGCACTGGAAGTCGTGGCAATGCCACTCTTCTAAGTACTGAATCATCCCACATCCTTGTCGATCAAGGGTTCAGTGGCGTGCAATTAGAAAAGCGATTGAAACTTCTCGACGTTAGTCCGAATGATTTGGAAGCCATCGTCATAACCCATCACCACGGTGACCATGGGGGCGGTGCACTCATCGCACAGAAGCGCTGGGGAGTCCCGGTTCATGCGAATCATCGTACATCCCAAGAACTCGGATTGTTACCAGAATTCACGCATCATTTCGAATCCCTTGATGTGCTGCAATTCTCCCACGGCACATCGTTACTCCCCGTCCCCGTTCCTCATTCGGGTGCAGAAAATGTGGCCTTTGTAGCCAGCCATGGAGGAGAAAGAACAGCGATTATCACAGATCTCGGTTCTTGGACTGATGAACTTGTTCATCATGTTCATGGCTGCCAGCACATAGCTGTAGAAGCGAACTATGATTCCAATAGATTACTCAATGGACCGTACCCCCGTTCATTGAAAGATCGAATTTCTGGAAGAGGAGGGCACTTGTCCAATGAACAAACAGGCCAATTCTTGAAAGAGGTGTGTACTGATCAAACAAGGAGCATTACCCTAACACACCTTTCGGAAATGAATAATGCACCACATCTAGCAGAGTCCACTGTTCTGTTTGAAATTGATGAGGTGTTTGAAGGCGACATAAACATCTCTGCACAAGATGGGCCTCACTTTTCGCATTTCATAGGCCGTCGAGATGGAGATGGTTTTGCAACAAACGCAATCCAAAGAATAGCAAGGGAATTGCTATGAATCAATAAACAGCAGGTCAATCCCTAAATGCAGGCGAGATGCTCAAGTGACAAGAGGGGGGGAATGGATGCAGCGACGAGAGCGAAATGATGAAGAAAAAGCAGTGAGTGAAATTCTCGGCGTCATCATGATGTTGGCAATGGTCGTTAGCATCATGGGTGGCGTATTCGTATTCCTGAACCCATACCTTGTAGCCTTTCACGACAATACAAACTGGAACAGTGCGAACAACATCGCAGACCGTATTGAAGACCGACTTGACGTCGTAGGAGATGCCCCTAATGGCACCGGAACTCGCCAAGCACTTTCATTGCAAGCCTCTTCAATCAATCCAGTTCAATTGGTTGAGGAATGGGTGCTATCAGCTGATTTAACACCCTATGAAGTGGTTCAGGTAGAAGAAATAAACAGCAGTTCAATCCGTTTCTTATCGATCAATGAATCCGTTACTTCAGTTGTGATTACAAACCCTACGAATTCAATTACCTTTGACGTTCAATCTAGTTTTGAGTTTACTGTCATTGAACATAATTTGACCAGCGACTCCCACCTTATCGTAGACATGTACAACGAAGGCGGTACTCACGTTCATCGATGGGCTCGCTTTGTGTTATCAGGTCTGAGTATTAGCACCAATATTGATGGCGGACTCAACCAGATCGTATTGATTAACGATGCCCGTATCTCCAAAGATCCAAGCACATCTTGGGAAATAGAAAAAGCACCTCGTCTTCGCCTAGACACGCTTGTCGATGGCACAACACGACTCTCGATGGTCCTTACCGATGTTCAACTCAGCGAGTCTTTAGGCAACGGGCCCAATGTTGGATTCAAGGTTGAATCAACAGGCCCAATTCAGCTTTTCACTGGAGAGGCATACAATTTGAGAGTCGTTGTGAAAAACACCCTCCATTCCATTGTCGACCCTCAGTATCACGAAATTTGGCTCACAGATTATACTCTCAACCGAGCATCGGGTACACTTGATGAATTCGTTGGTATTTCACCGTATCAAAGAGCAAGTGGAATTGATGGATTCACAGTTGAAACACAAGACTTAGCCCTCTCCTTAGAAATCGACGTTCGCCGGATGGTGGTGAACGGGTGAACGAATTACAGCGTAACGAAGAAGCGGTCTCCGCCGCAATCGCTACAGTCCTTTTGTTTGGAGGAGTCCTCTCAATCATCAGCATCATGATGGTTACAATGATACCGGTGATCGAGGAATTAGAAGGAAGTATTGAGCGTCATGATATGGCGGCTCAGATGACACAATTCAACCAACAAACAACCACCTTAGCAGAACAAGGCATGCCAGGTGACATGGTGACACAAGAATTTGTCCCTGTCGACGGATCCCTCGAGTGGGATGCGGTGCGTACTGGGATGTGGTATTCGTCAACATGGGAAGAAGATCATTCCTTTAGAATTCGAAACGTGATCGACTTTGATGATGAACTCCAATTGCGTCACCCTGAATCGACAACCACTTCTGTCTGTTTCTCAGACATGCGTCTCGGCCCTGACCGGCCGTTCCATTACACAGCACCATCATGGGCCAACACCGTGATACTCACAACCAAGCCGGGACTAAGTTTCCCACTAGGACCGATTGAGATCGATTTGCTGCAAGGTCAAGTTGTTGTTCAAACAGCGAAATTATTTGTGGATGACGTCACGCAGTGGGATCTTAATGGAGATGATTTCAAAATTGTATCCACTCAGGAACTTGAAGTATACTGGATGAAAAACAACACTGGCTCGACTGAAATACATGCAAGTGACGCAGGTGCAAACGGAAAGGGTCGTTCATGGGCTTTACCTTTGCCTCAAGGAACAGTGGAATTGAACATTGTTTCAGATGAACTCATCATGGTAAACGGGAACGGAGAATTCGGTTCTTTTACTGAAGTTGCAGTTCCGTCAGAATTGATCAATGTTGAAACATCTTGGTCAAAGTCTTTGACATTAGACTCCCCTCAAGTTATTCACCTCACAACAACCGCAGATGCACAACTTATGCTCTCATTAAATGGATTAGAAGGAGCAACCGCTTGGAAGAGTACGACAGGTACCCTCCACGGCACATCATTCATACCGCCATCTCAACCGGGACACATTGTTCTAACAAATCCAAACATTGCACCTGCTACTGCTACATGGAGAGGGAATGGCATCACTCTTCCAGGGATGAGTTCTGGCCAGGTTCAATGGCCCCCATCTGGAATCGATGGAGCCGCTTCAATATCATCTGATTTGCCTGTAGGAATTCAATGGCAGAGCGACTCTGAAGCGAACGGTGCGTTCCATCTCGGCGCAGTTGATACAGGCATGGAATCTGGTAAGAAATTCCACGTCATTACAACAGAGAACCTCGATCTTGAACTTCGAGCCAACGGACATCAGACCCTTTTCAATGCCTCAAACTTAGCAACAAATAACACTCTTCTTAATCAAGACACTACAATTGAAATGACTCTTGACAATGAGAACGTGTACCTCAACACAACCGAAGGATACGGCATGTACATCACTGCCACAAATGGAACGAATGGTTTGATTCAAGCCATGCATGATGGTGAAAGAAGATGTGTTGAGGTTGGTGTTACCGCTTCTGGATGGGTAGATTTGAAGATGCCTTGGGAAAGTATGGGTGGACGTAGTATCATCGACATGCAAACAGCATGGCAAACAGGGGCCTATCCTGCGAGTGTCCACATGGAAATGTATGGCATGGTCATTGAGGAGCCATATACACCAATAGGCAGTGCTTGGATTATGCAAATTTCTCGATTCACCTACGCCTTTGAATCATCGATAACAGGAATGGAAGTTGCTATGACTGGAGGGGCTGTTGTGACAAATCATCCCGAATATAATCCCACCGTGATTGTATCTCCATCAGATCGTGGAGGTCCAGGCCCTCGTTTTGCAGCAACGATTCCATCGCTCCACCCAACCTCTGACTCTGCAGTTGGAAGTGGAAAACTCTTGATGGAGGTAACACTCTCAAAGAGAACAAGCCTTGCAAGTGACATCGCCTATGAGGTTCGTAGAGGATGGGCAGACCCCTATGGTGAAGCGATTGCTCTCGCATCAACAGATGGCCTAGAATCAAGTCTTGATTGGACAATATATCCTGGTCGACTTGACTTGTTAACCGATTATGTGGGTTGGGTTCCAGATCCAGGTTACGGGACTTCAGAAGCAATTTGGCATACTGCAGGAGAGCCCATTCAATTCTCTCTGCAGATTTCATCCCTTGACGCCTATGTAGCGGAGGTGATTGCTTGAGACAATCACAGATTCAACGCAGAACTGAAGCAGCAGCAACTGAACTTGGATATGTATTCACATTTTTATTGGGAGTATTACTCCTCACTATGTTCAGTCTTTGGATTTATGATATCGAAACTGCAACTCGTGAACGATGGAACGAGGAAGCAATCGATGCAAACATGAACGATCTTGCTTCTGCAATTGAGCGAACTGATACTGCAAGTCGAATCGACAATACATCATATGCAGAGCGAGTTTACTGGCGAGCAACTGAAGCTGATGAATCTCAATTTACCCTCGAACTAACTGATACCAGGTTGATTTTGTATGACGGAGGGGGGGAACTTGACACTGAACGTTCACTCTCTGGCACAGGTGGAGCACCGCACTCTGGTATGGTCGAACTTGCTGGCGTCGAGTACATCTGGGTGGTCCATCATGAAGGAACAATCACTCTGGAATTGGACCGTCCAATGTTCTAGCGGCCCATAACAGCAGCATGAACTTGAGCCTGTACTTCTCGCATACGTGTTCTAGCACCTAATTCACGGAAGACAGCCAACGCACGTTGCAAATACTCCATTCGACGTTGCCGATCTGGAGCAACGCCACCAAGTTTTGAAAGTAATTCACCAATTTGCATTCTCAAGTCATTGGCTTCTGCAATAATGAGAGCCTCTCGATATCGCTCCAGAGCATCTTCACTTCGCCCGCTGTCTTCGAGAACCTCTCCAAGTAAAATTGTAATTTCAACTAAAGAAACAGGGTCGCCGGCATCAGACATGACATTTAATGATTCAGAATAATGATGCAGTGAGGTTTCTGAATCATTCATCTTCGCATGATAACGACCCAGAAGGGCTTGAGCACGGGCGTGTAGAAGAAGGTCATCACCCTCGTCAGTTCTCTCAAATGCTTCAAATGCATGCTTTCTCGCACGGTCAACTTCTCCCAAATCGAGCAAGGCTCTGCCAAGAATGATTTGCGCTCCAAGGAGGGATTGATCATTTGATAGAATTGCTTCTACTTCCGAATATGCGGCTAACGCCTTGCTTTTGTCATTCTTTCTGCGGTACAAATACCCCATGTTGTTGTAAGATCTTGC
>JABIYX010000053.1 GCA_018666575.1 Methanobacteriota archaeon | reverse complement strand
ATTCGACAACGGGTTCGGCTCGGATTTCATTGAGCGCTTCTTCACGTTCCTTTTTCCTTAGAACGATGATATCTCTATCGAGTGAATGTCCAAAGCGGTCAGAGTACCTATCGAGAAGTGAGCCAGTTTCACCAGAACCAAGTCTGTCAATGGCTCCGTAGATTTGTGGCAACGGCTTTGCTGATCTTTTAGCCCAAAGCTCGCTGTATTCATTTGTACTCTTTTCTGGAGTGGTTTGTGGTGCTGGCACAGAAGCAGGTATTGGCAATGGAGGCGCTTCGAGAGTTTCCTGAGGAAGTGGTTCTGGAGCAGGCATAGGTGCTGGAGGCAACGCTTCAGAAGCAGTCGGCATTGGGGGCAAAGGCATGCCTGGCAAGGGTTGTCCTCCGGTAGGAGGAGGCAATGGCATACCTGGCAAAGGAGGGAGAGGTGTAGCTGGAACATTTTGTGATTTGTTCTTTTTCTTCCGGCGCATCGGCTCACCTCTAAATTCCTTGGAGATGATACTGCCCTTGAACCTTCCCACAAAAAGGATATCAAAAACACACGATTTTTAGAGGCTATTAAACGAGGGAGCCCCAGCCTTTTAGACACAAAAATGTAGCCGATGACTCTGAAACATCTAATATGTCTCCTTGTTTTACATCATGCGTTTGATTTCCAAAACGAACAATGGCGTCTTCAACAGTGATTTGAACTTTGAGATTTTTATCCATTCCAAATACAAAAGCTTCATTCAACGCATCAAACGGATTAGACCGATCTGGATCAAGTCGTTCCAGTTCAAATTCAGTTACGCGCATTCCAGTCTTTCCGTGAAGCGATGTTGGCCAACGAATCTGTCTTCGAACGTCAATCGTAACAACTTCATCTGTTTCTCCAGCAGCACCTAATACAATTGACGCATCGGATTTAACCAAGTCCAAAAATAATCCTTGTGACTTACCCAATGCTGCAAACTTCCCATCAAGTACTCTCTGTAAGCGATCTTCATGAACAAATAAATTCGCTAATTTTTCAATCGAAGCGACACCTCGGCCGGGCTTTCCTTCTCGACGCAATTGTTCTTTAAGCTCCAAATGTAAGGTTTTGAGTATGGATTTAGAATCATCGGTTTCATTTGCTATATCAGTTAGTTTCCCTATGAGAGTGGGGATCTGTCCACGGATTCTTTTTGACCATCCTTTTGAATTGGCATCATTATACTGCGCAAGCCCGCCTGATACATCAACTCCTTCGCCACGGATGTGTGATACCAACTCCCTTCTGGCTTCTGAATCCAGGTGGAAGAGCGAAGGATCACGATAGTGAAGGTGAAACCCTCTGTGGCCTGAAAACGTGACTTGCAGAAATTCTCTCTTGAAACCAAATTCTGGTTCTAAAAAATCGTTCCAAAGAGAATGTGCTTGGTCACGGATGACATCAAGCATACCGGGGAAGTCACGATCAGTAACACCTGGTAAGTGATCGCCATCTAAATCAAATATTAAATCTGCACCTTGCCATTCTTTTGCGTCCATTTTCATTTCGTAAGGTTTGTTCCAATAAGCTGTAGAATAGAAACAAGAATGCATTGCCCTTTCAGATAGGAATTGCCGCAACTCACTTTCCCCTCTGAAAGCACGGTGTCTCAGAGGCGGTGCGCCGCCGAATGGAATAAACATCCATTCTCTCATAGGCATGCGTGGAGGACGCCAAAATTGGGAAGTCTGATAATAACGCCCAAAACGATGCGCGAAACGTGCCCATCCTTGAGAAGCCATAATCTCACCAACAGGTGACAGTTATTGAACGAAACCCAATCTATTTCTTAATGTAGAATTTCTGCTCAGTGGAACTTACTTCTGTGACAGAATCTGCACCAGTCTTCTCGACATAGTGGTCCCAGCAGTAGTAATGTTCGTTGTGGACCATTGAGGACCCAAATGTCAAGCGCATGTCACAGTCATGGCACCTTGGGCCAATCTCGCCATTAGGTGCCTGAGCTAATTTTACGTGTTCGTGTGGCATGTCCTCACCATTTGGTCCTGTTAGTTAAGGTTCTAAAATGTCGTGATTGAATCAATCTTCAGATAGTGTACTTTTAGTAACCCAATCTAGGAGGTCAAGTGCAACTTCACAGGATTCACTAACTTCAA
Source organism: Methanobacteriota archaeon (assembly GCA_018666575.1). Classification (GTDB taxonomy): domain Archaea; phylum Thermoplasmatota; class Poseidoniia; order Poseidoniales; family Poseidoniaceae; genus MGIIa-L2. The sequence continues at coordinate 27,565 of JABIYX010000053.1, read as the reverse complement.
TAAGTGGGTCATTTATGAAGGCCTCTAAAACGGGTTTAGCAGTTAAGTTCCCAATGGCACCGAGAGCCTCTGCAGCTTCATGCCGAACCATGACATGTTCTTCTTCATCACACAATCGTTCAATGAGTGTTGGGAGTGCTTCATCCATTTGCATCTGGCCCAAAACATATGCCAATTCGTGACGTAACAAAGCACTTTCACTAGAAAAGGCCTCACAGAGAGCAAGGCAAGATTCGATGTTACGAATATTGCGGAATTTAAACACAACCCTCATGCGTTCAAACATACGTGCTGAGTCATCAAGTAGGAGAGTTTTCATATCCTCGAAGTTATCGTCAAAAGATGCAGGAGCAGGATCGACAGAGCCATATTCACTGACATCTGGTTTAACGCTCATTCGAACACCTATTCTTCAGTAGCACCAATAAACTGCATTGAGTCTTCTGAAAATTGTGGATCGATAAGCCCAATTTCTTTCCCTTCTTTCAGGAATCTACGAATCGAGGCTCTACCCTCAGGTTTGTAATCAATGGTGCGATCGTTCACGTACATTGTGACGAATTTCTGGTTTGTTTCGTCATCGATTCCTCTTCCCCAAGCCTTAGCAAATTCTAACGCTTCTTCTGGATGCTTAATCGAATGTTCTATGCTCATTTTCGTATACATTGTTATATCTTCCATGATTTTGTCACCAAGATCTCTACGAACAACGTTGCCACCGAGAGGCATAGGCCATCCATCAGTACGATTGTTCCACCAGACACCCAAATCAATGAGTACGTTCAAATCGTGTTCCACGTATGTGAGTTGCCCCTCATGGATAATGAGACCGCAGGAGTATGTATCGTCTAAAATTCGAGGAATAATTTCATCAAACGGGACGACTTCTACGTTTACATCTCCCCAGGCTAATCGAAGGCCCATGTATGCCGATGTCTTCAGACCTGGGACTGCAATAACGGAATTCTTAGCGTCTTCAAGACTAAGTCCTTGCTTTGAAACGATCATTGGTCCATAGCCTTCCCCCATAGAAGCCCCGCAGTTCATCAAAGCGTAATGTTCAGCGATGTCTGGGAAAGCATGAATTGAGACTGCTGATACCTCTAGTTCTTGCCTCATAGCGCGATGATTTAGTGTTTCAATATCCTGTAATTCATGAACAAAATTGTAACCAGGTGTTGGGAAAGCGTTTGTAGTCATTGCGTGGAACATAAACGCATCATCAGGATCGGGAGAATGACCAATTCGTACAATCATGTTACCGTTCTCATCCAGTGGTAAAGATGCCATGCCCTTTCCAACTTGAAGTCCTTCATGAACTAACCGATGAAAAATATAAACAAGTTGGTAACAGAAATGATACACGAAGGGGATTGTTTAAGTATCGTACGGGGCATTATCAACCATGGCGAACTCTTCAACGTGTAGATGTCTCGTCATAGCCTTATCGATTCTCTTCTTATCCCCGTTAGCAGGAGCTGGTAAGAGTTCTTTGTTTTTCGAATCAACCTATGAATCCCAACTAGAATCTCAGGGATACGGATCAATCGAACTTAGCGATGATGGAAGTCGAGCATATGCATCGGTTGGGAACACACTTGTTGAGTATTCTACGAGCAATCACACCACAATTCAATCCAAGATTTTTGACCAAGAAATTCTGTCAATAGCCTTATCGCCGGATGATTTACGATTAGCCCTGACGTTAAGAGATGGAGGTACTGGTGAGGACACCATATACGTGCTTGATTCTGATACATTCAATACTAAAATTTCATCTCAGGCAACTGCGTCTAATGCAGTTCTCGTTTCTTGGACAGATAACGGTGCATCTCTCCTTACAAACCATCCCGCTGCTGGCCTCATCAAAATGAATCGTGAAGATTTGAGCATAGAGGCAGAGTATACCGGTAATTTTTCGACTACGATGACATGTGCAGATATTTCGACTTCTGGAACTTACATCCTTGGTGTGGACAATACGGGGTTGTTAATTGTCTGGGACTCAATAGGAGAATATGTCCACCATGAATTTAGTCTCGACTCGAGCATTAACGACTGCTCTTTTGATCCAAATGAATCCATGTTTTCTGTGAGCATCAACGCTAATCAAATCCGTAAATGGACCCTCTCAGGTTCTGAACTCAGACCTATAGATACACCTGGGGTAAATTCCTACACATGGGGCTCAAGTGGGGCATTTGTACATGTTCACAGGACTCAAATGGGAGAATTCCTCACCACATACGACTCCTCCGATTCAAGTACGATTTCTGAAGTAGCATTGTTTCATACATTTACAGATTTTGAAATAACTGAATCAGAAGATTACTCGATTGATTATGCCATATTTTCTTCATTAACAAACCATGTTGTAACCTATCGTACTTCCCATGAAAGGATCGGTGTCGGCGAATCTGGTTCGGATTATGATGGGGATGGAATCCCCAACTCCATTGATGAAGATGACGATGGTGACGGTATAGAAGACATATGGGATCTAAATTGTGAATCTTCTGGCAGCTTCAGTTGCGAGTTATTGCCAGATGAAGACTACATGAGATCAATGGATTTGAGTCTTAATTCGACAGTTTTATTGGTGAAGGAAACATTCACTTTGAACAAATATGATTCTTCCATCGTTCGTGATTTGAGCAGGTATTCACTTGATACTGATGTTAAATTGTCATCGGATGAAGCTTCGCTATTCGCAACATCATATTGTGCTAATATCCATGAAGTTAATTATTCTACATCGATTAAAAATGCTATTTTTATCGAAGGTGTTTCGCTTCAATATATCTCCATGGAGTGTAACGTAGAATCTGGAATGGAATTAACCCAAGTTGATGATGATAGAACACACATACGATATGCAATTACGACGAGTTTCAATATATCTGGTCAATTAATTCTAAGTCAAAATGCAATTCAAATCCTCTATCAACCAACAGCAGTAGATGGAAGCATTACGAGTCTGAGTGAACAACACCCTATTTCAGTGTCAATATCTGGCCAAGGATATGCAACTGATTCATTTTCACCATGGTTTTTGCAAGAGGAAACCATCACGTTGAGTTTGAATGAAGAGGTAGATTTTGGGGATGATGCTTTAGTTGACACCTCCATATTTTCCACATGGTGGTTTATTTCAATCATCATGATTTCCATTCTGGTTCTGGGATATTCAGCATACAAACTATTGAATCGAAAGGACTCATATTCCATTGAATTAAATGATGATGAACATGAGGACGATGATGATGAATCTGATTCAGAAGTAATCGAAGATACATCCTTTGAAGAAATAAAGGACATTGAAGACCAAATTCCTAAATCAGAGGATAGAACTTCCAGAAAGAAAGTCCCTAACCGACAGAGGGCCGTGAAAACCAAACTCGTACAAAATCCAGTTAGAACCGCACGAAGATCTCGTGTAACGAGCGAAGATTCTCCAGTGAAAGTGTCGAAACGTAGGAGACTGGTTGAAACTGAAATCAAGCCAACTGTACGGAAACGTAGAGCAGTAAAACAATCTATCGATGTCGAGGATGAGGAAATGTCTGATGCTCTAAATCGATTTGAAGATGGTTGAATCACCACATGAATTCTAACTCTTCAGTCATGCCACAACAAAGAGTAAGATATGCCTGTAAACCTAAAACATGTTCTTCATCAAGCCTATTGAACACTTCTCCGAAGTATCGATTCATTCGTTCGATTGACATATCGGATTGCTGATGAGCGTTAAGGATAACTTGCTCCCTTGTCAAAGGGTCATTTTCAAATAATTCGAGTCGTTCAATCAAGGCAGAATGTGCTTGTTTGACAAATTCGATTGGAGTATCCTTACGTGCTGCAAAAACACCGAAAACCATGGGATGATTAGAATGGTCGAGCCATGCTTGTCCAAGATCGAGTTGAACAAGTTCTGGATTTGATTTAGCCCTGTCAAGTGCCCTGTCGCCGATAAGTAATGCTCCATCACATCTATCGAGCATACTATCGAGATCAGGACCCATCTCAACAGGACGAGGATCGAGTCCTCTGACTTTTAGTAAATATTTGAGCAAGGCCACCGAAGATGCTGAATCACTTGGCATTGCTATATCTCTCATTTCTTCAACTGGACGGTTTCCAAAAACAAGGACGCTTCCAACTTCTCCCTTTGAACTGATACCAATTTCAGGGATGAGTATCAATTCTTGATGGTGTCGAGCAAAGTCTGCAGCCGGTATGGGAGCGAGTACGCAGTCTCTTCTCAGTAGGTGACCTGTTAACCATGACGGCGGTGCTGGTAAGACGTTGAATTTAGGATCAAGACCTAAAAACAAGGGATCACAATTCATGAAGGCAACTCTGCCAATCGTATTTGCCCACAATAAATCTGTTCCGCTCTTCATGGTAAATCCTCAAACAACTGGGAGTCTACGTGGTTGTTTCGCAGGCACAAATTCTTCAAATTCAGTGTATATTGTATTCCGTTTAACTGGAATGTTTCCTGACCGAGTTACGAGCTTAGCAAGTTGGTTTACGCCGTAATCAAGAGGTGTTTTTGACCCTGCGAGATGCATTATGGATTCTTGCTTCACAGTCCCATCTATGTCATCTGCCCCATATTGCAATGCAAGTTCAGCCATTGAATCACCGATATTCATTCTGTATGCTTTGATGTGCGGTATGCTATCGAGCATGATACGAGAGATTGCGATAACTCTGAGAATCTCTTGTCCTGTTGATAATTGAGCCATTGGCAACCTAGTTGAGTCGGGTAGGAACGGATAAGGAACAAAACATTGGAATCCTTTGGTCCTAGCAGCCAGATCCCTCAATTGAATCATGTGTTCAACGCGTTGCTTTGCAGTTTCAATCGTACCGAAAAGCATTGTACAATTGCTTGGCAAACCAATTGCATGAGCGGTTTCATGAATGTCCAGATATTCTTGACTCGATTCTTTCCCGTTACAGATGATTTGTCGGACATCATCATCAAGAATTTCAGCCCCGCCACCTGGTAAAGATGTCAAACCTGCATCTCGAAGTTTCAGCAATGTGTCTTTAATCGAAAGACTGGATACTTGCGAAAGATGTTTGATTTCGACAGCTGTCAAAGCTTTTATTGAGATATGGGGGTGGACTTCTTTCACTTTTCTAAAAAGGTCACAATAATGGTCGACATCCCACTCAGGATGAAGGCCACCAACTGAATGAACCTCATTGACGAAGGATGAGAATTTTTTAAGTTCAGAGAGGTAGGTTTCTATTGACATCGCATATGCATCTGATGCTTTGGGACCTCTTCTAAAGGCACAAAAGCGACATGCAAGAACACAGATGTTGGTTTGATTAATGTGCACGTTCGAATTGAAATATGCATGATTACCAAACATGGCAATCTTATGGAGATTCGCAAGGTGACCTAGCTCGTTGAGATTATTGGTCTCAAAAAGGACGCAACCATCTTCCACATCTAATTGTATATTTGTCATAATTTTATCAACGATTGGCTGTAATGATTCAGACCATTTTATGTGGCTTATCGACGCTTTGAGACGTTCCCGCCAATCCTTGTTCCGATCCGCATCAATCATAGCGGATTCCCAATTGGACATGGTCTGTCCTCCCGCTCATTCTTCATCAAGATGTGGATAAGACCACAACTAGCGACGAACGTTGAAAAAGCCCACTTTGACCATGAATTTCCTAAATTCTTCAATCAAGAATACCGTAGAGGCTACAAATGTCAATACGAGCCAGTCAAAGGATTCGATGGAGGTTGTACTAAGTAGATTTCCAAATTCAATACCAACGAGTGGAATCGTGCTCGTAGCAAAGTGTACAAAGACAAAGAGGAGGCTTGCGGAAATCAGAATTGCGTAGTTAATGGCCTTGTTTGAGAACATACCCAGAGTAAACAAACTGGCATGACCAGATCTACAATTGAGTACGTTAAACAACTGATAGACAATGAACACTGCAAAGGTCATTGTCTGAGCATATGCAAACAAATCATCTGCATAATTTTGCCAGCCAGCAACTGCCGCCTCATCATTATCGAGACAAGCATCTACGTCAAAATTGACATCCGATTCAGTTGCGAAAGGAGCGAGAGAACACGTATCATCAGTGACTACTCCGCCTCCAGATAGGTAGAAGATTATGAGAGTTCCAATAACCATCACAGCACCCAGATAGAATATGAGACTAATATCTCGTGAATTTGGCAATCCTTCATCTACAGGCCTTGGCGGTCTTGACATGACATTCCCGTGGCGCTTTTCAACACCTAATGCTACTGCTGGAGGACCATCCATTAGAATATTAATCACTAAGATTTGAGTTGCCGTTAATGGTAAATTCCATCCAAATATGAACGTTGAAATAACGATGAGTGCAACGGCTGCTACGTTTGTTGAAACTTGATATCTCACGAAGTTTCTAATATTTTGGTAGATTTTTCGACCTTCTTCTATTGCATGAACAATATTTGCAAAGTTATCGTCTTGAAGAACCATATCTGCAGCATCCTTTGCTACATCGGTTCCTGCAATCCCCATTGCAATACCGATGTTAGCGCCTGACAAAGCAGGAGCGTCGTTCACACCATCACCTGTCATTGCAACGATTTCTCCTTTTTCTTGTAAGGAGGCTACAATTCTCATTTTTTGGTCAGGTGTAACTCGAGAGAAGATTGATCGTTCAACCGAATTAGAAAGTTCTTCATCTGACATTTGCCTGAGTTCTTCACCACTTACAGGTGATTCTGAAGAGGTATTGATTGCAAGTTCTTTTCCAATTGCAGCAGCTGTGAGGTGATGGTCACCAGTAATCATCTTGACTTTGATTCCAGCATCTTGACAGATTTTGATTGCGTCTCTTACTTCTGGTCGCGGAGGATCCATGATACCCACAAGACCGAGGAAAATCAATCCATTTTCAACTGTTTCAACATCCTCTATATCCTCATCAGGATCTAATTTTCTTGCTGCTAAAGCGATGACTCTCATCGATTTTGATCCCATCGATTCGTTCACTTTCTGAGCATCTTCAAAATCAACCTTTTCGATGGGGACGACTTTTCCATCCTTGAAACGGTGCGTTGTAATTGGTACAAAACCACCTGCAGCTCCTTTGACAAAGACCCATCTTTCGCCTTCATATTCATGAATCACAGACATTCTCTTCCGATCTGTATTGAAGAAGAATTCGTGGACACGCGGATGACGTTGTGCAAATTTACCGATGTGCCCATTTAACTTCCAACCAAGTACTGCGCATGCTGAATCTGTTGGGTCACCTATTGCAGACCATCGACCTTCGACTTTGGAAATTTGAGAATTATGACAAAGAGAAAGACATGCTGCAAGGAGTCTGAATGATTGATTGCTTTGAAGTGATGAGAGTTCTTTGTCAGAAAGTTCTCCTTCCTTTCCAATGAGCGTCCCCTTTGGACTGAACCCATCTCCACTGACATCGTAGAGGCTGTCCACAGTATGTAATTGGCGTACTGTCATTTCGTTTTTAGTCAGCGTACCTGTCTTATCCGAACAGATTACAGTGGTCGATCCCAGCGTTTCTACAGCCTTCATTCGGCGAATAATTGCCTTGTGACGCGCCATATTTCGCATTCCAAGTGCGAGTGTAATGACAAGAATAATCGGAAGCCCTTCTGGAACAATTGCTACAAATATAGCAATAGCGACTATGAATTGGTCTACGGCTACTTCCCATAGACTTTCGCTGCCACCATAGGCTAGAATCATCTTAATCGAAACCAACAATACGGCAACAATTAACGCGATAAATCCAAGAAATCGCCCTAAGGATTCTAACTTCAACTCTAGCGGAGTCTTTGGAGTTGTTGCTTCAGAGATATCACTTGCAATGTGCCCAAGTTGAGTTTGCATACCAGTTTCTACTACAAGTCCGATGGCTCTTCCAGTAGAGACAGTTGTACCCATGTACATCATGTTCCTACGATCTGCAAGTAGTGTGTTTGGATCTAAAGCGTTCACGCGCTTCGTAATGGGTTCTGATTCACCTGTCAAGGCAGACTCATCTACTCGACATTGATACACTTCAAGCAACCTTATATCCGCAGGTACATTCAGTCCTTCTTCGAGTTTAACAATGTCTCCAGGAACGAGTGAATCTGTAGGTATTTCTGATTCATACCCATCTCGTATTGTGACACAATTTGAGATACTCATTTGTTTAAGGGCATCCATCGCTTGTTCTGCTTGACCTTCTTGCCAAAATCCAAACACAGCGTTGGCAGTGAGCACAAGGAAAATGAAAATGGCATCCCCTGGTTGTTCAGGATGAATCGCTAGTGCTACCAGAGCAGCACCAATTAGCAAATAATTGAGTGGATCATTATATTGACTCAGAAATCGAAGTATGGCCGATGTTGGCTCAGGTTGAGCGAGTTGATTCGGGCCGTATTGTTCCATTCTGTGAATAATCTCAGATTGGGCGAGTCCTTCTGGGTTAGAATCAAGAGTTGTCAGTGCTTCTGCACTGTCCATTGCGTGCCAATTTTGTTGAACCAAATCTATCACCCAAGGAAATCAAATTGGTCGAAACCAATGATGCCCGTTTCCTTCGGAATCATTGTGATTTATGATTATAATGGAGGACTTCCCATGATAATACTTCATGATTTTCATTCGATTTCACAAAATTGACATCCGAATCTTTCTCAAACCATCAACAACTGGCAGGTGCATGAGCGCATTGGATGGACCCTATATTCCAGCCGATGAGCAACCATTGGAATTGACACTAAGAGCGATTGTAGTTGGCATAGTACTTGGTGTACTCATGACTGCTGCAAATGCATACCTCGGGCTCTATGCAGGGATGACTGTTTCAGCAAGCATACCTGCTGCCGTAATGTCGATGCTGATTCTGAGAACCATGTTCAAGGACGTAAGTATACTCGAAAACAATGCTGTTCAAACAATGGCAAGTGCTGGCGAGTCGCTTGCTGCAGGAGTCATATTCACCGTCCCAGCAATGCTCGTCATTGGGATTTGGGTTGACATTCAATGGTTCCCTACTTTGGCAATAGCTCTACTTGGCGGATTACTAGGGACAATGTTCACTATTGCATTACGACGACTGTTCATTGTAGAAGAAGCACTTCCCTATCCCGAAGGTGTTGCATGTCGTGAAGTTCTCGTTGCAGGTGAAGAAGGTGGAAGTGGAGCTCTAGCCATTGTGTATGCTCTTGGAATTGGCGCACTCTATGGACTAATGGTAAAAGGATTCAAAATGGTCCATAGCGAAGCAGAAACTGCAATTGAATTGTTCAAAACACGAGTGTATGCTGGAATGGATTTATCCATTGCTTTACTTTCTGTTGGTTTCATAGTCGGTATTCGCATTGCTTCCTTCATTTTCTTAGGCGGAGTCATCGGATTCGTGGTTCTAGTCCCACTCTTTGGTTACCTAAATGGATGGCCTCAGTCAGCTTCATTGGCTGAAGGATTTGACAAACTCTGGCTTGAGCAGGTTCGTTATGTTGGAGTTGGAGCGATGGTCGTTGGAGGGATCTACACCCTCTGGAGCATGCGTAAGACAATATTTACTGGATTAATGAAATCTTTCAAGCAGGGTGAATCAGACAAAGAGTATCATCTTAGAACGGAGAAGGATTTGCCAATGAAGTGGGTTACAATAGTATGCGGTGTACTCGTTGTGCTTACATTCTTCTTCTATTGGTACATTACTGGTTCGTTGATACTTTCCCTTGCAGGAGCCCTATTTTTGGCTGTCGTGGCCTTCTTCTTTGCAGCAGTTGCAGGTTACATTGCAGGTGTTGTTGGTTCAAGTAATTCTCCAGTATCTGGAATGACGATTGCAACACTGCTATTTACGGTTGGACTGGTTTGGATTGTTGGTTCATATTTCCTGGGTCTCGGACAAGAGGAATTGATGTATGCGACCTTACTCATTGCAGCAGTAGTTGCAAGCAGTGCCGCTATTGCAGGAGATGTGATGCAGGATCTGAAGACTGGGCATATGGTTGGAGCAACACCATGGAGGCAACAAATTGCTGAAATTATTGGAGTCATTACAGGCGCGTTTGTTATTGGACCGACAATTAGTCTCCTCCATAATGCCTTCCAGATATCGTCTACTGCTTGTATAGCGACCAATGAACGAATTATTGCGTCGGAAGGTTCTGACTCTCCAAACCTCTATGATTGCAGTGAGGCTTTGTTTGCTCCACAAGCAGAACTGATTGGCGCAATTGTAAAAGGAGCATTTGTTGGTGAAATGAACCTACCAATGGTGTTTCTTGGGGCTGCATTGGCTGTTGTGTTGATTCGTCTTGCTATGCCTGTCATGTCTGTTGCAATTGGAATCTATTTGCCTCTTGGCTTGAGTGTCCCAATTATGCTCGGTGGAATCCTATCATCCATAGCAATCGGTTCCGCATATCTACGAATTGATGGAACTCTGGATAGAGAGCCATCAGATGATGCAAAACAAGCCGCATACGAAGTCGAGAGCAGGGGTGTCCTCATAGGAGCGGGATTCATTGCTGGTGAATCTATTTTGGGAGTTTTAATTGCTGTATTGATTGTGCTCGGGATCAATCTAGATGTAATATTCGGTATAACTGAATTGCCACAAGGACTCTCATTGCTCTTCTTTGCATGGTTTGTTGGCGTCTTTTTGTGGCTAGCAACGAGAGCTTTGCCAAATGGAGGCCACTTGGGCAAGGAAATATTGACCACTGCAAGCCATGCTGTGAAAAGATTTGTCCGTTCTTTCATTCCAAATTCAAAGTAATACCAACGGTAATTATCAAAGGCCAAAGGCGATGGCATAGTATTACTGGTGCCCATGCAACACACTATCGAAGAACTGGAAGAACTTGCACGTAAGTGTAGAATTGAAATTGTCAAGATGGTATACAGGGCTCAAGCTGGGCATCCAGGTGGATCTTTGTCCGAAATCGATTTGTTAGCAGGGCTTTATGGAACAACAATGAGAGTCCGTCCTGACCAACCAGATTGGGAAGATCGTGACAGATTTATTCTTTCAAAAGGGCACGCATCCCCTGGAATGTACGCTCTTCTTGCTGAAAGAGGTTTCATCTCTCACGAAGATTTGACCACCTATCGTGTTCTTGGTGGAGTATGCCAAGGCCACGTTGACATGAAGTGGTGCCCAGGAGTTGATTTCAGTGCAGGAAGTCTAGGAATGGGCCTCTCATACGGGATGGGATGTGCTATTGCAGCAAAACTCGATGGAAGTGAAAGAAGAGCATTCGTCATGCTAGGTGATGGAGAAATTCAGGAAGGTTCAGTTTGGGAGGCTGCAATGGCAGCTGCTCACCATGAACTAGGAAATCTCAAAGTTATCCTCGACCGAAATCGAATTCAGAACGATGATTTTTGTGAAACACAAATGCGAATGTTCGATATTCCAGCAAAATGGAGAGCATTTGGATGGAATGTGAAGGAAATTGATGGTCATGACATGAACGATGTTGTAGATGGAATGAACTTCCTTTCGGAAACCAATGACGGCCCATCTATTCTTATTGCACACACAGTTAAAGGAAAAGGTGTATCATTCATGGAAGACAATCCAGCATTCCATGGTGCCGCTCCAAACGATGAGCAGTATGCTCAAGCCTTAACAGAATTGGGGGTGAGTGTTTGACTCGAATGGCAGCAACTCGTGATGGATACGGACAAGCATTGTTAGAACTTGCAGAAAATGAAAAGGTCGTTGTTCTGGAAGCAGATCTCGGTAAATCAACGAAATCACTCCATTTTAGAAAGGCGTATCCAGAACGAACAATTTCTTGTGGAATTGGAGAACAAAACATGCTCCTTGTTGCAGCTGGTATGGCGTCAAGTGGATACATTCCGTTTGCGTCAACATTTGCAATATTCACTGAGAGAGCATTCGAACAAATGAGAAATGGTGTTGCTCGTCCTAAACTTGCAGTCCATCTTTGCGGTTCCCATGGAGGCACACACACCGGTACTGATGGTTCCTCTGCTCAGTCTATCGAGGATTTAGCAATCTACAGAACGCTTCCTAATGTCACAGTAATGCACCCAAGCGATGAAGTAAGTACGCGTATCTTAACCAAACGCCTTGCTGCATCTCCAAATCCATCGTATATGCGAACTGCACGAAACAAAACACCAGTTTTGTATGATGACGTTCCAGAAGATTCGATTCAGATTGGCAAAGGTATTGAACTAAAAAACGGCAATGATGTAGCTATTGTAGCATGTGGAGTTCTCGTCTCAGAAGCCCTAAAGGCTGCAAAGATGCTCGCTGAAGAGGGAATAAGTGCGACTGTAGTCGACATGCATACGATCAAACCACTAGACACAATTCTCATCGATAATATTGCCAAGCGTTGCGGATGCATCGTTACAGCAGAGGATCACTCGATTATTGGCGGTCTTGGTGGAGCAGTTGCGGAACATCTCTCAATGACTTCTTCGACACCATTGGAACGTGTTGGTGTCAAAGATCGCTTCGGTGAATCCGGACAATCTGATGAGATGCTTGAATTAATGGAATTGAGCGCCCCTCACATCGCAAACGCTGCACGTCGTGCAATTCAACGCAAGTAAGGCATCCGTCACATTGAAGGAGCGCCCACCCGAGCGTTCTCTATGGAGTTCTTCCTTGATACAGCCGACGTAGACGAAATTCGAGAAATTGCCGCTTGGGGTATACTCGATGGCGTAACAACCAATCCATCGCTCATTAAGAAAAGTGGAAGAGATTTCAAAGAAGTTGTTCGAGAAATAGCTAGCATCTGTTCGGGGCCTATTTCAGCAGAAGTAACTGCGATGGACACAGCTGGAATGTTGGAGCAAGCACGACAACTCAAAAGTGAATTACCTAAAAACGTGATTATCAAGATACCATGCACTCCAGAAGGTCTTGCTGCAACCAAAGTTCTCACTGAAGAGGGAATTGATACCAACGTAACCTTAATTTTTTCAACTTCCCAAGCCCTCATGGCTGCTAAAGCCGGCGCTACATACGTATCGCCGTTCATTGGTCGAATCGATGATACAGGCCATGACGGAATGAATCTAATTGCTGAAATAATGGAGACGTGGTCAAAATATGACATTTCCACTAAAGTACTTGCAGCTTCCATTCGTCACCCAACTCACATGCTCCAATGTATGCAATTGGGAGCGCACACGGCAACAATGCCAGCCAAAATTTTCAAGCAATTGATGACTCACCCACTAACTGACCGTGGATTGGAAGGATTCATGAGGGACTGGGCAGAAGTTGAAGCCGCAGGAAACGCTTGAATTATCAAACATCTTGTAAAAGGAGGCTTCATCAATGATGGGCTTCCAGCACATCACAGCGAGGACTCTAAATGACGAGTGTGGAAGAACGGTTACAACAACTTCTCGACGGAGAACTTGATGCTGCTGATCTTGCTGAAGACCCGATACTTGCATCCCTCGCTGACCGTCTTTACGGCATCAAGATACAAGCCGTTGCTCCTAAAAAATTGAGAGATTTTGAGGAAAACTCACTTCCTTCTGCACCTCTACCATCAACTGATATGATGATTGAAGTGATTGGTGATGTTGCTCTTGCACACCCACCTGCTCCATCTCCAGAAGTCCCATTACCTTCTGCTCCAATGCCTTTGCCACCGATTGAAGGTAAGTCAAAATCCTTTGGTGCGTTAAGTTACATTTCTATGGCAGGCCTCGTATTTGTTGTAGCCAATCTCTTCGGTGCATTCTCATCCCTTGTAGGTTCATCATGCACTGCTGCATGTTCTGATGAAGGGAACACGAAAATGAACTTAATGGAACTGTACCAACTTGATTCAATAAACGGATGGAGTCAGCCTTTAACAGAAGGCATCGTTGGAATTCCAGATATTGTGGCTTGTGTTTCTCTGCTAGCTGCCATTTTCTTGTTACGAAAATCCTCGTGATTCCATGTCGGATTTAATTTCAGAAATTTTGGCATACATCGGTATGGCCAGTATTCTCTTGGCTTTTTTATTGGAGACGAGAGATGCTTTATCGAGTAAAGGCAAGATCTATTTGCTCCTCATGGCATTTGGTTCAGGATTACTCGCAATACGTGCATATTTGATCTCTGAATGGGCATTTTTCATACTCGAAGTCGTTTGGTGTGGTGCTGCAGTTATTGCCCTCATTTCCTCAGAAAATGTGGAAATTCAGCCGTCATCTTGATGAGCAAGAGGTTCGACCAATCACTCATGGGCAATCCAGCAAAGGCAAAGCGAGGAATTCCTTCGAAAGTCGAAGATTTCAATGCTTGGTATCCATTTATTGTCGAGGCTGCAGATCTCGTAGACAAACGGTATCCAATCAAAGGGATGGACGTCTGGCGACCGTATGGCTGGAAAGCAATGCGACAAATCGACTCATTAACCCATAAGGAAATGGATCGTACCGGGCATGAGGAAGTGAATTTTCCTCTCTTAATTCCGGAAGATCTACTTGAAAAGGAAAATGCACTTGTTGCACGACTAAAACGTGCAAGAGAAGAAGGCGTTGACCCAGATGAACTTAGAGTTGAGGAAGATGAGGCCGGATTCAAAAAAGAAGTCTATTGGGTAAAACACGCAGGAGAAAATGAACTTGATGTGCCTATGTTCCTCAGACCTACAAGTGAAACAGCGATGTATACTATGTTCCCTCTTTGGATTCGCTCACACAAGGATTTACCTCTAAAAGTCTACCAAATGGTCAATACGTTTCGGTATGAAACAAAACAAACACGTTCCTTTATTCGTGTTCGTGAAATACATTTCTTTGAAGCACATACAGCTCACGCAACGGAAGAGGATGCTACAGAACAAATCCAACAAGATTTAGAGATTGTTGATAAAATCATGAACATTCTATGTTTACCAATCATCAAGGCTAAGCGACCGATTTGGGATACGTTCCCAGGAGCACACTACACAATAGGTATCGATGCTATTATGCCAAATGGCAGAACATTGCAAGTTGCAAGTTGCCATCACTATCAAGATCAATGGGCAAAGGCCTTTGACATCACTTACGAAAATTTAGATGCTAAACAACAACATGTTCATCAAACAACCTACGGTATGTCAGAACGATTGCTCGGAGCAGTCGTAGGAATGCATGGAGACGACTCTGGATTGATTATGCCACCAGCGATTGCACCTTGGCAGGTGGTCATCTGTCCAATGATTCGAAAGAATTCAGATGTAGACACTGTAGCGATTTCTCATGATGTAGCGGATACATTGCGTAATGCTGGACTACGTGTTCACGTTGATTCTCGAGATTTACATCCAGGTCAGAAATACTATGATTGGGAGATCAAAGGTGTTCCATTGCGTCTCGACATTGGACCGAGAGATGTCGCTGAAGGCAACGCATTTGCAACTAAAAGAACTGGTGGAAAAGAGCCATTGAGTATTGAATCAATTGTATCTGAAGCGAACAGATGCTTGGATGATGTTGCAGATGTTCTTCGAGCCCGCTCGATCCAACACATGGATGATGTGATTCAACCGTTGCCTGCATTTGTGGAAATAGATGGAGTATGGTCAATGCAAGGAGAAATTGAAGACGGTCATATCTACGAATTTGCATTTGCTGGAACTGATGCACATTCCGAAATAATAGAACGGGCAACTGGTTTGACATTCCTTGGAGATGCTACAGACGAATTTGAGGTGCCTCAACCGTGTCATATGACTGGAATTGAAACGACTCGACGCGTTCTTTTAGCTAAGACCTATTGATTACATTCCAAATGAAGATGGATCGATATCCATATCTCCATCCTTCATCATCTGTCGCATCTGCTTGTTGAGTTTACGATTCCCACCCATTCCCTTCATCATCTTACGAGAACGCTTCCACTGAGCAATTAGTTCCCTAACATCCTTTTCTTTGACTCCAGAACCACGAGCAATTCGTTGAATTCGTTCTGCTTTGATTTTAGCCGGCTCATTCTTTTCCCAACCTGTCATGGAATCCATGATGGTACGGTATCGGTCAAGATTGCCTTGCATAGCTTCTTTTTGTGGTTTTGACATCCCACCAAGACCTCCAAACATGTTACCTGGTAAGAACGACATGAGTTTGTCAATTGTACCTACCTTGGCCATCATTTCCATCTGTTTGTACATGTCATTGAGGGTAAATCGGCCAGACATCATTCGTTGAGTAAGACGCATGGCTTCTTCCTCATCCATATCTTCAGGAGCCAAATCGATGAGTCCACGAATGTCACCCATGCCAAGAAGACGAGAAATGAATCGGTCTGCTTCAAACTTTTCAAGATCGGAAATTTTCTCTCCAACACCGATGTGCACCAAAGGAGCACCAGTTGCAGCAACTGCTGAAAGGGCACCACCACCACGTGCGGTACCGTCAAGTTTGGTAACAACAATTCCAGTAACTCCTGCTAACTGGTGGAAGGATGCAGCAACTGGACCTGCTGCTTGGCCAACTTGTGCATCAATGACGAGCCAGCGCTCTGTTGCACGTGTGATTGAAGCAATGTCTTCAAGTTCAACAACAAGTTCCTCATCCAACTGATGGCGCCCAGCAGTATCAACGATAACCAAATCTGCTGAAGCGCATGCTGCTAATCCATTTCGAACAATTTTTGTTGCATCCTTTTCATCAGGTTCACCATAGACAACTACTGAGGAATCTTCGAGTAATTGTGAAAGTTGAGCATACGCACCAGGTCGATGTACGTCAGCTTCAATGACAGCGACTCTCAATCCATGCTTCTTTCGATACCATTCAGCAAGTTTTGCAGTGGTAGTGGTTTTACCTTGACCGTAAAGACCGACCAAGAGAAGGGTTGCTCCTCGGGGTTGGAACTCATGGTTACCACCCAGTAGGCGTACCAATTCCATATAGAGGATATTCATTGCATGTGTTTGCAAATCTACGCCAGGTCGAGGCTCTTCCTCACGCATTCTTTCCTCAAGTCTATCGACAATTTCCTTGGTCTGACGAACGTTGAAATCGGCTTCTTGAAGTGCTCTTCTAAGACTCTTAGTCATCTCTTTGAGTTGATCCTCATCAAGACGTCGTTTACTCTTTAGAAAACCAAGAGAACGGAAAATGCCTCTGGATAATCCTTCGAGCGCCATAGTTACCCCACCCATCAATGTATTTTCAATTCAACGGCTGTTCATTCCCAAATAGGAACCTCGAGAAGAAGAACATCATCTTCCAATTTTGCTTTTACGTTGCTTGATTTCGCAGGAGATTTTGTAGGAATCTCATGTTCACGTCCATTGACGCCGACATAGAGAATCCCTTCTTCGCTTCGCAACGAGAGATCATCTCTATCCAATCCCGGGAAATGCAAGTAAATGCGTTCTACATCAGAATCAGATTCAACATACATGCCTCGGTGAACCGTGTGAGTTAGTCTGTCCCCGATTTCATAGGGACCGAGATTTTCCCCTAACACACCTACGTCTCCATAAAGCAATTCTCCGTACGATCTTAAACGTTCAAGTCCTTGAATTTCACCATCGAATAAATCCATAGTGGTGACTGGAATCTCAAGTTGTTCATTCAATTCCTTAATGTGGCCTTGTTCTTCCTTACGTCTTTGAATTAAGAAAGGATGATCAAGTTCAGGTGTAACGCGGTTGACTAAACATCCCGTTACTGGCAATTCGTATTCTTTCAATGATGTATTCGCTCTTAGCGTTTCATTGACACCCATCCGCTCTGGGATTGTAACCAACGTGAATGAAGTCGTTGATTCATCACTCAAGACTCTTCGAACATGTAGAACTCGTCGACGGAAGCGTTCTAGTTCATCCTTCATAGCTTGACTCTGTTTCCTTCCAAACAACATAGACCGTATTCCACCAGAAACGCGCATCATTCTCAACAAGCGTCCAGACCAAGCTTCAATCAATTCTGGAAGAGATAGGAATCGAAGTGTATGGCCAGTAGGTGCTGTATCGAATACAATAACATCCCAAAGAGGGTTTTCTACGTGCTTGAGAAGTTCATCAAATGCGATGGCTTCATCAAGACCTGGGAGAATAAGTTCACTGGTTTCAACTTCATCTTTAATTGAAGCCATCTCTTCTTTTGCATCCGAGTCAAACATTCCTCCAAATCCCCCTAAGGCAGAGAGTGGAGAGGATGACATACCTGACAGACTTTCACCTAATTTAGGCATAAAACTCGATAACTTTGCTTCGGGATTTAACTCAAGTCCAAAGAGCCCAGGAACCCCTTCTACAGGCGTGGGTTCAGAGGAGAGTTCAACTCCAAGTGAATCGGAAGTAGAGTGAGCAGGATCACTCGAAACAAGAAGGACACGAAGACCTGAATCTGCAAGCCATACTGCCGTTGAGGCAGATGTTGTTGTTTTACCAACACCGCCTTTTCCACCGAATAAGAGTAATCTCGCCATGGTCATCTCAAACAGAGGAGGTGTTTGAACTCATTCCCTTCGATTTTTCCTATGCATTCATGTATACGAGGGAATAGGGAAGGTCGTGGTCTCTCAATTCCTGGTGTTTCAAATCGCCGCTGTGTGCGGCCTTGTTGGAATGACGCTTGGATGGCGTGGCGTGATGACGAAGTATGCAGGTTTCTATGACCTCCCCACTGCTTGGAATCAGGTCTTCTGGGGTATTTTACTTGGTGTAGCATATGCGTCCTATGCAGACAATTCTTTGTTCATTCCATATTATGAAGCAGCAGTATTAGATTCAGGAAATGGTGAATTAAACATTATTCAATTCCTACTTGTACCTCTTTTAGGAACGATTGGAATGCACCTTTTACTTCGAAGACAGCGGGTAAGAAAAGGTGGTTCGCAAGCTACAAGCGGTTGGGCTCTTGGTCTTGCTGTAGGTGGCATGTTAGCCATTGTTCTCATTCAAAGAAAACTGGCTACTGAAATGGATCAAATTTGGGATTACATTACCATTATATCTCTTGCATTTTTTGCGCCTCGAGTTGAAGGATTAATCACTACATTCCATGGAACTCTTATGCTCAAAGGTAAGCGGTGGGGGGCGATATTACGCACCACTTTTTGGCGAACACTCTCTCTTACGATGTTTTACTTTGCATGGTTTAATCCATTAGCATGGGTATTCATTATTCCCCCAGTTCTTCTTGTGAAAGATAATGCAGAAAAGTGGGTATGGGACTCAGTTCCTAAAGAAGGAAAACGACGCTG
This sequence comes from Methanobacteriota archaeon, assembly GCA_018666575.1. Classification (GTDB taxonomy): domain Archaea; phylum Thermoplasmatota; class Poseidoniia; order Poseidoniales; family Poseidoniaceae; genus MGIIa-L2. The sequence goes on along the minus strand of JABIYX010000053.1, from coordinate 8,341 downwards.
GCGAAGAATGCAAGCGGATAAGGTTCGTGAAGCGAATGCTGCAAAGCAGAATCAAAATGGAAAGCCGCCGCAGGGTACCGTTTTCTTTGATCCAGTCGCTTCAAATGACGAGCAAGAATGAAAATTCCGCTTTGACTTCACCTATCAATGGATTGGTCGGTCATCTCACACAAGCATTAAACGATGAATGGCTAACCAATTCTCTATGGGCTCCTGCCCTTACTGTGAATCTCCGACAATGGATGGTGATACCATCTGTTACTCTTGTGGTAGAGTGCTTGCTAGCAGTAGCATCATGAAACAGAGAATTGAGTTGCAACTTGAACGTAATGATCGAGTCAATACGTACAAAATGACAACGGCTCCAAAACGACGAGGTTATGTCCAAACTGATCGTGGCCGAAGTAAGAACATCCTCAAAGGTGGAAGAAACCGTTTTAGAACTCTAGTGATGTTAGGACTTGTTGCGTTTATCATGCTCTCACCTCAAGCAAGAGAACACGTTCTGTCTGAAGTTGGAGATCTCAAAGAGTTCCTCGAAAATCCAACACTTGGCTACATGGTCTACGATGTTGATGCTGATTATACCCTTAATCGAATTGTTTCAGTGTCCAATGTCGACGTCAATTCTGCAGAGTACCTGCTCGAAACGTTACCGATATCACCCGATATTATGGCTCTTGAAGGACAAACGTCTACCTTTGTCTACACTGACGGCACCACTCCTGTTCCAAACCAAGTGATCCAGGACGTTATGAACATTGACCTCGTCATTGACGGACAAACAATCAACATACCACTTGATGGGATTCCTCCACGTATGGTTGCTGACAAGATTGTCACGCCGAGTGGTCATGAAGTATGGTGGCCGGGTACATCTGGAACTGGTAATAACTTCTGCATAGGTGGGCCTTGCGTTAAAGTCAAGGTAAATCTAGGGCCATCTGAATCTACAACATTTGAGTATCAAACCACTATTCAAACAAAATCGTATACTTGGGACGGCGATTCAGACAATATCCTCCCAACAGTGCCTGGATTTACCACTGGAATTACTTCTGAAAGCAGTGGTACATTTGCTGATTTTGCAAACCGAGGAGATGGCGTCAGAGAGAATTCATTCACTGCCACTAAATGGTACAATAAGAACCGTATAGATCAATACGATTATGCAATTGATGGAGCTGCTGCAAACGTAATTTCTGCTGTCGCAAGTGTCGAAAGCAATCTGCCAGATGGTAATGACAACGTGTATGACTTCGTACGTGGAGCATTCGACTACATACGTGACAACATCGAATATGACGACAATGCACCATCCCCTTCACGCAGCGGGCCAAGTTGTTTAGGTGCTGGTATTGGTGATTGTGATGAACAAACCAATGCATTCCTAAGCATGCTCAGAGTACGTGGAGTTCCGGGATGGTATGTTTTTGGAGTCTTATCGAGTAAATCGTTTACAGAATGGGAAGCTCACGCATGGGGATACATCCAACTTCCGATGTCTGATGAGTGGTGTGAAGAAAATAATATTGAATTGAACACGTGTTTTGTTGAGGCGTCGGTTGATGTTACCAACAATAAGTGGCTCCTTCACACATCTTCTGCACTTATCGATTGGATTGAGAAACCAGATTCAACTGGAACTTACATCAATGCATTCTACAGACCATTATTATTCTCAGACATTGATGAAGATAATGTAGATATTGTTCGTGATCGTACTTTCGACACGGTGGGAGCAATCAATTACGGCGGTGGAAAATTCCCCGTCTATCAATGAGGTGATGAGTAAATGCGAGTAATTATTGGTGGTGCTGGAAGAGTAGGGGCTGAATTAGCTCGTGCTATGCGTGCAGAAACAATGGATGTCGTGCTTATCGACAATGATTCAAGGGCTGTAAAAAATGCTCAGTCACTTGATGCTCTTGTGATCCATGGAGATATCACATCTCGTGAATCACTCATGGAGGCTGGTATCGGTGATGCGACAGTGTTTGTTGCTGTTACGGATTCAGACGACAGAAACCTGATTGCTTGTGCACTTGCTGAAGATGAACATAAGAGGCAGAACGGTTCATCAATTCAGAATACTCTTCTCTCAATAGGTCGATTTAGAAATCCACATTATGTTAACGAACATTCGCAAGGACATTTGAATCGATGGGCTTCGGTTGATTATGCGATTGATCCAGTCGATGGTGCAATTCGCCGACTTGCAACTGGGCTACGTTCCTCTGCAATTGAAGAAGTCATTCCGTTTGGACATGAAGCGTACATCATCGAATTGAATGTAACAAAGAATGCTGAGAAAGTCATCTATCAAACTCTTGCAGATGCAAGCTTGGGCGTTGAAGGTGGATTGCCGTTAATTGTCGGAGTAAAACGAGAAGGCGAAATCAGTATTGTCCCCACAAAAGATTTCACATTAATGCCAAAAGATCGTATTGCCGTAGCAACAACTGGATTGGCCTCTTTTAGTCGAATATTAACCTCATTCGGACACGAGTCAATTGATTTCCCTGCTCAACCAAAAGTTGCAATCATTGGAGCCACTGAAATCGGAAAGAGAATTGCTGAAGATTGGTTGCGAAGTGGGGCTTTCGTAACTGTGATTGAAAGAGATTTGAACATCGCAAATAACTTGTCAGGTTCTGATGTAGGAGCTCATGCTAACCTTGAGGTGATCCATGGTGATTTCCTCGATCGGAACATCCTTACTGAAATTGGAATTAACGAACATCACATTGCAATTGCTGCATTGGATGACGACCACATCTCAATCGCTGCTGCATTATTGGCGAACGACATGGGTGTTACTCGAACAGGTTTAATTCTGAAAGATTCGGACTTGGTCAAAGTCACCCAACGGATGGGAATTACATTCGCAGTTGATATTAAGCGCGTTGCAGTTGATAATATTCTTGCTCACATACACACAAGAGCATCTGGTGCATATGCGATTCTATCGAACATACCCGATATTGTTGGTATAAGTCTGCCAGTATCGAGTGAAACGAAGTTTGTTGGAAAACGAATTAGCAATGCTGGTTTGCCAGATTGGGCAAGAATAGCATTCATTCAGCGAAGAAATACCATTGGAGGCTGGGAAACGCTACGGCCTTCTCGAGACAAAACGATCGTCGATGGCGATCGGTTAATCCTCTTCTGCCGACCAGATAGAGTCACAGATCTTGAAAAGAGATTTAAGGTGTAATCATGAGATTCGATGTCCTAGGCCTCATTCTCGGGTGGACTTTGGTTGCGCTAACAATTCCACTTGTGGCATGCGCCATTATTACCGGGCTTTTGGATGATTGGGAATTAGCTGTGAGAGCTTTTACTGTCCCTGCCATACTTTCTCTCATTATTGGATTCTTAATGCTAAGATTTGGAACTCGTACGAACACACATACCAGATTAAGAGATAAAGAGGCATTTGCTGCTGTTGCATTAGTTTGGCCATTGGCTGTGCTCATAGGTGCTCTACCGTATTGGTTGGGTGGCGTATTTCACGGTCCATTCACAGATGGATCAGATGTATCGGATATTCTAAGGGGTGCGGTTAATTCATGGTTTGAATCGATGTCAGGTTTCACTACGACAGGGGCAACAGTAATTTCTACATCAATGAGTCCAAATTGTTTACCAGGTATGGATTGCATTAACTCACAACCGAGAGGATTATTGCTATGGCGTTCACTTACCCAATGGTTTGGTGGAATGGGAATTATCATGCTAGGTATGATGATTTTATCACGAGTTATTGGCGGAGGAATGGCACTTGCTCGTGCTGAATTAACCGGTCCTTCTTTATCTAGATTGAAGCCGAAATTACAAGAGACTGCTCGCGCACTTTGGGGGTTGTACATTTTTCTCACCGTTTTGGAATTCATTCTCTTATTGTCAATTGGAGGAATGGATTGGTTTGATTCCTTAAACCATTCTTTGACAACAATGCCGACAGGAGGATTTTCTACATACGATGGAAGCATAGGCCATTTTGATTCAGATATTGTGAAATTGATCGTAACTGCATTTATGTTCCTAGCTGGTGTCAATTTCACACTTTTATGGTTCATTCGAGAAGGGCAATTCAAGAAAGCCACACAAGATGAAGAATTTAACAATTATCTTGTCTATATTTTTACATCTTTCTTGTTTATCTCCATAGCCTTACTAGCGACCCGAGATTATTCGACTAAAGACACCTTAATCGATAGTCTATTCCAAGTAGTGTCCATTGGCACATCCACCGGATTTTCAACTGCAGATTATATGCAGTGGCCTGTTGTAACTCAATTTTTGATATTTGTTCTCATGATTGTCGGGGCATCAGCGGGTTCAACAGGTGGAGGACTTAAATTGCTGAGAATTAATCTCGCATTCAAATTTGCAATGAGGGAACTTGTTCGAATTGCACAACCGAGAAAAGTTGAAACTATTCGTATGAATTCTCAAGTTGTTGGTAGCCATCAACTCGGCCTTATTATTGGAATGTTGATTGTTTGGATTGGTTTATTTGCGATTTCCTCGTTTGCATTGGCAATTATAATGCCAGATTCTAATTTCGAATCAATTCTCTCAGTTGTTGCTTCAAGTCTTGGAAATACAGGACCAGCACTCGGAGATTACGGCCCGACAGAAACATGGGCGAACATGAATTCAATGTCGTTGATTCTAACATCAATTCTTATGTGGTTTGGCCGACTTGAACTGCTCACAGCTGTTATCTTGCTCCATCCACACACATGGAAGTCTGAATCAAGAGACCAAACGAACCGATCTGCTCTTTCTAGATTACGTAGAATGATGTCGAGAGAACCTATTGAAGAGTCAAAATAGAGTTCGTTGAGCTGAATCGATGGTTGGTTCTTCAACGGCAGGTTCAGCGACTTCTTCTACAGGTTCCTCTGCAGGCTCAATAATCTGAGCAACAATTGGTTCCTTCCACTTCTGTTCTGCTTCATCAAAAGCCTTCATCATGGCCTTAGTAGATTTTCGACTAACAGGCATATTGCATAGTGTAGCATGTTCTTGTGAACTTAGTCCTAAAGAGAGTGAAATTGCAAAATCGTTTGGATCTCCAATAACAGAATCTTCCCTACTTAGTGCCGATAATAATGGCAAAAACTCTCGACGTACCGTCGACTTACTCGTTTTCGACATGTCGGAAAGATGTGAAATGATAGCAGGACGTGTCCATGATCCAGAACGGCGCAGATAGTTAGGATAACTTGCATAGATACGCCCTTCGAGTGGTTTAGAGTTCGCAACACTTGCTGAAAGTGAGGAGAGATGAAGGGTCCAGTAAGAGGAATGATGAGCCAAGTCTCTGTATCGACTCTCTACAGATTTATCCGCCACTACAAGGGCCTTTGAAGCCATTTGAATTGAGTCATTACCGAAAAGAGAAGAGTTGTTCCAATGAACCCAGTTCATCAGATCAGAAGGCTGTTTATCGATTGTTCTTCCAAGTTGAACAGCCTCTTCAGCTGTGCGTGAGCGATAGAGATTCTCCATGCCTGGAAAAACTTCAGTAGTAACATCTCGAACCCCTGCATCAAGATGTTCAGCCACTTGGTTCTTCGTTAGAGAAGAGACGGAACCTGTTGAGATAACTTGTAAATCACGCACTAAGGCCCGTAAATCTCCATGATTCCCTTGAATTAAAGTTTCAATTGCATCTTGTGTAAACTCAATATTCTCTTCCCGAAGTACTCGCCGAGCAATACGGCGAAGTGCCTCATTTGAAACACGATCAAAATTAATCGTAATCAGGTGCTTAGAGAATCGATCCTTGGTATTTCTCCACGTAGATGACGACCGCCCCCACAATCCCATAACATCATTGCAGGCTAATATCACAGGTTGTTTGGTTGCTTCGAGAAGTCGTAACAACTCTGCTTTACCGCCTGAATCTCCAGAGAGTGATACGGGGTCATCTCCTTCGAGTTCCTTGCGTATTCGGTCTTCACTTACAGCGCGTAATCCGCCACCAATATGATCAACTTCATCGAGGAGGATGAGGGTCCTTTGTTGTGGTTTATTGGGATCGTGGAATAGTGATCGATGAGTCGAGCCTTGTGTGGCAGCCTTGCGAATAGCAACTGCATTTCTTGAATCACTTGCATTCAGTTCAATCACCGTCCAACCCATATCATGTGCAATTGCCCGAGCTACTGTTGTCTTCCCAACTCCAGGTGGTCCAACGAGTAAGATTCCTTTCTTCTTCGGATTTCCATTGACCCATCCATCAAGCCACTCTCGAATATGACGGCGTTGAATCTCATTGCCTTCCAATTGGTGCTCTGACATTGGACGATGGCGCTCAGTCCAGTCTGATGCGCCGCTCATATCTACTCATTATGTCGGCGGTTCTTGAAGGTGCTTCTTCGAATCAAAGAAACGGTAATTCATCGATTGAGATCCGTACTTGCGAACCATCATCTCTTGTACGCATTGTAACGGTGTTATCTTCAACAGATTGATGATCGACTGTTATGCAAAGGGGAACACCTATCTCATCAGCACGAGCATAACGCTTGCCAATTGAACCACTTGCATCGTACATTGAAACAAGGTTAGGAATCATGCAGCATTGCTTGTGCAATTCCGCAGCAATAGCATCCATCCCATTCTTCTCAAACAATGGAAGAATGACGACTTCAACAGGGGCAACCAGTGATGATAGTTTCAGCATACGATACGGTTCACCACTCTTTTCAGATTCATCGTAAGCATGATCGAGAACATGCCACAGAATACGATCGATACCAAATGCTGGTTCGACTACGTGAGGTATGAACCATTCACCTGTTTCCTTTACAGTTTTTTGAATCCGCTTCACATGTTGAGATTCAACCGTTAGACTTCGCCCATCGTTGAGAAGTACGTCGATCGGGAATTCGGTATCTAATTCCAGTGCTTCGACAAGTGTCTTTACTTGTCCAGCGTCTGCTCTAAAGGCAGGTCCTGCAATGCCCCCGTCAATGGTCCAACCGTCGATTTCAATGATTTTAGGTTCAGTGAATTCTCTGCGTGCACGAAGTGTTTTTCCACTAGCTTTCTCATGGGCCTCGAGATCATAGCACCCACGATGGGCAATACCTACGCATTCTATCCATCCGTAGGAGCCAAACAATTCAACATCCCAGCAATCTGAAGCATAGTGCGCCATTTCATCTGGTGCATGTTGTCTGAATCGTATCTTCTCTGAATCAATTCCTAAATCAATAAGGAAATCGTATGTTTTACCCATAAAGAAACCAACGGTTTGATGACGAATTAATTCCTCAGAAATTGCTTGTCTTAGAGAATAATTGTGAAGATCGCCATGCCCATCAACCAATGCCATAGTGATGCTCCCCCATTTTGAGAAATCATGAGTTTCCTGATTGTTCGGATCAATGAAATATTCCATTTCAGCCATGTTGAATTCACGAAGTCGAATCATTCCTTGTCGCGGTGAAATTTCATTTCGATAGCCTTTGCCAACTTGAATGGCGCCAAATGGTAACTGTTCTCTGAAATGTCGATACAACGCAGGAAACATCGTGAACATTCCTTGAGCCGTTTCAGGGCGCATGAAACCGGGTCTTCCGGAAGAACCGGCTCCAATTATTGTTGAAAACATCAGGTTTTGTGCTTCAATTCTCGACCATGAAACAGCATCACATGCAGGACATTTGGGGCCCACCTCATCTAGCAGAGTTTGCAAGTCGCTAAGATTCAATGCATCGGGGTTTGGATGGTGTTCTTCGAGTAACGTATCAGCACGACTTGCTTCGTCACACTCTCCACACTGAGTCATAAAATCCGAAAATTCTCCGACGTGGCCACTTGCTTCCAGCACCTCATAGGGCGTTACTGTAGGGGATGATATCTCTACGACATTCCCCAAACTGTTCCAGTGATTGAGCCAAGCTTGGTTGATTTTTGAACGAAGTCGTCCACCAACAGGACCGAAATCGTACAACCCTTTGGCACCTCCGTAAAGGTCGAAAGCAGGGAGCAATATCCCTCGTTGCCTCAACATACCTTGAAGTCGTTCAAGTCGTGCTTCGTCAGACATTCAAGTATCCCCGTGAGGTCTGCTGTTGGACAAGGCATTTCAAGTTCACCACAAGGAAGAAGGCTTGGATTCAAAAACCAGAGGCGTTTAGTTCAATCATGGGCCAGTCGATGGTTGCGATTATTGAGGATGATTGTACTGGCTGTGACCTGTGCATTCCTCACTGTCCGTTCGAGGCCCTTTTACCGATGGAAAACTCTCCAAAAAACAGGAAACACAAGAAAAGACCAGTCATTGTTCTTGCCAGCCAATGCGTGGGATGTCTTT
>JABIYX010000086.1 GCA_018666575.1 Methanobacteriota archaeon | reverse complement strand
TTTCTCAAGTTTTGATACCCGTCGAGTGGTGCTCAGAGCAGATCCAAGCGAGCCATAGAGAATTGGAATTGTAGCACTTTTCCACGCATTGTCAACATGGTCCAACATGTTGTCATATCGCTCATTACCCTTTCCAGTGGAAAGTTTACCTTGGTTGTATTTGTCATCAATGTATGACATAATTGGAGTGGAATCAACCACTACAGTGCCTTCAGCATCCGTAAATACTGGAACCTTATTCCATCCATTGGTGAATGAAAGTTCTTTTTTTGTTTTCATAGCGTTGACTTGTATCTCATCAACATCCATTCCTAAGTGCTCAATAATCCCTCGAACCTTCCAAGAGAATGGGCATGTTTGCAATAGATGGAGTGTAGCCTTGACCATGATTGGACGAAGAAGGACTCCTTCTTCAATCCTCGTTATCCTCTTGCTCAGGACGCCATCCAGGCTTCCAAAAATTATCATTGTCAAGCCATGAAATCCATTCATCATCTGAACATGACAAGAGTCGAAAAGCTCGACTTTCAAGCCCCTCACGATTGTATTGTGGGAGGACCCCTTCTGAGAATGCTTGGTGCCAATCGACTTGCATCTGTCGAATTTGCCGACGAGCTGCTTCAGGATTATCAAAATTCATCTCGCAAATATCCCGTAGTTCTGATAACCATACCCTAGTATCTTTTCTTAGTGGATCGTTGGAGATTTGCCTCTTAGAACTTGATTTCTTACCAAAAGGCCACCATCCCATGTTGATTCCAAATCGGCGTTTGTTTTCATCTTTCGTACGAATATGAAAAAAGAACCATCTTCTCGCAGAGTTATGGGCCGCATCAACATTCATCTTCATGGAAAACTCAAGGACAAGGCCATAGCAAGTATTGCTGAAATGTATCAACAACGGTTGTCCAGTGCGGGGGTTAAAACGCACATCCACAATGAGTCTCTGGATACGTATCTCGAAAAACTGAAGGCCAAAAACGGTCGATTGATTCTTCTCGATGAACGCGGCGATACATTTGAGTCCACGGAATTTGCTGGGAAGATAAAAGAATGGAAAATAGGGAGTCAAGACATCCACTTTGCGATTGGTCCAGCAGAGGGTTGGGCTGGAAAAGAGCCGACATTACAGCGAATTTCATTATCATCTTTCACGTTTACACATGAAATGGCAGCCATTATTTTGTTTGAACAACTGTATCGGGCACACGAGATTCTCAAAGGTACATCGTATCATAAGGACTGAGCGAACGATAAAGAATACCTGCATCAACGGAGATTCATGGCGCTCCCATTGACTGATGAATCCAGTCTTCGATGGGTTCTCATCTGTTTTGAATTCTTCATTGGGAGTGCATTGCTTTACAACAGTAAGAATCAGCCGTTTCCTCAACCCAGTTCCCGCTTTGGCTGGCTTCTCATCATGCTTACGTTACTGATTTTGATAGGCCAAGCAGCACCTAAGCCTATGGGGTCAAATGCTCACTTTGTGATGTTGTCTGCCTTGGGGGGCTTTGGTCTCGTAGCAGGCGTTTATCATCTCGCTCGAACCCAACGTGACGTTCTTGTTGCACCTTATGCGGGATTGCTATTTTGCGTTGGTGTTGTTGGTTTGATGGTGGAAACATGGAGCGATCTTACCACTGTCGAGCAATGGGCTGCATTCCTTACCTTAGTCGTTTTAGCAGGCGGTGAAACTTGGCTTATCTTCAGAGGATTACTGATCGGAAAACTGCCCTTAGCGTGGTCACAAGCAGGCATGATTGCTCTCATGCAGGGGCGGTTAACTGGTCCTCAAGGGGCCATTTCCTGTTTTGAACGTGGCTGGGATGTTGATGAAGAGCACCTCAATCCAATGGCTTATCTGGCACTGCACCGCATTCATCTTTTTCTCGGAAACAAATCGGATGCTTCTGAGTGGGAGGAATTACTTCTTCGAGAAGGCGGAGAGCGAGCAGTTGCTCGACCGTATATTGAAGCGATTCACGACGCTCTTGTTGCACTAGACTCCGATGCAGCAAGCGTTTTACCAGCGATTGAAGAAGAATGAAGCGGCAAAACCGATTATCCTTCCATAATCCGGTAAAAGTTAAGCAATAAACAGATACTTTTAATATCGCAGAGGTCAATAATATAACATGGGTAAAATAATCTCAAGTTCGCTTTTATTTTGGATGGTCTCCATTTGGATTGCATCCAACTTGTTTTCCCAAGCCGTCTATATGGGATTTAATGGGGTGCCGTACAGCGGAATAGAGATGATACAATCTCTTGGCCCATGGTATTATGTGCTCGTTGGATTAGAGATCATTGCGTGGATGTATGTGGGGATTCACCTTTCAATCAAGTTAATTCGCAACCTACAAGTCAAGGCCACGCCTCAAACAACATCTTGAAACGACCTTCTTGCATCTCAAACACCCGATGAGATTAAGTGGTGCCAATAAAAACATGACTACATGTTCAATATTGACCATGGACCACTCTTTTCTGGTCAACCCATGTCTTTCGAGGACCTTCTGGAAGAAGAATTACAACTCGAAGGTCTTGAAAATATGCACATCTTAACTGTCGAAGAAGTTCGAGAAGGTTTGTCCCGAGTCGCTCGTGAACTTGCGACACTTCAATCACTCGTCGATGAAGCCCACGATATGACAGAAGAAATCGAAATCCTCCTCGAAACCTATGCTCCAGAGCATCCGTATGTTGTCGAAATGGCTGAATTATTGGGCGGCCTGGTTGCTCTATGGCAACAAACTGTCGCAAAGATTGAGCAACTAGGGGCTCGTGTTGCTGGCCTAGATCCTGGTCGTATCGAATGGTATGGTGTCATTGACAACAAGGTCATGATGTACTCATGGGCGATGGGAGAGCCTGATATCGAATGGTATTACGGCATCGATGAAGGATATTCTTCCCGAAAACCACTCATAGAAGCATAGTCTCGCATGGTTTAGAGGCGTGAGAATGGTTCGAATCGATCGAGTTCATACAGGTGGGGGCGATACTGGAGAATCATCGTTGGTTGATGGGTCACGCCGTTCCAAATCCGATGCACGATTTTCTGTTGTTGGAGATTGCGATGAATTAAATTCCCTTCTTGGTGTTGCAAGAATGGAGTGCGCTCGAGTTCCAATGATGCACAGAGACGGAGGCGATCGAAAAGGAGCTGGCCGTGTTCACTTCATTTGCGATTCTGCACTGTCGAGAGTCCAGCATGAACTGTTCGATCTTGGCGCTGAACTTGCTTGCCCTCCCGAAAACCTTCCCGATTACATGGTTCTCATTAACGAAGACCAATCAAACGTTCTGGTCTCAGATATGGATGCATGGCTGAGTCAGACAGAACCCCTCACCTCGTTCATCCTGCCTGCAGGCGGACCCCCGCAAGCAATGCTCCATCATGCGAGGACAGTAACTCGTCGCTTAGAGCGTAATATTGTCCGTCTTAGAGACATCGAAGGGGAAGATTCTGTACGACCACTTGTCCTAACCTACGTAAATCGACTATCCGATTGGCTTTTTGTCCTCAGTCGATGGATTACTGCGGTCCTTGGAGAAGAAGAAATGCTTTGGCTACCTCTTGGAAAGCGTGGAAAAGAAGATGGAATCGCCAAGTCGATCAACAGGCAAAAGGCCAACGATTCAGATTTCGACCAAATCTGATTATTGCTTCTTCATGTGTTCCCAAGCTTTTCGAACAACTGATGTTGTCTCATCATGCGTGAGCTGTGCAAGAGCCTGTTCCCAATCCAACCACAAATGACCGCGATGCTCGTGAGAAATCTTCACTTCGAGTTGGTCAGTTTCTGCTAAAAACCAGAACACTTCCTTGTCCATTCGCTTACCTTTGTGCCTGTATGTGTACGCCGATCGTTCTACAAAGTTTTCAATGAATGTAATTTCTGTAATCCCAGTTTCCTCACCTAACTCTCTTCGAACTGTAGCGAGGTGATCGACGTCGGTCATCTCCACATGCCCTTTTGGTAAATCCCAATGGCCTTGTGGATATTGGAGAAGCAAAACGGTGTCAAAATTGACAAGGACTACGCCGCATGAAGTCTCCATAGTTTGTCCCTCGAATCCAATGCTTTGGCCTTTTCGCCATTATTTTCCAATACGTTCAAGACCCGCACACAAAAGCAATTGGCATGACTGGTGACGTTATGTTCCCTGAAATCCATCGGATTGTGGCTGATTCTGATTTGGACGGAATGTGTGCAGCAGCAGTTCTTCTCAAAGCATATCCAACTGCGGAAGTCGTGTTCGGACATGCAGCTATTCTTCGAGCAGGGATGCTGGACGATGTGATCGATTCAAAGACAGTAACAGTGGATTTACCATTTCATCCTGCAAGTGGCTGGTACCTTGATCATCATCTGACAAATAAACCGAACGAAGCAGAAGAAGAAGATTTCACCCGACGAGGTGGTGTTGTCCACTGGGAACATACTCCTTCAGCCGCCCGATTGGCCTATGAGTTGTTCAAGCACCAATTCGATCTCAAACATCTAGAGGAAATCATGCCGATGGTTGATGCTCTTGATTCAGGAGGGATAACTCGAAAGGATTTCCTCGATGATGGGCCAATCTTACAACTCTCACGTACTCTTTCTTCCACAGACAATGCCTACATGCAACATCTCCTACAGTTGTTCACCACATGCACAGGTCTTGGAGACATCACTAACGACGAACTCATCGCTGAACGAATGAAGGTGGCGCAAGATGAACGCATCGACGCCGTGAAACTCGTTCAAGAAAGAACAGAAATTATCGATAGGTTAGCGATATGTCGCCTTGATGATTCCGGAATCCGTTCAAATGGATACCTCATCACTGCACATGTTGGTGACAAGGCAGACGCTTGCTGTGTTGTGCATGGGTACAGTGACGGCGATTTATCCACTCCAGAACGCCCTCCCCTCTCGGCAAGCTTCTATGCAAATTCCTTTATTCAGAATGGCCAAGATAGGTACGATTTATCAAAATTAGCAACTGCATTTGATCCCCATGGGGGCGGTCATGCCAATGCTTGCGGTTGCAGAATTCAACCGCCTGGACTTGATTCAAATCTGAATGATTGGATTGAAATGTGGAAGAATCGTGAGACTACGCTTCGTATCAAGTGAACTCAAATGACTTGGAATGTGTAAATGAATCCAAGGAATGAATGAAACATGATTAAGACCATGACCAAATCCGCAGCTCTGCCATGTTTCGTTCTTTGAGTTGAAAATTTCTCGCCGTTTTCTTTGTTCGTAGCAGTCTCTTTTCCGTAACGAACTACGAGCCAGAGAAGAATCAAGCCAATTGGTCCCGTATATCCATGGACGCTCTGTGGAAGAAGATCAGAGGTGGCATCACCCTCGACGATGTAACCTGAGATCGCACGAGCAACAAATGCAATGAGGGCCAAAGTAATCCCTGCCCATAGGATGTATTCGCCATGTTTCTGATGGCGTTTTAGAGAGGCTTTACGCTCTTCTCCCCGTAGAGTCATGCCCCGTTTTCTCCATCCGTATTGCCGAACAAGCCAGGTGACTAAAACAACGGCAAGGAGGGGATGAATCAACATGATGACGGTTCGCAGAACAGACATTGAATTCCTCCTCTGTCTAGCCCATGAGATGCTATCTTGAATCAGTTTCTCTTCGATTTATCGAAATGATGTCGTCGGTGAGTTGAAAGTCTGTGTCCCAAGCGATAGGTTGGGGGCGCAATGCAAGAATCATATCTCGCGGCTTGTCTTGAAGCAGGATTCAAGACGATCAAATCGCGACGCCTCAGTGCTGTGGGCAAATGTCCAGAGTTCACACTACTCGAAAAACCTTGGAAAGATTTGGTAAAACTGGCTGTTTTGGAAACAGAACTTCCAGGGCAAGACGAAGAAGGCGAGACCATCTCAGCATCTCCACGATTCAGACGAGGACGTCGTAGGGGAAAGCAACAAGCAACAATTGCAACATCTGAAGATGTTGCTGCAATGGATTCTGAATCCCCCGCTCTTCGCTTTGCTTTGATTTTGGTGAACAAACTCCTTCATGTGGATCAATGGTCCGAAGAAGACAGTGGCGATTTGGAAAAGGAGTTGAGAAATACATGCTTGGAACAAGGAGTTCATCCTGTTTGGCATGAGATGGCAAAGCGATGTGATTTGTTTGGGCAATTTTCAGCATGCCCTGTTGTTGAGGTAAAATCAGGAGTCAAGGTAGGAATCGAACTATCCGACGCTTCGATCAATCCATACAATATCTCCTCTTGTCTACGAGTTTTCAAATCTGTATCTGAGTCGAGCCTTTCTGCTGAAGAATTGGTTGCTATGAAGCGATTAATCAAGCGTCTCTCTTCTGGACGATGGCCAAAGACGGATGAAATTCTATTAGAACTAGATGATGAACTTTCACTCATTTCTCTACTTATTGCGATGAACACCAATGAAAACATCGATGCAATCTTTGAGAAAACTCGTGATATTCAGAGCATCCAAACCGATCGGTATCAACTCATTCATGATTTGACAACCGGTACAATGGAGTGGAATGATAAACTCCTTGATCAAGACGATGATGAATTGGGTAAAGCGATTCTTGAAGCAGCTTGGGCGAATGGGCCCATCAATGAAATGAACCCCTCAACAGAACAACTTGAATCAGGTCTTTCAATTCTCCTTGAACAACAAGCATCGGCACAACGCGTAGGGGCAGTTCGATGGAAGATGTTGCAATCATACGTAACATCTGGACGAAAAGAAGACGCCTTGGCAGTGATCGAATCAATCACTTTAGAACAAGAATCGGATGCTTCTGAATTACTCCCTCTCCTGGTCGAACTCGATAACCAGGGTGCCTATGATTGGTTGGCAAAGAACATCGAGAACATTGATGAAGGCGGGTTGATTTCAATCGGGAGAGAAGAAAGGATTCCTCTTGAATTACGTACCCAGTCCCTCGTTCTTCTTAAACAAATGAATGGGGAAGGGTGGCAAGAATCTCAAGCAATTTCTGTACATGTATTCCTCCAGTCGATGGACTTGGAGAACCTTTCAGAGATGCTTTTAGGGAACTCACTTGCAATTCTATCGCATCCTTATGAAACCCTTCTTGTCGCACACCTACTCTCAGCGTCCCATTCTGAAGAAGTTTGGAAACAAGCCCGGGATGCAAGAAAAGAGGCCCTGCAAAACATTCACAGTTCTGAATTACCGGTACAAATGAGCGAGGATGAACATAAACTTCTGCTCCTTCTTGAAGGACGAATTGACAAATCAGTCAACAATGTTGATTTGGGTATGTCGTTGGGTAAGAATGGACTCAAAGCAATGAATCAAATCGTCAAGGCGCTCTCTTCCGGAGGATCACATCTTGTTGATGAAACGCAACTAGGAAACCTTGCTGAAGCCTTAGCTGATGCAGAAACTTCGCCGCTCGGGAGAGCACTGCTCTCAACAATCATTTCCAAACTTCGATTGAACAATGCCCGCCTTTCGTTAGAAAACGGTGAAGATTTGGCTGGAGTGATTGCACTCCTTGAAATTGTTTTACAACAGCATGATGCTCCATTCACAATTATCGATGGAGTTCGTCAGTTGATGCATGAATTCGATCTTGGCATCAATGGCTTGGTTCAATGGTATCAGAGCCAACATCAACGCTCTATCTGGGCTCTTCTCTCTCAAGCAACCCTTCAAGCATCTCAAGGAAAGAATTTGAGTGCTGCCCGCCTTTACAAGCGAGCTGCAGATTCAAAGAAATTCGATTATGATGAAGAGATTATGTTGTACAGGAAGGCATTGATTCATCTCGCATTCGATCGGAAATGGGGAGAAGCAAAACAACTTCTTGCTGACCATCCAAATCTAAGAGCGGCTATTACAAAGCGATTCCAACTGTATCTTGACGTTTCTCATCAAGCTTCAATTCAGGAAACCGAAAAAGCAACTTCAATGCTCAAGAACTTCGTCAAGACAACTGAAACAACAACAGAAGAGACAGAAGAAGGCACTCGAACGAGAACTCGTACAATCTTCAAAGAAGATGAACTTGATCTCCTCCATTCATACCCGGAAGAGCATCCTAAACCACTTCCAAGTGAGCCGTTTACCGGGAGAATCCTCGCTGCAACAAATGCACTGCAAAGGAATCGGAGAACGCAAAGTTCGAAGTCTTTCGATCGGCGCTATCGAGACATTATGCAAATGCGCTCTCCAGATCCAATGGAAATTCACACACTGGCTGACCAGGCAAGTGAATCATCTCCGCTTGATGCTCTACGTATCCTCGAGCGCGCCCAATTGTCAGGGCGCTTCCCAGCGAGAAACAACTCATTTGCTAATCTTGAATTGATGCTCTTCAGAAGACATCAAGCGAACATCAAAACCTCTGACCGCCGCTACTTGCGTAATCTGCCTCTCAAACCTCTTGTTTTGGTCGACACGAACATCGTAATCGATGCATTGTACCAGCGCATACAAGAGAAACTCAATCGCTCAAATCATTTCGAAGATTCAACAAATCAAAGGTCACATTTTGCTCGTTATTTGCTCCACTTAGCTCAAAATGAAAGAGTGGATTTATGGCTTCCTGAAGTCGTTCGTGGGGAGATTAGAAACATTGCTCGTTCGATGGGAGACGTCAGAAAGCGTTTCGATAACTCGTTTATCGAATCTGAAACGTTGGATTCGACGCTCACCTCAGATATCATTGAAAAGATGGTTGAAGACTTGATTGAAGAATTCTCGACATGGAATGGGTCGAATGAAGAATTTGAAACTGCTTCTAATAACGATGAGTTGAGCGAAGAAATGGTTGCTTTCCTCGTTGAACACGAAGAGATTTACGATGAACTCACAAAGATGAAAGAATTCTATGGCGAGACACACAGAACTGGTCTGAAAGGAAGAAATATCTATCCAGAGCAACCTGATCGAAAGATTATGCAATACGCAGCCGTGCTTTCAGGCCGCCCAATGGATAACGTGGGTGCAATCATAGTTGCAACCCATGATGGAGATTTTACTGTCGTTGCAAGAGCGTTCGAAGAACGATTTGGATTTGGAATTGCAAAGAACAGCCGCACGCTCTCTCCTTGGCTGCGCTTCTGAAACTATTCGTTTGTCCAAACGGCTCTGTATCGTATGGATTCCTCTCCCTCAAATTGAGCAGGTGTAAAATCAATCGATTTCAAATTGTTTCCAACTGAGGAAATGAACTCCTTTGAAAGCGGCCATGGCGGTCCATTATGTTCGACTGAGTCGTCTACAGAAAGACGGCCGATACAAACAAGTTGCCCAGAGGGTGAGACGAGTGGAGAAAGATTTCGTGACGCTGGGATCCTGAATTCTTCAGGAATTGCTTGCAGAATATGAACTTCCAATACAAGATCAAACGCTTTCAACCACTCTTTATTGGGTTGTAATAGGTCTCCTACAACCCAACGAATATTCTCATGAGGATAACGTTTTGATGCCCACTTGACTGCTGTTGGAGCAATATCAAACGCTGTGACATTCCATCCAAGTTCAGCTAAAAATAACGCATCCTCGCCAAGTCCACACCCGACAACAAGCGCAGTTCCTGCTGTTTGATTGGTATCTTTCATCCAATCCACAAGAAGAGGATGGGGCTGACCTTTTGACCAAGGAATCCAAACTGGGTTGTTATCTGCGTGTTCATACAAGCGCTCAAACCAATCAAGGAATTTACCCTCAGTAGCAGCAGCATCAGAAAAGGAACGTAGTTTTCTACGTACTTCATCCATCTGATTCAACTTCACATGTGTCCGATGAGAGCATCACCAAACGCAGAGCAAGACATGAGTGTAGCGTCACTCATGAGTCGTTCAAAGTCGTAAGTAACTGTCTTTGCACTAATTGCGCCTTCCATTCCCTTGACAATAAGATCAGCAGCCTCTGCCCAGCCCATGTGTCGAAGCATCATTTCTGCTGAGAGAATAAGAGATCCAGGATTTACTTTGTTTTGTCCAGCATACTTTGGAGCGGTTCCGTGTGTAGCCTCGAAGATTGAGATCCCAGTGTCATAGTTAATGTTCGCTCCCGGAGCGATTCCAATGCCCCCAACCTGAGCAGCCAAAGCGTCTGAAATGTAATCTCCGTTAAGGTTCATAGTTGCAAGGACACCATATTCAGCAGGTCGAGTAATGATCTGTTGAAGCATAGCATCAGCGATAACATCCTTGATTGTGATGACAGTTCCTGTAATTGGGTTGGTCATTGTGCACCACGGTCCACCATCGAGTTCAACAGCTCCGAATTCTTCCTTTGCAAGTTGATATCCCCAATCTCTGAAACCACCCTCGGTGAATTTCATGATGTTTCCTTTGTGAACGAGTGTGACGCTGTCCTTATCGTTGTCTATTGCGTACTGGAATGCAGCACGAACGATACGGTTTGTTCCTTCCTGACTGATCGGCTTGATTCCGATACCGGAGGTGTTTGGGAATCGAATTTTATCGACACCCATCTCATTTGTTAGGAAATCAATGAGTTTCTTTACTCCTTCTGAACCGGCTTCCCATTCGATCCCTGCGTAGACGTCTTCACTGTTTTCTCTGAAGATGATCATGTCCACATCACCAGGTGATTTCACAGGGGATGGTGTTCCGTCATACCAGCGAACCGGTCGTACACAAGCGAACAAATCGAGCTTCTGTCGCAGAGCAACATTGAGGGAACGAATTCCGCCGCCAACAGGTGTTGTGAGAGGTCCTTTGATTGAGACCAAGCCTGTTCGCATAGCGTCCAGAGTTGCTTCTGGCAACCATTCTCCTGTTGCATTGAACGCTTTTTCTCCCGCAAGAAC
>JABIYX010000020.1 GCA_018666575.1 Methanobacteriota archaeon | reverse complement strand
CTTATGGTGGGTATTCAAGTCGGATTATTTAGAGAGCGGATGCTTTCTGAGGCGATGTATAATGGTCGATGCAGGTTCGGTTCCAAGCGCCTATCTTTCAATTGCTTTCCTTACCGTGGTTGGCATACTTATGCCGATGACCAATTTCATCATGTCATGGGCCCTTCGTCCACGTACAGATCCTTCTCGACCGCACATCACAAGGTCCTATCTTCTCGAAGGATATGAGCGAGACCACAGCCTCTATCCTCGTCGTCTTTCAACATTCGAGTGTGGAAGCGAACCTATCGGCGATGCAATGATTCAATTCCACTTCCAATATTACTGGTATGCTATCGTCTTCCTTGTATTCGATGTAGCCTTCATGTTCCTCGTACTGGGCGGTATGGTCACTGCTCAAGAGACATCAACTGTCGATGGAGATATTGCAAATGCTGAGGCTGGATTAGCAGTCCTCGGGGCTTTCTTCGCAATCATGTCCCTCGGCGTTTGGTATGTATTCCGCAAGCGAGGACGAATTTACATCTGAGGTGAGATCATGGCAGAATCTGGAGAAAACTACACCGCATTCAACAGCCGAGCACTCGTTGAAGTGGTCGGTGACGTAACTGACGAAGCGCTCAAAGCAACGAAGATTAAGCAACTGCTTTCAGTTCTTGCAGGCCGATTTTTCAACTGGGGAGGTCGCAAATCTCTTTTCACTCTCCATTTGGGAATCAAATGCTGTGCTATCGAGATGGCAGCAGCAGCAACACCACGTTTTGATGGAGACCGTTTCGGTGTTCTGTTCCGTTCATCTCCTCGACAATCCGACGTTCTTCTCGTCAATGGACCAATCAGTAAGAAGTTCGCTGACAAAGTTGTCCGTCTCTGGGAACAAATGCCAGAACCAAAATACTGCATTGCAATGGGTGAATGTGCTATTTCTGGCGGACCTTACTTCCAATCATACAACATCCTTGAAGGCGTTGACACGGTCATTCCAGTGGACGTTTATGTCCCAGGATGCCCGCCTCGTCCAGAGGCTCTCATCGACGGGTTTGGCCTACTTCGTGAGAAGATCATTCGAATTGGTGGTGCGCCAAGCACAGGCCGAGATGGCGAGAAGCCAGTTATCGTAGGAGAGGACTGAACATGGGAATGAGCATCACTTCAGAGCAAAATGAAGCAGCAGCTTCAGCATTCCTCGAACAAGCAGAAGAGCGATTCGGAGGCTCAGGAGTCACCGTCTCAATCGAGCACCACAGCAATGCGGTAAAATTTGCATTTGTTCGAATGACCTGTCCTCCTCAACACTGGATTGCATTGGCTAAGTGGATGCGATTCGATGCAGGAATCAATTACTGTTCAATGATTACTGGGACGCATTATCCTGAAGGCGGGACTCGAACATGGGGCGTAGCATACCATTTCCTCCGCCAACCAGTTCGTGATGTTGAACCATTCACTTCTGATGTTCTCAAAGCAGAAAGCCTCGAGGGAATGGACATTCCACTTGAAATTGAAGTTCTCATCGATCTTCCAGATGGCAGAGAACCAACTGTACCAAGCGTTCAATCCATCTGGATTGGAGCAGACTGGAATGAAAAAGAGACATGGGATCTTGTTGGAATTCAATTCGAAGGCCATGAAAACATGCATCGTGTTCTCAATCCACATGATAGCCCTGATGGATTCCATCCATTGCAAAAGCAACATCAAATTCGATATCATGATTACAATGAAATGTATGATGACGCACAAGGTTTCGTGCGAAAGCCGGCAGATGAGGGCCGGGTAAAGTGAGGTGATATCATGGCACAAATGTGGATTACAATGGGACCTCAACATCCAATGACGCACGGTCTTTGGACACTTCGTGTCAAGGTCGATGGCGAAACAGTTGTCGATACTGAAGCTGAACTTGGCTACATTCATCGCGGTGTAGAAAAGATTGCAGAAGCTCGTGACTTCACTCAAGTTACACCGTACTGTGACCGTCTCTGTTACGTAAGCGCAATGACATGGGCGAATTCCTACATCTACGCTGCTGAAGACCTCCTTGAGGTCGATGTTCCAGAACGAGCGGAATACATTCGACTCATCTCTGCAGAAATTCAGAGACTTGCTTCTCACTTAATGTGGCTTGGAGCGTTTGGACCTGACATCGGTAACCTCACACTCATGACATGGTGCATGAGAGACCGGGAAATGTTCCTTGATTTGTTACAAGAACTCGGCGGTTCTCGAATGCACTATAACTATCCTCGAATTGGTGGTGTCAAGCGAGATCTCCCAGTTGGATTTGCTGACAGAGCCCGTGCAAAGGTTAAGCTGTTCGAGCAGAGAATCAAAGAATACGAAATGATGCTCGATGAGTCAACCATCTGGCTTGTACGTCTCCAAGGAGTCGGTTATTCGCGAGCAGAAGATATGGTCAACTCTGGTGTTTCTGGACCAAACGTCCGTGCTGCCGGTGTAAACTACGACGTTCGTTGGGCTCATCCATATTCGGTCTATGACCAAGTGGACTGGGAGCCAGCCGTTGAGAAACCAACTTCGGTCAAGGGTGCAGATTGCTATGACCGATATCGTGTCCGTATGGAAGAAATGGTTCAGTCTTGCAAGATGGTTCTTGATGCACTGGATAAGATTCCAGGTGGAGCAAACACACACTACAGCACTGGCGATGAGATGATTCTGACAAAGGCTCCAACTCGTGCCCCAGAAGGTGCAACTGGATTCAGTAACTACGAATGTACTCGTGGTGCCTCCCAGTTCTACATCCAAGGAGGTGGCGATGGACGTGGAAAGAATCCATATCGACTTTCAATCCGTTCTCCTATGTTCATTACAATTCCATACGTTGCAAAGACGATGATTGGCTACAAAGTTGCAGATATCCCTGCGATTATGGGAAGCTTTGACCCATGTATTGGAGAAACCGATCGTTGAGGTGATACTATGGACGACAAGTACGATCTACGAAGTTTATTCCTTGGCGAGGACAGTCTGGTTCATGATTTGGTTACCTCTGGATTAGAAGGGACTCCGCTTGAAGACAGTTCCTCGAACATTGCATTCGGCCTCGGTACGTTTGCAGTCGTCAACATTGTGTTCCTTCTTCTCTTCTTTTCCCAATTCGCAATCCTATGGATTGAGAGAAAAGCAGTTGCTCGAATGAATGATCGTCGTGGAGCAACCACTGCACTCCGTTCCCTTTGGGTTGGAGAAAATGGTGTAACTGGTGGAGAATGGTGGAACATGCTTCCATTCGGTCTCGGACGTCCAGTTGGGGCTGTTAACAAATGGCTAAACAAGAAATTCGGAAACCGTTCAGAAGAGTTCGAAACAGTTGACCGTGTTAACAATCGTTCATGGATGGGATTGAGCATTCTTCCGGGATTCTTCCAAAATGTTGCGGACGGAATGAAATTCCTCATCAAAGAACACATGGTTCCACGTCGTGCTGACAAACTCATCTTCGAAGTTTCACCGTTCCTTATTGTCTCAACGACGCTTATTATCCTCGGTATGATTCCATTATCAAGCGGCATGTACGCTACGAATCCCGATCTCTCTATTCTCTACATCATTGCAATCTTTGGTATTGCACCAATCGGTGTTTTCTTCGCTGGTTGGGCTTCAAACAACAAGTACACCCTCATCGGTGGTATTCGTTCAGCAGCACAACTTACTGCATACGAGATTCCATTGCTGTTGACATTACTCGCAGTTGCGATGTTGAGTGGTACGTTCAACATCATTGACAGCATTCACTTCCAACACACTGCTGGTGCGTGGAATCTGTTCTTGATGCCACTTGGAGCAGCATTGTTCCTCATCACGATGATTGCAGAGGTTGAACGTGTCCCATTCGATATGCCAGAAGCAGAAGCTGAACTGGTCGAAGGATGGTGGACTGAATACGGCGGTATGCGATTTGGTATGCTGTTCATGGCAGAATACATCCGCACCTATGCTGCTTGTTTCCTCTTTACACACTTCTTCCTCGGCGGATGGCACCTTCCGTTCCAAGGAACAATCGGTCAAATCCCCTACTTGGGAGATGCGTACCTTTTGATTCCTGGTGCATTGGTTGTTCTGATCAAGGCTTGGCTTGTCTTCCTCATCGTCTTCGTATGGGCACGATTCTCTCTCGCTCGTATCCGTACCGACCAAATTCTCGAATTCGGTTGGAGAATGCTCCTTCCTCTTGCGGTCTTGCAAGTCGTTCTCGCAGCATTGTACCGATTGTACCTCTTCGATGTTGAGGGAATGTCAGACACCGTTGCTGGTGGTTCTGCTTGGGAAGCCTTTGGAATTCCATTCTTTATTCCAGCACTGACCACAATCCTTTGGTTGTCTATCTTCTTCTTATTGCTCAATGATACGGGCAAGAATGAACGCGAAGAACGTATGTATCACGTTCAGACAGTGCAGCCCGCTGGTACCCACACTCCTGGGCAGGACTGAGGTGATTGAATATGCCAACACACCCTCAAGCAAAACCGAACTTCCGAAATCTCTTCTGGTATCCGTTTAAGATTACTCTGATTACTGCATTGAGAACATTCCCTCTCATGGGTAAATTGTTCCCAAAGCGGTTGGGTATGGGTTACCACAACACTACTCACCCAGAATTCTTGGATGAGGCGAGCGCACAACGTGCAAAGAGTCGTTCACAATACAATGACATCTCCAATCAAGAGTTCGCTCCTGACCGAGTTACATCTGATCTCTTCCCAACACTCTGGAAGCCTCAAACTGTTCAGTACCCATACGAACGCCTTGAAGACATGGAGCCTTGGCTCTTCGTCCCTGGTAACTACAATGGCCGAATCGGTGTCATTTGGGAAACCTGTACTGCGTGTAAGATGTGTGTTAACGTCTGTCCAAACGACTGTCTTCACATGACAACAGAACTTCGTGTAGACGTTCTCGACAATGCAGAAGGCGAATACGATGGATACGGCGCAGAATTGGAAGTTGGTGGCTATGCTGCTAAGTTCCGTGAAGAAGTTGTGGAAGAATTGGAAACATTCGACCTCATCACTGCTCACGCTGCACCTCCTGCAGAATGGCGCTTTGGCCAAGTCTTGGATTTGAGTGGCGGTACTGCGACTGTTCGATGGAACGACTCAGGTCAAGAAGAAATGCTTGAACAATCTGAACTACGTACTGCAGACAATCAAATTGTATCAGGACGTATTGACATTGGACGTTGTATGTTCTGTGGACTTTGCATGGAAGCATGTGGTTTCACTTCTTTCTTCATGACCAACGAATACGACGGTATGTCAGGATTCTCTCGACAAGACCTCTGGTTTGATGCAAGCAGAACTCGAGTTCTTCCTTCAGTTCATCAAGAAGCTGTTGACGGGGAACTTGCAAAGCGAGCTACGAAGGAACGAGATAAGCGTGCGAAGAAGGCGGCTAAGGCTGCCAAGTCTGCTGAACCCGAAGTAGTTGTCGAAGTTAAGGCCGAAGTGAAGACTGAAGTGAAAGCCGAAGTCAAGCCTAAGGTTGAAGACGACAAGCCCATGAGCAAAGAGGAAAAGAAAGCAGCCGATTTACAACGAGTCAAAGAACGTTCGAAAAGCATCGACTTCACGACTCTCGGAACGGCTAGCGCTGATCAGAAAGATGATCTTCAAGCCATCAAGGGCATCGGGCCATTCATCGAAGAGAAGTTAAACGCTCTCGGCATCTATACGTTCTCACAAATCAGTAAAATGACTAGCGAGTTGGAAGATCAAGTCAACGAGGCTATCGAATTCTTCCCTGGTCGTGTCAAGCGTGACGAATGGACCAATCAAGCCAAGGTCCTGCTCGAGAAGGGGGATGCCTGAAATGGATGTTGCCTCAACAACCGAAACCGTGATTTTCTTCATTTTTGCAACGATTACTATTCTCGGTGCATTGGGGCTCATTTACGCACAACGCGTTGCTCACTCCATGCTCTCTCTGATCTTTTGTTTCATGGCCATTTCCGGGATCTTCAT
Source organism: Methanobacteriota archaeon (assembly GCA_018666575.1). Taxonomy (GTDB): domain Archaea; phylum Thermoplasmatota; class Poseidoniia; order Poseidoniales; family Poseidoniaceae; genus MGIIa-L2. Next base: position 1,471 of record JABIYX010000020.1, on the reverse strand, counting down.
CCTTATGGGTGCTGAATTCCTTGCAGCGATTCAGATTCTCGTCTATCTAGCGAGCGTAGGATTGGTGGTACTGTTCGGCATTATGCTGACACGTCGCCAAATACAGGAGGAGGATTTCGAATGAGATTAATGTCAACACTAACTCGAGTTGGACTGATTCTTCTAGCTGGTGCAATGATCTCAGTTTTGGGGACTTCTACCGTTTGGGATTCTGAACCTTCGAAAGAGATTACAACAAATGATCTCGCTAACTCAATGCTCGATGATTGGGCACTCCCTCTTCTAATTCTTGGTATCCTCATGGCAATGGCTATGATGGGTGCTGCTTACCTCGTTCGTGATGAACGTCGTGAAAATCTTGAGTGGGAACAGAGAGGTGAAGACGTATGATTGATCCGGCATGGGTAAGCGTTCTTTCCGCTTTATTGTTTACTATCGGGCTATGGGGCGCTTTTACTCGAAAGAACGCCATCGTCGTTCTGATGTGTCTTGAATTGATACTTAACGCAGCCAATCTGCAATTCGTTGCAGCGGCCATTCAGCATGGAGATGCTACAGGATGGGTTTTCGCCATCTTTGCAATCGCCATTGCAGCCTCTGAGGTTGCAATCGGTCTTGCAATCTTCCTTGCAATGTATGGTCAACACGAATCCATATCTCTTGACGATGTCAACTTATTGAAACACTGAGGGTGATCTTATGGGAACAACAACAGATATACCAGAAATCACTTCTTCCTTTACGGAATATGCCATCTTCATCGTTCTTTTACCGATGCTTGCATTCCCAGTCATTCTCTTCCTTGGACGCCTGTTCAATGGAAATGAGACTTGGGTCAAGTCTGCAAAAGAAGGCGGACTTATCGCTCTACCAATTATGGTTGCAAGTTTCGTCCTTTCATTGATTCTTATTGTTGAATTTATTGGAAGTGGAACGGGCTCATATTACATCGGAGATTGGCTCAACTTCGGCTGGATTGGAGCAGATGGAATGACCATCGAGGAGAAAGTCTTCGGCGTTGGGATTTACATCGATCACGTTACAGTCATGCTCCTCTTCGTAGCATCGTTCCTCTGTATGCTCATCAACATCTTCAGTATTGGATACATGAATACAGATCCAGTAAACGATAACAGAAATCATCGTTTCTATGCAGAATTCGTTCTCTTCTGTTCAGGTATGCTCGGTATGGTTCTTGCAGACTCCTTCCTTTGGTTGTTCATCTTCTGGGAATTAATGGGTCTCTGTTCCTATCTCCTCATTGGATTCTATTACGAACGCCCAAGTGCTGCTTATGCAGCCAAGAAGGCATTCCTAACAACCCGTGTTGGTGACGTTTTTCTCGTCATCGGATTGGTTATGCTTTGGAATATGTTTGGTTCACTCGACTACTCAGTTGTCTTCAACCAAGACAACATTGCAGCAGTTGATGCAGGCGAATTACAAATGGCGCTAGGAATGATGTTCATTG
>JABIYX010000021.1 GCA_018666575.1 Methanobacteriota archaeon | reverse complement strand
TTCACCTGATTAAATCTAAAAGAGGCCCTCTCTTAGTAGCCTCATGGCCATTATACAACTCCAAGGGTTAAGCCGACATTATGGTGAAGGTGAAACACTCGTCAAAGCATTAGACGAAGTCTCCATCGACATTGAGCAAGGTGAAATCGTCGCTCTTCTTGGCCCGTCTGGATCTGGAAAAACAACCCTCTTGAACACAATAGCAGCCCTCGACATACCTACGGAAGGCAAGTACAATTTCGATGGAGAAGATGTACCGCTTGGACATGTTGAGAAAATGACGACATTCCGTCGAGAAAATATTGGTTATATTTTCCAATTCTTCAACCTATTAGGAGATCTTACAGCGCTTGAAAATGTCCTTTTAGTACAAGATTTAGCGGGTTCAAGAGATAAGAAAAAAGCCCTTGAGTTGCTTGATGCAGTTGGTCTCAAGGGACTCGAAAACAGATTTCCTTCACAAATGTCAGGTGGACAACGACAACGCGTTGCGATAGCTCGTTCGCTCGCCAAAAGCCCTCGTATTATCCTCGGTGATGAGTTAACAGGAAATCTCGATACTGAAACATCAACGATGGTAATGGAAGCCCTCATCAAAACCTGTAGAAAAGAGAAGATGACGACCATTTTTGTTACCCATGACCAATCATTGACACGGTTTGCTACTCGAATCATCCGACTCGATAGTGGAAAGGTTGTCGATGATGAAAAAGGTGGATTGAAAAGTATTGTCAATACCACTAAGTTCGTTGCTGAATCTGTCGTCGACGAAGCCGTTGGTAGTGCGAAGAAACTGACTTCGAAAATCAAAGATTTTGCAAAATCAATCGTGGAGTGATTTAGTGAATACTCTGCTTCTTCGTCGTTTGTCTCGCAGTCTAATGCGGACAAAATTACGAGTTCTAACAGTTGTTCTGCTCATCACTCTTTCCGTGTATGCTGGTATTGTCTTTTCTGAACATTCTCGTAATGCTGACAACGTGTACGAGGATTTCTATGATGAAACAAACTTCTCAGATCTAATCGTAACGACCTATGAAATCGATACTCGTGAAAACATATCGACAATTTGTGACGCTTTTGACAACGAGGCCTGCGAAACAAGCCTAGTCCTGTCAGGTCAAGCAAATAGGATGGTTGATTCTGACAATCCCGAGTGGTTGATTTCGACATTTTATGGTCTTGAGAATGGTACTGTCAATTCAATTTGGGCCGTTGAAGGTTCAATAACTCCAGGTGAAGGAGAGATTGTTATCGATGCCCATTTCGCTAATGATGAAGATATTGGGATGAAGATTGGCGATTCAATTGAAGTGTTTGTGGGAGAAGGCGGTTTCCAAACATTGGAAGTTGTTGGCTTTGCAAATAGTCCACTCGAACTCTTCTATGCTGAACCTGGGTCAATTCTACCTCAAACCTCAACATTCGTTGTGGGCTACCTTGATGTTGAATATCTCGCAACAATTTCTGGAAACACACCCGATGCAAGGAATAGCTTGGGCCTTGACCTTCAAGGAACACCGGATTTTGATTTGTCCGATACTGAAGAAAATGAGGGAGAGGAACTGCAGTCGTTAAAGGATAACATTTCTGCATTTATGACTGAAGCAGGATTCAATGGGACTGTCGCAGATCGTGGTGAATTGAGCGCGGAACTTCTTCGATTAGACAAAGAAGGAATTGAGAATTCAACACCGTTTATTTTGGGAGTGCTTCTCTTCATTAGTGGTCTTGTTATCGCTGTATCTCTTGATCGATTGATTCGCACTCAGGCCCGAGAAATCGCAGTCTTGAGAACGATTGGAGCCTCAACAAAGGACATCATGACTGGATATCTTTTGATTCCACTTGTGCTTGGAATCCCAGGAGTTTTAGTTGGCGTTTTTCTTGCTATGTCTTCGATTGGTTCCGAGGGGTTCACATCATTCTATTTCTCATTCCTTGGAATTCCAGTGGTTGAAACACATCACTATCCAGATATCATCTTGACAATCAGTCTCTCTGCTTTAGCTATTATTTTCCTCTTTGGAATTCGCCCAGCATGGAAAGCGGCTCGATTGCAACCAATGGAAATTTTGGGCCAAGGAACACAACGTACACCAAACAAACTCATCTCTTCTCTGACATCCAAACTCCCTCCTGGAATTGGTTTGGGTCTTCGATCAACCTTCAGAAAACCCGCTCGTTTACTTGTCACGCTCCTCGCCTTGTCGTTAGCAATGGTCATTCTTGGCGGGACAATGATGTTCATTTCAGGCTTCACAGGAGCCTTCAACGAAGCAGTTGATGAACAAGAAAACTGGGAATATCAAATCGCAACATATCCTTCAAACGTTGACAATATCACCCAATGGGCTGAAAATAATACTGTTTCATTTGAATTAACATTGACAACTCAGGCAACGCTTTATGATTCGAATAATGTGTTGACGCTCAAAGGATACGATGTGGTTTCCCAAAGCGATGATGCTATGCATCGATTGAATCTTCTAGAAGGGAAACTCCCTGTTCAAGGTAAAGCAATTCCAGAAGTGGTTCTTGATGAAGGATCTGCTGAGCTTAAATCGTACTCAGTCGGTGATACCTTGATCATTGATTTTGAGGGGGTCCAGCATGAACTTGAAATTGTTGGAATTGCTCGAGAACTTACGCGTTCAGTCCATTTCCATCGAGTAGATCTCACACCGATTGTCGACGTAGAGGCGAATGGAGCATTGGTTGTTCTTTCAGAAGATGGCAATATTGAAGACATTCGATTCTCAACAATATCAATTATCGAAAAAGAAGCAATGGTCGAAAGTTTTACTGAATTAATCGACCAACAAAAAAGTGCAATGCAAGCAGTTTACGTCCTTGGTGGACTCATGGCCATAGCGATTCTTTTCAATACACTCTTGATCAATCTAAGCGAGCGGGATGCAGAACTTGCAACATTGAGGGTCTTGGGTGCTAGTCGTACTCGATTAGCGGTGATTCTGACTGTCGAACACACGTTCATTGGACTGGTTGGAGGATTAGCCGGGGCTCTTGCAAGTATCGCATACTATGCAGCCATGTCAAACGCTTTCTCAACGTGGGCGTTCCACATACCAGTTATTATCAACACGGGTGTATTCTTACAAATCATTGGATTTGTTCTTGTTGCAGCGTTATTGACGACGCCCGTTGGTATCTTGCGGATTGGTAGAATGAATTTGCTTGAAGTCGTTGCAAGACACGAACGATGAAAACGTTTGAAAACGCCACCTTTCAGGATGCATCATGACCAATAGGGTGTTTAGAAGAGCCTCAATAATGGTGGTTTTTACAATCATCTTTCTGATCTTCTTCAACAGTACGGGCACGAATTGGGAACGCGTCAATGCTGCAACTTTTGAACAATCGATTATGGACAATCCTGACGCCCTTCTCCTCGATGTTCGAACAACAGCTGAATGGGAACAGGATGGGCATCTCGAGGGAGCTGTTCTGATTCCGCACTCCGACCTAGAAGACCGATCGGATGAGTTGCCAGACGACAAGGAAGAACTCATTCTCCTGTATTGTCGTAGCGGAAATCGCTCCCAAGAAGCTGCTGAAACCCTTATCGATTTAGGTTATACAAATATTATCGAACTTGCAACAGGTATCAACGGTTGGAAGGATGCAGACAAACCTGTACTGTATGGTTAGTGACGTTTGGTCGCTCACAGTGATGCTGCAAAAGCAACGACTGCATCATAGTCCGGCTCAACACCAGGATTTTCAGCAACCCAACGATGTTGGACAACACCATTCTTATCGATAACGATAACAACTCTGTTTGCACTAACATAGCCTTCAATGCCACCGAGGCCGACAAATGTTGCATCATATGCTTTCACGACATTTCGATCAATATCAGAAAGGAGCGTGAACCCAAGATTGTACTTTCGAGCGAACTCAGCGTTTGCCCAGGGTGAATCGACACTGATTCCTAGAACGGTTGAATCAGAACTGTTGAGTTTGTCGAGATTGTCTTGAAAAGCACACATCTCTTTGTCACAAACACCCGTAAACGCACCTGGATAGAATGCGAGAATGACTGTTTTTCCAGCGTAGTCAGCAAGACTGACGTCAGACTTTTGTGTGTTCTTCAGGGTGAAGGCGGGCGCGGTATCTCCAATATTGACCATAATGAGGCCAAGAATATCCGACGTATATCCGTTTCGTCGTTCAAGCAAGGTCAAAACGGTCAGCGTTCATGACTTTGTTCCATGCTGCGATGAAATCATTGACGAGCTTGTCGCTGTTATCATCTTGCGCATAGACTTCTGCGATAGCTCGAAGTTGAGAGTTGCTTCCAAAGACGAGATCATATCGAGTTGCTCGGCGAACTAATTCACCTGTTGAACGATCGTGGGCTTCATAGGAGTTGCTTCCAGTGGCTTTCCATTGAACGTTCATGTCCATGAGTGTGGTGAAGAATTCATTGGAGAGATTGGTGTTGTCACCAAAGATTCCACGGTCATCAGAACTAACTCCCATTGAACGTAGACCTCCTACGAGTACTGTCATCTCAGGAGCTGTTAGCCCGAGCAATTGTGCTTTGTCGAGCATCATTTCTTCTGGGCTAACACTGTAGTTCTTCAACAAGAAGTTACGGAATCCGTCAGATACTGGTTCCAGAACTGCGAAGGAGTCAACATCTGTTTGAGCATCGCTCGCATCGCCACGGCCTGGAGAGAACGGAACGCTCTTTCCAGATGCCATTTCAATACCTACGTTACCTGCAAGAACAATTGTATCTGCAATACTTGCTCCATGTGCTTCAGCAAGAGGTGTTAGGATGGATAGAACGTTGGAAAGTTGTTCTGGCTTGTTCGCTGCCCAGTCTTTCTGCGGGGAAAGTCGAATACGAGCACCGTTAGCACCGCCACGCATGTCAGAGCCACGATAGGTGGATGCACTTGCCCAAGCAGTTTCAACCATTTCAGAGACAGATAATCCACTGGACTTGATCGCTTGCTTCAATGCAGCAACATCGTAGGATGTGCTTCCTGAAGGAACTGGATCTTGCCAAATGAGTTCTTCTGATGGTACATCAGGTCCAAGATAGCGGGATTTAGGACCCATATCGCGGTGAAGAAGTTTGAACCAAGCACGGGCGAATGCATCGCCGAAAGCATCAGGGTTTTCATGGAAATGCTTGGAAATCTTTCGGTATTCTGGATCACGAATCATTGCCATGTCAGCAGTGGTCATCATGGTTGGAACTTTGATTGAAGAATCTTCAGCATCAGGTGCCATGTCTTCAACATCTGGGTTTCCAGGTGTCCATTGATTTGCTCCAGCAGGGCTCTTGACAAGTGTCCAGTCGTCTTCGTACTTGAAGAGAAGATCGAAGTAACCGTTATCCCATTGGATTGGGTTCGCTGTCCATGCACCTTCGATACCACTTGTAATGGTGTCTCGGCCTTTTCCAGAGCCGTGAGTATTTGCCCATCCAAATCCTTGTTCTTCGATTGAGGAACCTTCTGGTTCTGAACCTACTTGATCTGCATCTCCAGCTCCGTGTGCCTTTCCAAAGGTGTGCCCACCAGCGGTAAGAGCAACCGTTTCAGCATCATCCATAGCCATACGTGCAAAGGTTTCACGAATGTCTTGAGCACTGAGAAGTGGGTCTGGATTTGAATTAGGTCCTTCCGGATTGACATAAATAAGTCCCATCTGGACTGCTGCGAGTGGATTGTCAAGGTCTTGTCGAGTTTCACCGTATCGGTTGTCTCCAAGCCATTCATCTTCTGCGCCCCAGTAGATGTCTTCTTCTGGATGCCAGATGTCAGGACGTCCTCCACCGAATCCAAAGATAGGCCCGCCCATTGATTCAATAGCAACAATTCCAGTCAGAACAAGTAGATCTGCCCAACTGATTTTGTTTCCATACTTCTGCTTAATTGGCCAGAGTAGACGGCGAGCTTTGTCGAGATTTCCGTTGTCAGGCCAACTGTTGAGAGGAGCAAAACGTTGTGCCCCAGTGCTGGCTCCACCGCGTCCATCACCAATTCGGTAGGTTCCAGCTGCGTGCCATGTCATACGAATGAAGAACGGCCCATAGTGTCCGTAATCTGCCGGCCACCAATCTTGGCTATCGGTCATCAAAGCATGAAGGTCTTTTTTCATTGCAGCGTAATCGAGGGAGTTGAAAGCGTCTTTGTAGACAAAGTTCTCACCCATTGGGTTTGATTTCTTATCATGCTGGTGAAGAATAGCCAAATTGAGTTGGTTTGGCCACCAATCATTATTCTTCATACCAGTACTTGGCGCGCTGATTGCACCATGCATTACTGGACATTTTGCATCCGATTCATTTGTATCCATTCCTTTCATTTTTCGCCCTAATTTTCTCTAGTTAAATCTCTTATATGAACATGTAGTTGAGATTATTTAACAACCAAAATGGCAGACTGTAAACTATACTTTCAAAATATTATCTTATTGATAGAATGAGAGTTATTCTAGTCCATAAGAATTCATATCGTGTCCAAATCATAACGAGATTCATTTAAGAGTCCCTTGTCACTGGGATTGTTATGAATCGACGTACCTCCCAAGGTCAACGAAAGATGAAAATGCCAAACCTCTTGCGACGCAAGCCAAAGAAGAAGGTCGTTGAGCAGCCAAAGGAAGAGGTTGCTGATGCTTCTTGTCAAACTCAAGGCTGCGGCTGCGGCAACTGATTGTTAGGTAACATTCTATTGGTCTCATCCGGATCGATTAACACAGCAACGAGAATGACGAACGTCTCAAGCAATCCTGCGATAAGGAACAGCGTAGGATAATCAAATCGTGTTGCTAACGAGTCGGTTAACTGATAGCCTATTATGGCAGAGAGATTCATCATTGCCATGTATCCAGTAAACTGGGTGCCTCCCACCTTACCCCATGTTATCCTCATCATCAGCGAGTATGTATTAATTGCAACCATAGCCCATGCGATGGTGTGTAAACACCATATTGACATCATGAACAATTCACTGCTCCACATGAACTCAGTTACCCCCCACACTGAATTGAGAAGTGCTGCAGCGAGAGCTGAATAAATGATGACTAATTTACCGCCATAGCGTTTCCCGAGTTGACCGCCAATCATGTAACCGACCATTGTAACGACGAGGATTAAACCGCCTTTTGTAGCATTGAATTGTTCCTCAGACCAACCTAATTCTCGAACAAACAATAACGGCAAGACTGGAATGAGGAAGAATGAGAGCGACATAACGAGGCTCAATCCAATTCCAAGTTGAGCAGAACGAAGCGTAAACGCTGTTTTCACATCTGAAATGATGTCTTTGATGTCTCTCTTTTCGTCAATATCTTCAACGAGTTGAACGTCTGAATCTTCGCTCCAGGGGAATCTTTTCTCGCCTGGACGTTCGGTCATGAATAATGGTACAAGCATGATGATAATGAGTATCGGAATTTGCAAGAATATGGCTCCTTTTATTCCAACAAAGCCGATGATTGTACCCAGTCCTGCTCCTCCAATGATTCCACCAACTGCTTTTGCAGTGAACATGTAACTGTTGACTTTTTCGAGTTCATGAGGCTTGAGAACATCAACTGCTAAAGCGTCTGTACTCACATCTTGAAGCGATGTGAAAATATTGTACACAAGGAACATCGATGCGATGAGCGTCAAATCGCTGGTCGGATCTGGAATGAGAAGCATCGCTGAGAGTGAAATAATCATTCCAATTTGTGCAATAAGAACCCATGGCCTTCTTCTTCCCATCTTCGGATATTGGAACCGATCGATAACAGGCCCCCACAAAAATTTGAGAGACCATGGAAGAGTTCCCAGCGTGAGCAGTAATGCAAGTTCGCCTGCTCCGACACCTTCCCCGGCCAGGAATGTAACAAATGTGACTGTGATGAAGCCCCATGGAATTCCCTGAGCAACGTACAAGGCGCACAATGTCAAGACTCGGGCTCGATAACTGTCTTCCAATGTGTTCCCTTCTGGAGGATTTTCTACAACTTCAGCATCCATAGATTCCTCTTCGAGAACAACTCCTAACTGGAAACGGTCGCTCCTTAGCGTAACGAATCCAACAAACAGAATGATGCCGATGAGCCAAGGTGAAAATAAGAGGACTGTAATCTCCCCTTCTCCAACTGAAAGGGCTACTGAATCATCTTCTTCAACAGGTTGATTTGGATTTATTGCGCCTGGATCAGACGAATTCAGAATTGGAAAGAGCCCCTCTACGGTCAAACCGTCTGTGTTATCCGAGTAGTACATGCGGAATTTCGGATCACATCCACCAATGATTTTGCTAGGGTCTAGGCATTCAAGCGTTGTTGGTCCTGGCTTGTTGAATTGGACTTGCAAGACTGGAAGTGATCCCTCTTCCCAATAGGACATATTTTCTGAGAGTTCAATTTCCCAGTTGATTTGCTCATTTGAAAAAGTTGGAACGATAAATTCTTTTTGAGCAAGAAGTTCAGAATCTTTACTGAACGAGAGGACGAGATCATCTCCACTGTTTTCTGTTGACTGAATCAAAAAGCCAAGACGTAGGGAGATGCTTCCTTCAGAATTGAGAAACATTTCTTGT
>JABIYX010000182.1 GCA_018666575.1 Methanobacteriota archaeon | reverse complement strand
GAAAGGCAAGACGTTTCGACAAGCAGCAGTGCTTGGTTCGTTCTATCCATGGCGATTTGGTGCAGAGGCACTAAGCGACCCTAAGACGGCTCCAAAAATCGAACTCGATGTCAATGGCGAGCGATGGCAAGAAGCTTCTCTGAGCGAGATGAGTATTACACCAGCTCAACAATTGGAATCGCTGATTCAATGGGCACCTGTTTCAACAGGCGATTTATTGTTCACTGGAACCCCTCAAGGAGTGGCTCAATTGCAGCCCGGTGATGTGATTGAGGCGCGTCTCTTTGCTGCTGATGGGGAACTCCTTTCCTCGTATTCCGGCCGTTGTCGCTAAGGGTTTCCTTGATATACGCCAGTCAAGTCGGTGGCTTGCAAGGAGTGAGTATCATGGCACAGTGGCACGGAATTTCCAAGAAAAAACCAAGCGGTGGACGACGTGTACGAGCACGAGGAAAGCGCTCGACTGAAATCTCTACTGAGAAGCAATTCGCACTCGTTGGCGAAGCACGACGTAAGGTCTACCGCAAAGCCGGTGGCAACTCAATGGTTCGTGTCATGGCTGCAAACACTGTTTCAGTTAACAATCCAAAGACAGGAAAGACTGTCAATGCAACAATCAACAACGTGATTCAAAACGAATCCAATCCGAACTACGTTCGTCGAAACATCTTGGTTAAGGGTGCAATCATCGAAACCAGTGAAGGCAACGTCAGAATCACTTCCCGACCTGGCAAAGATGGCGTCATCAACGGCGTTCTTCTTGAGTGAAGCCCCACATCGTTGGGTTCATACCTTCCAACCTCACCCTTTCAATGAGGCGAGACTATGGAACACAACCCAGACCGAATTTCTGTTTGGCCTGGATACTTCAATGCAAAGACGTCAAGACGTAGTGGTCGACGTGTTCCAAGAGATGCTTCAGTCCTCAAGCCCGATCTTGAAGGACTCTATTTGGCCGCTCGAAAAGTAGGTCTCAAGAAAATCAAGCGAGAGGAAAGAACCTCTCATCCTCGTCGTCCTTACGGCAAAGAAGGCAGATTGTGGGTCAGCACTACTGGTGCGAAACAATCCATTGGAGCAAACAGCAAGGAAGAGGTCATGCAACTCATTGGCGGTGTCTGGAGACAGATGCAAAAAGACCGCAGAGCATCAGAACAAGAACAGCAAGCTGCTGGACCTAAAACTGGCGATCGCAGAGCACGTTCACAACGAAAGTCAGGCAATAAAGCCAACAAACCCCAAAGTGGTGGCTTTCGAAAGCGTGGATTCAAGAAATAAGCAATACTGTTAAGACCGACCAGAGACATATCTTTCTGTATGGACCCAACAACATTGGCAATACCCGCAGCAGTAAATGGAATGAAAGTGTTAATTTCGGCCTACGATGGTTACGAACAATCGAGGGTACGTGTTACAGATAGAGCCGTACGAGAAGATGTTCGAAGACGCGTCAATCATCTCCACCATCAAGTTGAGCGTTGGCTCTTTCGATCCTATGCAAATAATGAAAAATACGAAATGGATAGAATACAATCCATCTTGCATAATCTGCAATCGTTTGCAGAAGATGCCCAATATGCAGTGGCTGGAGAATCTCGTCCAAAGCACGACGGGATACGCAGAATGAACCGTTCATTGCACAAGAAATTGATTCGACATGATCGTGAAACCATCACCATGTTGGAACATGCAAGTCAACATCTTGGAGCTACATTAGCAACCCATGTTGATACTCGTCACACAGATCTCGACATCATTGATGGTGTCATCAGCAAAGCAAAGCGTCATTTCCTCGAACGCAATATGCTGCTTGACGGCATGAGGAGCAGAAACTGAAGGTGAAACCATGACAACAGATACGTACAGATGGAGAGAAGAACCGGACATTATCGCACGATTTGTCCATGACAAAGAATTGCCAAAGAACACACCCATTGTGCTTCGTCCAAACGAAGTTTGTGTCGTTCTTGAGAATGGGAGGGTTTCTGGAATCGTTACACAGCAAGTGATGCGAGCCAATCCAACCACCTCGATGCTTCGTCGTATCTTTGGTGGAAAACGGCAACGTTCCTACTTGTTCGCTTTCCTCGGCCCCTACACGTTTACGATGCCCTTCACTTCCAAATCAAGTGATCATCAAACCATGAAAGGCGAGGCTTCTCTTCGAGTTCATGCATCTCGCGAGAACATTGCTCGTTTGATTCAACTTCCAGCCAAAGGCATCATGGAGATACGAACTTCAGACATCAGCAACCTTCTCATCGATGAGGCTCAAGCCTATATGTCGAAAATCATTCAACGATTCACCAACGATGAATTGGTTCAAGACCAAGCCGACGAAAACACAACGATTGGCCTTTGTATGGCATTACGTCGAACCATTGAGTCCTTTGGTATGACCATCGACCATTCCTACATCGCCTGGAACCCATCGGATAAGATTCGACTTGAAGCAGAACGTGAACACGTCACAAACATGGCAGAACACGTCTCTATTCAAGCAGACAGAGACCAACTTGCTCTCGATGCTCAACTTGCCCATCATCAACGCCACGCAGAGCATCATGCTCGTTCTCAAACTGTCAATTCTTCAGCGATGGAACGGGCAAAGGTCGAGCCTGAACTTGCTCGAATCAAAGCAAAGGGTGCTGTGAACGAAGCAG
>JABIYX010000072.1 GCA_018666575.1 Methanobacteriota archaeon | reverse complement strand
TCCTTAATCGTCGCCATCGTAACGCCTCATTCGCAATGGCAAGACCGCTGTTCTTCAATGCTCTTGCTCATGAGGCTCAATTTATTGAAAAGTTGAAGTCTGTGGAGACGCCGAATGCCTCAAAGAAGAGGTGTGTTTGGTTCCCTTCATGGGACTCGAAATCATCGTACTTCTCGTCGATGTTTCTCGTCTAAAGTTGACCTTGGATACGGCGTGGAAAACTTTGTATGAGGGTCTAGAAAAGCGTACGCTTCGGAACACTCGGCCAGTGCAAGATTCCCGCCTAAAGGTCTTGTTTGACATTGATGCAGAAGCCGAATTACTCGATTGGATGGATGCTCAACCTTGGGGCAAAGATGAGATGAAGCCATTCCATCAATTGCTTAGTGAATCAAAAGAAGGTGAAAGCGGGCTCCTCCTTGCAATGAAATGGGCAAGTCCTGGTGCTTGGGAAGTTTGGGAAGGCAGAGCCTATCTTTATCTCGATGTAGCACTAAACACCGTCATTGATGGAGAAGATGTTCTCTATGGAGGTCAGACGTGGGATGATGTTTGTAAGGAACTAGTCGGTCTTCCTGAATCAGAATATGCTGAGAAAGTCTGTATGGACTGGATGGAGCGAAGAAAGGCCTTGGGAGAAACTCTTGATGAGAAAGAGGATTCTCGAATCGTTCCAACCTATGAAGCACATGATCGAGCTGCGAAAAGTCTCGTTTACACAATGAATCGTTGGAATTCTGATCCTGATATGGTTGCTATTATTGGCCGAGACCACCTTGAAGCCCGTAAGTGGGGGACAGGGTCATGGAACGTATCGACTGTTTTAGCACACGGTCTTCCTGACGATACGACAGCGTCGGGTTGAAAGACCACTTCTGTTTGGGTTGATTTATGTCGAAGGATGAAGAGATGCCGCAGGAGGACACTCCTGAACTGCATGATGATGAAACTCCGGAATTCGATGATGTTACTGAGCAGATTGATTTGGCGGAACATGTTGAACCACTCGACCCTTTGGAAGAGGCAACTCAAAGAGCCGAAAAAGCAGAAAAAGAAATCGCTTACAAAGAGGCTGAAATTCAAAATGTTCGCAAGCGGCTCATGGCAGAAAAGTCAACACTGATTCAATATGGCGGAATGGGACTTGCCCGTAGAATGATTCCAATCCTTAACGATGTAGACCGAGCTCTTCAGCAAGTGGATGAGGGTGATGAATCACCAGTTGCGCAAGGACTGCGCTTGCTTCGAAACAAGTTATGGAGAGAATTAGAATCTGATGGAATCAAGGCAATTGAGGCAAAAGGACTAGCATTCGATCCTTCTAAGATGGAGGCGATTACGACACTACCTGCCTCTGAACAATTCCCAGCGGGTCTTGTTATCGATGTCTTGGAGCCTGGTTACATGTACAAAGAACGTGTTCTAAGTGCAGCTCGAGTTGTAGTAGCAACAGAATAACTAGCCTGCGTGAGGTCCTGCGTTTAGTTGTAAAAAGCGGTACAGTGCATCGCTTGTAATCAACCATTCAATAATCGCGCTAGGCACACTTGGACTGAGAACAGAACGGGTTGCATCATCATCATACACTGTTGAAAGCATCATGCATGATTGTCGAACTCTCCATCCTTCAAATTGTTCCCGCTCATGTAAATCAATCCATTGAACTGGAAATTTCTTGGACGCATAGAGTTCTTTGGTGCTCTTGTCAGAGGTGACTAACGTTCCTCTCCCATGTGTTTTGGATGCATGCTCAACCCAATTTGGAGGATCGTTGATGTCTTCAATCCCAACAACAGTAATTCGTTCGCTGAAATTCATCCCTGTCGCCCATGATTCAATCATTTCTTTTCGCTCATTGAATGAAAATGGATTGTTTGTAGTCCATTCTTCTTGAGCAGAGCCTACGGCAATTGTTACTTCTTGAAACAACTCAAGCGCTTCGAGAACAAGATGTTCATGGCCATTATGGAACGGCTGAAACCGTCCGAGAACAATTCCTTTCGCCATGTTTTAGGCAAAGTACGGTGCAACATCAACGTTTGGAAGAGCATGTCCCATTTCATTGAAGCATGCTATCATTCGTTTGCAACCTTCAACCATCTCTTCCACGGTTGTTGTGCCCATACTTCCTACTCTGAACATTTTACCTTTCAAGTGGTCTTGGGCACCAATGACTTGGGTGTCATATTTTGCTTTGAGTGTACTTCTCCATGAATCATCGATTCCTTCTGGATACATGATTGCAGTAACTGTGTCGCTTTCTTGCCCTCCATCTGCTAGAAGCATGAAACCAAGGTCGGTGAACAGATTTCGAACGCCGTTTGCAAGTTTCTTACATCGAATCCATCGATTCTCAAGTCCTTCTTCTTCCAATTCACGAAGAGCAGCAGCCCAACCCATTGCGAGGTTGATCGCTGGTGTCCATGGTGTTTGGTCATCATCTCCTTTCTTGAGGGCTGAGACAAGATCGAGATAGTAGACTGGATTTGAATCGCCTTGTTTGCGTATGGTCTCCAATCGTTCAATAAAATGTTCATTAATTGCAATGGCAGCAATGCCGCTTGGTCCAGCAGTGCACTTCTGAGCACCCATCACAACCGCCTCAGCTCCCCATTCCGCTGGATGAACGGGTGCCCCACCAACAGATGTGATTCCATCAAGAATGAATGCCACGTTATACTCTTTACACATCTGTGCTAAGGATGCGGCATCTTGAGTAATTCCTGTACTGGTTTCATTGTGACAAATGAGGACTGCTTCGTATGTGCCACGGCCAAGTTGTGCTTCTAATTCCATGAAGTCAAAACTGCGCCCCCAATCATAGGCGATGTGTTTTACCTGGCAGTATTGCTTACAGATTTGAGCAACTCGTTCCCCAAATTTTCCATTCGTAGGAACAAGAACACGATCATTTGGTCGGAATCTGTTTGCAATAACCATCTCCATTGCAGCAGTTCCGCTTCCAGATACAGCGATGACCTTGTACCCGTCTTCACCAGACCAAGATTGAGTTCCTCGAGTTCGTTCTGAAGGTGTGAGATTGAACGCAGAACGTAACCCTGCATTTAGGTCTGCCATTACATCCCTAAACTCAGGGCCTCTTGCAGTCATCACTGGAGTAGCCATTGCCTGCAAACAAGCATCACTCATTCGAACCGGGCCGGGGACAAGAAAGCAGTCGCCTTCGTGGGTCATGATTGAATCCAGACGCGCTCGGTTTTTGAACAACATCTATGATTTTACAATGAAGGTGTGGTTTGCGTGGATGCTATGTCCTAAAGAAGAAGACTTCTAGGCGGAATCATGCTGCGGATTGGTCTTGCTATGCTGCAAGGTGCGCGACATGAGCATGAAGAGGCACTTCTTGCTTCAGCCATGGACTTGGAACTCGATGTTGAAATCGTCTATCTCCGTTCAGCCAAGGATGTTGATGAAACAATCGATGCCTTGGTTCTCCCAGGTGGAGAATCAACCGCAATGAGAAAAGCTTCAACCTCAGAAGGCCTTCTCGATGGAATATACTCTTGGATGGAGCATCATTCAAACAGACCGGTACTTGGCACATGTGCGGGAGCGATTCTTTTGGCTATGCCCGATGGAAGCCGTTCTCCATTCATTCGAGCAGGCATTTCACGAAATGCTTGGGGCCGCCAACGTCAGTCATTCGAAGCAGATGTGGCTGTAGATTTACCCCTCCATGTATCTTCCAATGCAAAGGTCGAACGTACCCCTGATGAGTTTGGTCATACACCGCTTGCTGTTGATGGTCAATCGAAAAACGAGGATTCTTCATCATTTCCGGGTGTGTTTATTCGAGCACCTCGATTTGAGTTAGAATCCGTTACATGTGATGTTATCGCAAGATTTGGCAATGAAATCGTTGGGGTCATGGACGGCTCAAAATGTGCTGTAACGTTCCATCCAGAACTCACCGGTGATCGTCGCTTCCATACGTGGCTTTTGCAACAAACGACTGGACAAGCACCGACGAATTGAACAACAAGAGGCTTGAGGGTTACACATGGTCGTTCATCTTCCTATGATTTCAGAGGTCCTGCCTGCTGAAGAAGGTGAGGCGGAAGGCTGTATACAATGTCAACAAGGTCGCAAATTGGTTCTCTTCGTAACAGGAAAGTGTCATTGGGGTTGCGATTATTGTCCGCTTTCAGAGAATCGTAGAGAATCTCCTGATATGTTTGCGAACGAACGTCGTTGCAGTACTTGGGAAGAAGTAATCGAAGAAGCACATGCTATGAAAGCCACAGGAACTGGCATCACCGGAGGCGATCCAATGCTCGACCCTGAGCGCTCAGTTGAGGCTGTAATTCAACTCAAAAAGGCATTTGGTCCTGAGCATCATATTCACCTCTACACATCTATTCCATTCAAGGATGAATGGGTTGGGAAACTGGCAGAGGCTGGTTTGGATGAACTCCGATTCCACTTACTCGACGGCACCACTCGCCAGTATGAGGATGTTATTCGTTCAGCTCATGAAGCAGGAATTAACGTTGGAATCGAGTTGCCTTGTGAACCAGATAAAGAGGACTCTTTGTTTTCACTTCTCGATCAACTCGCAGAGTTACCGATACAATTCATTAATTTGAATGAACTTGAGATTACAATCGGAAATCAAGAAAATATGGATGTTCGCGGATTCAATCTCTCAAGTGGACTATCTGCGGCTGCAGAAGGGTCTCTTGAACTTGGTCTTCGCTTGAAAGAAGCCTCTATCGATAAACCATATCACCTCAAATTCTGTACTGCTTCTTACAAAGATGCTGGGCAACTCAGGGCCCGTTTTCGTCGTCGAGGGGAGGCTACGCTACGCCCATACGAGCAACTATCAGAAGATGATACGATTCTCTTTGGTGCGATTCCGACAGATCCATCTGATGCTCGTGACGATGTAGAAGAACTACGAGAAACGCTTGGTATTGATTCAGGTTGGCTTCGCTATGATGCTCAAACACAACGCATTGAGATGCCAGTCAGCGTTGCAGAGGAGCTTGCAGAGATTATTTCAGTACCTGTGCTTATGGTCGAAGTACATCCTACACATGAGCGTCTTGAGGTTTCTGTAGTTCACTTGAACGAACATCGATGAACACGGAAGGACTATACCTTTCGAATCATAACAGGATTCATGAAGAAGATAGCTATTCTCCTTGCCTGCACGATGATGCTTGCTGGATGTACCGAATTATTAGATGACTCAAACGAACCAACAACTTACACAAATCAAGATCTCGATGGTATGTATTACGGATTATTGCTTAGTTTGCGTGTCGAAATGAATGCAGATGATTCCTATACCATCTATTTGTTAGAAATGAAAGATTGCTTTGAATCGGTTGATGAGGCGAATGAATATCTCGATGAAGCAGATGATGAAAGTGGCGTGGTTTACGATACATGTGTGTATGAAGAAATGCCTCTTGAAGAAGAAGATGATCTTCAGATAACAAGCGAATTATCATCCGAGTCAAACGTCCCATACATCCATCTTGAGTTGGCTTCTCTTGAGTCATACTTTACCTGTGATTGGGGAGATGTAATTCCTGGGGATTCGGTTAACGATGGTGAAGCAGATTGTGCAGAGGGCGAAGATGAAGAAGAAGGAGCTGAAAACAATATTACTACATATGAACATGAAGAGTTTTCAATGTACCTCGCAGCTGATGGCAATGGTGTCCTTATCTATCCAGAGGGTAGTGATTTTTCAGAAAATGGATTCCCGTGTATTACAATGAATAAAGCACCTCAATATCCTATCATGGCTGACGCCGCTGAAATATTAATTGAATTTCAGGAAGATGGAGGGGAAATTGATGTCGAAGATGCTTCAACTATCCCATCAGACGTGATCGATTTATTCGCATCGTTCGATGAAAGTTTTTCGGAAAGTGT
>JABIYX010000022.1 GCA_018666575.1 Methanobacteriota archaeon | reverse complement strand
ATTGCCATTTGTTCGGCATGCAATCCGCCGAGATGATCGTGCCAACCTTCTGCTATGATTTTACCATCCTTTACGAGGACACAGCCGACAAGCGGGTTTGGACTGACTTTGCCTCTTCCACGTTCAGCCACAGCAAGTGCCCTGTGCATGAATTCGACTTCAGATTCTGACCAATCCATCAAGACCCTCCATCCTAGCCCAGAAGCCATCTCTTCATGAGTGCTTGGTTTAATCCTAAACACGGGGAAGAGTTCATGCGGAGGAGTTCTTGTCCCAAAACATGGCCTCTACAGATGGCGAGACTTCTAACGGTTCAACTACACCCTCAATCGTGAACTTCCAACCAGATGAGAACAGCAAAAAACGCAAGGGATTCCATCGACCTATGCCTACAGAAGCATTCGTTAAGGCCTACAATGCTGGAACGAAACCATCCAAAGTCTTCATGCTGGTCAATCCGTATTCAGGGAAAAAGAAAGGACTGAAGGTTGCTGAAACAGCAAAACAATTGCTTGAAGCATCAAGTATTGAAGTTGAAATGCACATTTCTGGACACTCCGGTCATCTTGTGGACATCGCTTCTGGTTTGGAGGTTCAATCTGATCAAGCCATTGCCGTTGTCGGTGGAGATGGAAGTCTCTCAGAGAGCATTACGGGTTGGATGATGCAATCAAAAGACAACTCATCCATTCGATTTGCAATGATTCCAGCAGGAACAGGGAATTCTCAAGCCCATGATTTTGGAATCAAAAGCACAGAAGATGCAGTTTCAAGAATTGTTAACGGTTCGACGCAATGCATTGATCTTGCACGTGTCGAATTAACAGAAGGATTGCCTGGAAAAACCAAGGGGCAGATGACTCGATACAGCCACAATCTGGTCACATGGGGTCTTGGTGTGGATTCAACAATCAAGGCTGAGAAAATGCGTTGGATGGGAAGTATTCGATACGATGTTGGAATTCTCATGGCAATTATGGCCAATAATCGAAGGCATGCAAGCCTTTTCTTAGATGGTCATAAGATGGAAGACGATTTCACATTGTTCCTCATTCAGAACAGTCAAACCGGAGGTTCGCTCCTACCGCTCGCACCAGGCGCATCTCTTGATGATGGATTAATGGATATTGGAATCTTGAAAAAGATGACGAGAAGAGACATTCTGAAGGCGTTTGGACTCCTTAAGAAAGAAGGACGTCACGTCTTCCATCCAAGAGTCGATTATCATCAATTCAAAGAATTACGAATTGAAACTCCTGAACCGACTGCAATTAACATCGATGGAGAAAACATTGGTTCGACCCCACTCTCAATGGTTGTCCTTCCTTCTGAAGTACAAATCTTTCATTGAAGCGATCAGAAGCTGAAGTCTGAGAATTCTTCTTCCTCTTCAGCCCAGAAGGTTTTGTTGTTCTCTGGTTCCGACTCTGGTTCTGTTTCAGGCTCAGGTTCTGGCTCAGCCTTTTTCACTGCTCTTCGTCGACGAACCTTTGGCTTAGCCTCAGGTTCAGGCTTAGAGCGTGCTGGAGGAGAACGTGATGATGGAACACTTGTTGGTGCAGAGGAAGTTGGGACTGAGGATGATGTTGGAACCGAACTGCTGCCAAAGGTGGATGTAGGTGGAACAAACGATTCAGTACTCTTGATTTGCTTTTCAACACGCTTTGCATCCTCTGATGCTACAACTGATGCGCCCGACCCGAATTCCGATTTGGTCGATGAATCCGAACTTCCACTCAGTGCACTATCGATACTGAATGATCCAAAGCCATCGTCTTCATCCTTCTTCTTGCTCGTCTTTGCAGGTGGTGGAGATTTACTCTTCTTGCGTTGTTCATTTCGACGCTGATCAGGTGTAGTCATACCAGCGTCTTTCGCACCCTTGACATCTCTTTGGACTTGAGCAGCTTTCTCAACCCCTTCCTTCCCAAGAAGTGTCAATGCGATGCTTCGAGCACTCATGCTCACACGCATGGATGAATACATGTAGGCTCCAATGCCACCGCCAATACCGACAATGAGTAAGAACAGAATGAATCCAGTACGGCCAAGGAACGGAACATCTCCGAAGACGTATTCGTCATCTGCATCTCCATCCATACTGACGGTTGAATCTTCAAATTCGATTTCGGTAACCAAGAAGAATAACTGATTCACGTTGAAACTTCCAGTCGTAGCGACACAGTCGTTGGTCACACCAACGTCACGGTTGTTTCCACCTTCTGGGTTTTGAGCAGGATTAACTCCATCGACGAGGTATCCTGAGATTCGAATTGCTTGGTGGAACTTACCGAGTGACGCAATACCCTCGTTGATGTTTTCACTGGCTGGAATAAGCCCGAGAACAAACCATTTCGAATCGGATTCGCTATCAACACTGTCCAAATCGACTGTGCCTTGGCCAGTCTTTGGTTGAACAGGAACATCCCATGTCTTGACTTCAATTCGTTCACCAGCGCCAGAAAGAACATTCTTTGCATCAGTGAAGGACATCTCTTCGATTGCAACAGCTGCAGTTGTTGCAAATGTCAGATTGTTGTTGTTGAGATCAGAATTGTGAGAGTCATAGATAATGCTCGCACTCATGTAGCCTTCAATCTTGATTTTACCACCCTTGTCTGCTCCAACTTCTCCGTCGAGGCAACCTCGTTCAGTGTAGGTGTTGGTGATGGTTTCATCTCCAAGTTTGGATGTGAATTCGAACGTACCATCGCCGTTTCGTTCAACAACAATCGATTCGTCCCATTCGGGTGCTACAGGTGCTAAACACCCTGCAAGAACGAACAGAGAAGCGAGAAGTAAGCCCAGCAACCCTTGGCGCATGAAAGGTACAGAGAGGGTATAGTTTGTGAATGCTTCTCCTAAATTGGATGGAGGCGCGGCGAGAGGGATTCGAACCCCCGAGTCATCGGACACCGGATTTCAAATCCGGCGCAATACCAGGCTATGCGATCGCCGCAATGATTTGGCCACAACTCCCCCTATCAAACTCTTTTCCCTTGAAATCATTCAGATTTCGCACGAACCGAGATTGCAGCCATGGAGATCATGACAACTGAAAGGATGAGACCAACTGAAGGAATCCCTTCGGATTCGATTTCAATTAATCCTTCTTTTTCAGCGAGTGTAACAATGTCCTCAACGAAGTCTTCAGGTAGCCACTTGTCACTAAGCCAAGAGACTCGAGGCTTCTTATCCTCATCGAGAATGTAGGTGATGGTCGAATGACCAACAGTATATTCTGGCTCTTCTGAGATGATTTGAACACAACGCAGGTTGTCGTCTTCTGCCCATTCATAGCCAGCATCACACATACAGTGTGCATTTTGTCCTGAACCCATAATCCAGCCATTTCCACTGCATTCTGTGACTTCAATGGTGGCGAAACCAGGAGCGGGAATCGCACTGTTGTCTGTGCTGTTCGGTGCCCATGCGATTGTCATTGGATCATCCAGAAGATCCATGCCGACTTGTGAATCGTCCCATGTCATGTTTGTTTGATTCCAAGTGTGCAATTGCCACCACCAACTCCAATCTGCAGGAGCAGAGACGCCATCGATGCTGTTGAGGAAATGTCCGAAACTACTGTCGGAAATATCCACATCGATTCCAGCACCATCGAAGGCGCCTTGAGTGAGATGGTATCCTGTAAAGTTCGGGATGCTTGTTGAGGCAGTCGTATTGTCAGGGAAGATGATTTGGACCGATGGGTCATCTCCCGTAGGGGCTT
>JABIYX010000023.1 GCA_018666575.1 Methanobacteriota archaeon | reverse complement strand
GAACGTTGGTGAACTTGATGAGATGGCTTTAATGCCATGTCACGCCTTCTTCCATTTGCTACATGAAATTGGAAGAAGGCGTGACATGGCATTAAAGCCATCTCATCAAGTTCACCAACGTTCCAAGCAGATACGATGATTCGGCGACTGTTTGGATTGTTCTTGATTTGGTCAATGGCTTGTTCAAGTTGATCGATGATACGTCCATCCTTGGATTCCCATTTTCGCCATTGCTTTCCATAAACTGGGCCGAGATCCCCATTCTCATCAGCCCACTCGTTCCAGATGCGAACGCCATTTTCCTGAAGGTATTGCACATTCGTATCGCCCTTGATGAACCATAGAAGTTCATGAACAATCGAACGAAGGTGGAGTTTCTTTGTCGTGACCATGGGGAATCCCTTTTGAAGGTCAAATCGCATCTGGTATCCGAAGACAGAAAGCGTACCAGTGCCTGTTCTGTCTTGCTTTTCAACACCTTCATCGAGGATGTGTTGCATCAGTTTGAGATACTCGTCCATGATTCCACCAACCTTGTTCCAGTGATGGAAGCCCTTGAGGGTTACCTCCAACTAAGGAGCGCCTAACCCGCTTATGCTTCCCATTAATTGGTCCGTAAAACGACGATACAGAGCAGCCAACTCAGCACGGATTTCATGTTCCTCTTTCTTTGAAAGTTGAAGCAATGATTCTGAAGTTTGGTTTCCGCCATTTGAATCAACGAGCCATTGGTACCATGTGATACCTTCTCCTGCAATGAAATCCACAGGGCGATGTAATCGTGGAAGTTTATGCTCTTGAGGTTTCATCATGTCCCGACTTCCAATGATCGCTAACGGTACAACGACAGTGTGTGGATAAGATGCAGCAAGGCGAGCTACGCCAGTCTTGCCAGGAAGCAGGAACGGGGCTTCTTCACGCTTGGACCGAGTCCCTTCAGGGAATATCCCGAGTGCACGTCCCTGATCAAGGACATCTGCAGCACTTGAAAGTGCATCTAATCCACCACTCTCTCGCTGTGTCTCAATCTGTCCAGTACTCTTCATGACAAAGCGAGTCCATGCTTTCTTGAAGTGCGCATCCTTTGCCAGATAGTGAGTTGTCCTTCGAGATGAAATTATCACAAGTATAGGATCTACATGTGAGAGATGGTTTGCGGCGAGAATAACTGGTCCTTTCCGTGGAATATTAGAATCACCATGTACTCTTAATCGAATCATAAATCTGAAAGCAGGTACAATTGAAAGACGGAGGAAGTTGTAAAACAAGTTCTTAGGGGCCTTTTTACCTGTTGTTGGAATCAACCAATGCTCTCGTAGGGAATCCCACGCAGCAACGACCTTTTGGTCAGCCTCCATGAGCCATCGGTTTGTTGGTGGGGTTTTCATGCTTTGGAAGACATTTGACCTTTTTCTTAGGTTTTATTCCTCTTCAGACCATGTACGCCTCATGACCTTACCAGTCAATTGGCCCGCATCAAATGCTTCCATATCATGTTCAACGATGAGGTGCATGACCAATTCATGCTGTAAAACCATCTGATTACACGTTGGGCATTGGAGTTGCTTTGCTTGCTTGTATCCCATAAATTCCAATCGGCCTTGTTTTGTTGAAAGTCGACGACCAGTCTTCAATATGACTGAAATGAAGACGAGTGTAAACAATACGATGACGCAACCAAAGCCCATGAAGACACCAGATGGAGGAGGATTTTGCTCGAGTTGAATATTTTGATTCACTTGATTATCACTTGAGTTTTGATGCTTACTAATATCGATCGTATGCGTAACATTCTCACCACGTAAACTGAGTCGTATATCCAAATCATCTTCTTCAGCATCAACATCAAGAGTCAGTATGAAGTAACCATATGTATCGGTTATTGCTTTAGTTCCACGATATTGATAGCAATCGATCAAGCCAGGTTCACATTCAACAAACACATATTCCAAAGCGACTGGTGTGTTGTCAGCATACGTTGCTTTTCCAGAGATACGATAGGTTTCTGCTTGAGCATTCAAACTGAACAGAATAATGAGAAGAAGCGGCAAGAGTACTCTTCTCATGACTCAAGCATTATATCAGGTCTCTTATAGACCCTTGATTAAACCCTCAAGAGGGAAATATCGTCTCGTTGAATCACTCGGTTCCAACAAGTTTGTAATCATCAGAAAGTGGAGTTGCTCCAGTTTCCATGAGAATGATCTTACCATCTTTGAATCGCATGAAGGACATGACTGCTTCTGAGTCTGAATCGTTGGCAAAGTGAACAATTGAGTGTGCAACGCCAACTTCATCGTTTTCGAACAAGATTCTTTGGTTTTCTGATTGAGGAGTGCTTCCGCCTCCGACAAATCCCATGATGTCGGATTTGCTCATGGTGATTCCACCGACATGTGGATTGAAGACACAGTCATCGTGAATGAGTTCTCCAAGTGCTTCGACATCTGCGTTATCCCAGGCTTCGTTGTATGCTTTTATGATTGACATTGTTCCACTGTATCAAGCCAGTTTCTTAAACCCGTCGAACATAGATTCTCATCTTTTGAAGAGACGACATAGTTGTGACACAGGGTGACCTTTATGCAAAATGATTGTAAAAATTTCCGAAGCCTTTCATTCAGGATTATACTGCCCATCAGGCGCAACTTGAGGTAGAATATACTGTGGGTCGGTAACTAGAGCATAGATTAGCACATCCATACTTTCCAACAATTCCTTCGAGCATGGCTGCCATTCATCATCAATGCCTTCGCAAGTTGCAGTATCGTTCAGTAAATCCATATTTGCTACTTGAGCCCAATAGAGGTATTCGATAGCCATGCATTCGTAATCGCAAGTAACATCGTCGTAATGGTACCAT
>JABIYX010000025.1 GCA_018666575.1 Methanobacteriota archaeon | reverse complement strand
GAAATAAAAAGAGCAATGAGTGATCTAAAGAGTATTCTCGATTGAAGATTCAATACCCTCTGTTTGTCTTTATCACACATCATTATGTGATGGGATCTCTCCACGGTGAATCATTTGCTTCATCCGCTTCGGGCATACCGACGCGAGTTTTTCGGAATTCACGCGGTTTGTCTTCCTTGACCACTGTTTTTTCGTTGTATTTCGAAACAAATTTCCGAATGCCTACTTCACCAAAAGCCACTGCTACAAGTAATATTGAGAGTATGAGATGGCCCCAAATTGCGATCGGGGCAAAGGGTGCAACATCAAGTGTTTGAGTTGCAAGGATGTTTTCTCCAATCGTTGTCTCAAGCCTATAATCGCCGGGCGGTAAGTCTGCTTCTATGGAAACAAATTCATTGGTTTGACCGCTCCATGAGAGAACAACTGTGCCATCTTCGTCGATGAGTTTCCACGATACTGCTTCAATTTTTGAGGCATTGTCAGCATGAACAAATTCCGATTGGATTTCAACTGGGAGGTCTGCTTCGCTTCCAAAAACTGGTTGAAGCAAAACTTCACGATTCGCTTGGAATTCATAATCGATGTCGTTAAGTTCCTGAGAGGCAACGTTGTTTGACACGTTTGCCCAGATGATATTGATGATGAGGAGTGCAAAAACCCACATCCCGTAATTGATAATTTTACGGGTCTCCATAATATCAACAGGTCAATCATAGTTTATGAGTTGGTGTTCAACTCCCAAACGAACCATGGCCTCATTCATCCATTGCAATTTGTCCAATTTAGCGACTGGATCTGTGGCTCCAGACCACATTCCCACTTTTTGTGTTGAAAACCCGAGACATTTGATTTGGCTTAGATCCAATCCCATTGAGTGCAGAAAACAAAGAGCACGGTCACCGTCAGTAAATCCACCAGGATTATGCATTCCTGAAAACGATGTTTTTGTTTGATGCGTTAGAGTAAGGGGGGGAACTACTTCCATTTCCGCCCATTTTGCGCATAACTGCGTCCAAGTTTCCAAGTTATCGCCATGGGCATGTAAGACGATATGAACTGAAGATTCTACTGCACGTTGAAGATGTTCTGCACCATCCCCGTCGCTTACAACACACAGTACCTTAGAAAGATCATCAACTGCTCCAACCGCTCCATCTGCAGCAATGAAACGTGCCCCTGAGTCATAGTCGGAGGTTCGAATCTTCTCTGAACCCGCCCCTATAACGTAGAGTTGGTTTGCTGCATGAAGGTCTTCTTGAAGTTCAATTGTTGACTGTTGGCGTTTATCCGAACTCCATTCTTCACGGTCAAACGGTTGTGGTTTTGAAAACAACGATTCCATTCGCTCAGCCGACTCTACATCCTTTAGGATAGAATAACCAAATGCTTCTCGAACCTCATCTTGTAACGCAAGAAGAGGCTCCAGCACATCGTTGAACACACCCCGCCCTAGAGGAAGATGTTGAAGAAAGGTTTGGGTTGTCAAGTTCATATGGTATCGGGTTCATTCGTATGATGTGCCCCGACCAACGAGTCAACCAATCGTCACCGATGAAGTGACGCTTGCGCGCTATCCGTTCTTGCCTCAAGCAAGCGGTTGGATCCAAAACATGGCTGCTAAGCACAACATTTCATTGGACGATTTAATCGACGGACCGCTCATGGAATCTGCTCGGAAGCGAGCCCGCATTCGATTGGTTGACACCGTTCAATCCAAGGAAGGTGTTGAGTTGAGTGGAGGCGATATCCACACCGAAGAAGGGCGATTAATCGAAGCCTTCTCGTTTTACTACGCTCGACTTGTTATTTGCGCATCAGAGGATGAACGTCTTCTTGCCCGATGGGCTCAAGCAGAAGCGGCGAGGGCTGAACATCTTCTGATTCGAGATTCAGCAAATCTTGAACCGATTGCTCGAACCTACATCTCAGTACTTGAGAAAGCAGAGGGAGGAAATTCCTTTCGACGAAACGTAGCTTCTTCAGATATCTCGGCACTGAGACAGACCAAAGATGGATTGGAGTGGAGTCTTGGTCTTTCTGACTTCATCGAGGTCTGCCCCCGTATCACTGGAAACCGTTGGAGACTTCCGAATTGTGATGTTGAGAATGGGATTGTTCGACTCCACAATGAAATGAAATACAGCTCGACTGCAAAACTCGCACGGTTGTTGCGTGAACACATCAAGTCTGATGTTGAGCGAGAAGGAGTCGAGAAAATGGCTGAAGTAACCACAGACTTGGCTATTCGATTAGCAGAACCTGTTGGAATGGTTCGAAATCTATTGAATCAAAAAACCAGTGAAGCAATCGCTTTGGTTGGTGCAGAAGAAGAGGACTGGCCACCTTGTATGAGAAAAGCCGTAGCGGACCTCTCAGGGGGTGTAAACCTCAACCACTTTGGACGACTTTTCCTTGCCTCCATGGCTGCAACATTGGCCTTACCGAAGGAATCTTGTGTGGATTTCTTTAGAGGTGCACCTGACTTCAGTGAAGGGACTACATCCTATCAGGTCGATCACGTCTATCAGCACGAATATACGCCCTCGAGTTGTTCGAAATTGAAAGTGAATCACAACTGTCCCGTATTACCAGGAGACAACAGGCTATGTGATCAGCCATGGCTTGATCATCCTCTGAAATACATTCGCGCTACTCAGCGCCGAAAACGACGTGAGCAACAGGCTCAAGCACCTCAAGCACCTCAAGAACAACCTCCAACGGATTCAGAGCAGACAAGAGTTTGAAGGGGAGGAACGTATACGAATGTCTAGGGAGCGAAATGACACGAGTACTTGTCCTGACTGTTGACCGAGACAATGATCTCGGAATCAAGACATCGATTCGAGGCCCTGTCATTGGACGCAGACAAGTACTCACTGCTGCACTAAAGCTCGGTATTGCTGACCCTGAAGAAAGCGATACAAACGCTATTCTTGGTGCTCTTTCCCAGCACGATTCTCTGCTTGAAACAGGCGGCGAAGACGATGAAGTTCAGGTCGCAATTCTTACTGGGGACGAAAAAGTTGGTGTACGTTCTGACCGTGCGATTGCTGCTCAATTAGAGGAAGTTGTTTCAGCCTTCCAACCTGATGAGGCTGTTTTAATCACTGACGGAGCAGAGGATGAATCTGTTCTGCCAATCATACAATCTCAGGTTCGTATCGACCATGTCCAAAAGGTCATTGTCAAGCAATCAAAGGGTATTGAAGGCACTTACTATTACATCGTAAAGGCACTTGAAGATCCGAAATGGAGAGCTAAATTCATGATTCCATTTGGATTGGTTCTTGCAATATTTGGCCTGGGAATTATG
>JABIYX010000069.1 GCA_018666575.1 Methanobacteriota archaeon | reverse complement strand
CTTATCGCCAATTGGAAGGTGGGTTTTTCGTTCATTTATGTTTAGGCAAAGGTTGACGATAAACTTTGAATTCTTAGAAGTAAAATCCTTTTTCCAGGCCGCTCCAACAACCGATGTACTCCATGTTTCACTTCTTTCAGAGTTCGCACCCAGTACTGGGTGAGGTTGTTGTTGTTTTCCCCTCACTTCGTAATGTCTTCCAGAAGTTCCTTTGATTTGTACCTTGATTTCCCCTTTAGAATCAGTTTTTATCCAATTGAAGTTATCCATTTTGCAAACATCACGAAGAAAACCCATCGATTTTTCAAAAGGGTTGATGTTTTCTTCCTCAGTCATGGGAATTCTAATCGTCGACTCTTTATGAACAGAAATCTGAATGTACTCGTCCTCTACGCAAGAACATGGCCAAAGCGGTTGAAGTGTTGATTCTAGCAGCAGGCCTCTCGACAAGACTCGGTCAGCACAAAGCAATGGTCGAACTCAGTGGTAATCCCTTAATCCATCATATCGTAAATCGCCTTGAGCGGTCTGGAATGACATCCATTACTTCGGTAACGAATAGCGATCTTCTCGCAGATGTTATGCTGGCATGCCCAAGTGTGAATGTTGTCCTCAATCCGTCACCAGAGTTAGGTCGAACCGAATCAATCCGATGCGGGCTTCGTTCGATGATTGAACGACTGGGTTCGTTGCCGAAACGCGTTCTTATCGTTCCTATCGATCGTCCCGGATGGGATGAAAATATTGTCAAATCACTCGTATGTCTTGGCGTTTCGACATATCCATTTGCATCTGGGAAAGGTGGGCATCCTCTCTATCTGGAAGAAGAAGATGTCCGCTCTGTATACCTCTCTGAAGGAGATGTTCCTCTCAAGAATCTTGTACATTGTCAACCGATTGAAGTTGATTTTGATTCATTGCATCTGAATGTCGATACTCCAGATGATTTGAAATTACTCAACACTGCTTCTACAGAATCTTGGTTCTAAGGGCAAACCGTATGTGTACCCATCGCTACGCAGGGATATGACCGCAAGGGTACTGGGATGGGTGTTGGAACAATTACAACATAACTCCTCAGTTATCCTCGCCTCAGTTGTTGCAACAAAAGGTAGCGTACCTGGTAAATCAGGTGCTCGACTGGCGATGAGGCGAGATGGGTTTTGGGTTGGTACTGTTGGAGGCGCTGGTTTGGAAAAGCGTATACTCAACCGATGTGAAGAAATGCTTACTCAGTCCGTAGCAGCATCTGAAGTCATCACATTTGGCTTAAATAAAGGTGCGAAGGGCTATGAAGTTCAACCTCTTGACTCTCTTTGTGGTGGACAGGTTACCATCGCACTGGAGTTGATGATGCCAATGCCGCACATACTATTGATGGGGGGAGGGCACTGCTCTGAAGCCATTTCTAAACTCCTTCCATCAACGGGATGGAATTATTCTGTTCAAGATACAAGGGAAGCCTTTGCACGCTCCGAATTGTATCCCGACGCAGTTGAACTACACGCAAGCAGTGTAGAGGATTTCTTTGGAAATGAAACAAGCGAAAGTCTGTCTCGCTTCTCTGATATTCTTTTGTTAGGGCACGATTATCAAGAAGATCTCGACCGATTAAAGATGATTTTACACTCAGCTCAATCGAGTAATTCTTCTCTTGATGGTAACGAATTCCCACGTATTGGTGCAATAGGAAGTCGCTCCAAATGGCAAACCTTTGAATCGGCCTGCATCGATGATGGAATTGAACAAATTTACCTTTCAGATGTTCGATGTCCAATTGGACTCAATGTAGGAGCGGATTCTCCAGAAGAGATTGCAATTGCAGTACTTGCAGAGATTCTTTCGTTACACAAAGGCGTCGATGTTCATTCGCCAACTTGGCGAGAAAGTAGGTCGTAGCATGGTATTAATGGATGAGTCTTGGACTCTTCGAAACGGCTTGGAGATTCCTCATCGCTCAGTACTTGCCGCTATGACCAACAAACAAAGCTATGATGACGGGTGCCTTTCTGATGAAGAAATCAACTTTCTTAGCAGACGTGCTAGAGGAGGTTTTGGAATCATCACCACCGCTGCCTCCCATGTTCAAGAATCAGGGCAAGGTTGGACTGGAGAAATGGGGACATGGGGTGATCACCATCTTCCAGGACTGACTCGTTTGGCTGATGAAATCCGTCAGCATGGATCAAAGAGTTTTGTTCAGTTGTTTCATGGAGGAATGAGAAGCCCCTCTTCACTGACAGGACAACAAGCTGTTTCAGCGAGTGAAAATTTTATTTCCGATTCAGAAGGTACTTCCCGTTCAATGACTCTTGAGGAAGTAAACGAAACAATCGATTCCTTTGCCATGGCAGCAAAACGATGTGAAGATGCGGGATTCGATGGAGTAGAGCTTCATGGTGCTCATGGTTATCTCATCGCTCAATTCCTGGGAGCAAAGACAAACAGAAGGTCGGATGAATTCGGAGGGGACGTTCTTCAAAGAATGACATTCCTGAACAAAATAATTGACGCTGTAAGGAATACCGTATCCTCCAAATTCGCTATACTTGTTCGGCTTTCACCAGTCTCAGACGACACAGGGATAAGTCTTGAAGATACCTTGAAAGTCTGTGAATCCCTACTTTCAAAATCTATAGATGGACTGCACATATCATGTTGGGATGTTTTTGAAAAGCATTCATCGGGAAAAACTCTGACAAAGGAGATTTCTCAATTTATCAATCAACGGATTCCTATTATTTCGACTGGTTCGGTATGGACTGGTAACGATGCTCACTTCTTACTCGAAGAAGGAGCGGATGGCGTTGGTGTTGCCCGTGTTGCATTACCGTTTCCAGATTGGCCTCATTCAAGTGCATCTCTGGATTATTCTCCTGACAAGCCCCCATTTATTCCTCAAATGTTAACGGATGCTGAGCTAAGTCCCCTCTTTGTTGATTACATGAGGAGATGGAAAGGATTCGTTACTGATGGGAGATAAAAATTCTCTTCCTAAAATAGTCGAGTTCTTGAATTGATTCAAGAATGTCGTCTAGAGCTAAGTGTGCTCCTTTTTTGTTAAATCGGGATACCTCCGGGTACCATCTTCGTCCAAGTTCCTTGACGGTTGATACATCGATCATTCTGTAATGTAGAAATTCGACTATCTGGGGCATTTCCTTTTGTAGGAATAGGCGATCATTCCAAACTGAATTCCCACATAGCGGCGCTGTGTTCTCATTTACATGTTTTCTAAGAAATTCCATGGTTTGTCTTTCGGCTTCTTCAACAGATACAGAGTTGTTGCGAACACGTTCGACCAAACCACTTCGATTATGATGTCGAGTGTTCCATTCGTCCATTCCTTCCAGCAAGTGTTCTTCGACAGAAACGGCAAGGTTTGGCCCTTCTGCAATGATGTTTAACTCCCCATCTGTGATCACCGTGGCTATTTCTATGATTTTCTCCTTTGAGATATCTAAGCCAGTCATTTCTAAATCAATCCAGACCATCCGGTCATCCTTATTCTCCATAAGATGCCCAACGAGGCAGAGCATTTGAAGTCGGCGCAGAGTTCTTGAAACACCCATACTACGACATGGCATGGCGGATGCCTCTGATGCTCTTGATGCAGTGCTCTTGGATGTGATTCCAATGCCGAAAAAACCAATTGCTTTTGGCCTCACTGCTTTGATTTTCAGTGTAATCTTCTTTGCATATATCGCTCATGAATTTTCTGCGGATTCGAGTTCAAGCTCCGTGGTTGTTGAACAGAACACATCCACCGATTGGCGACATTATTCCGTCGTAGCACCAATTGACACGGGAATTAACGTTTATCACGACCACTTTCGTACCGATGAGGTTTATCCAAATTGGCTCTTGGAACAGTTGGGTGTGACAATGACCTGCGGAATCACTCTTGAAGGAACTTGGCAGGAGCGATATGAAGCCGATAAGGAAACCTGTTGGGACGTAATTACGACAACAGATATCGTGTATTTCTATGGTACAAAAATCATTGGAACTTCACCTGATGGAGGGACAAATATCCACATTTTGGATGATCCCGAAGATGGTCATGGAACAGCAGTAACTGGAGCCGTTCTTGATGCAAACCCTGATGCAGTTATCTTCTTTGTTGAAGGGTTTTCGACAGAAGCAGTTCTTGCTGCGTCAAATCAACCTCTTGTTGACATCATTTCAACATCTTTTGGGGCCATTGGCTCACTTCCGGTTCCTGGTATTGAAACAGCAACTTATGAGGCCGTTGTTGTGAATAATAAAATCCATACTGGGGCTGCTGATAACTCGCCATCTCCAGCGATTCAAGATGCGACGGCAGGACCTCCATGGTCGATTGGGATCTCTGGATATGCAGAGGAAGGAGATGACCAAAAGGAAACGATGAGTGGTTCATATCCTGATATTGCTGCTGATTGGACCCAAGTTCTGCCAAATCATGACGATACTGATGGTTATCATGAAACCTCTGGAACTTCATTTGCAACTCCTCGCACTGCTGGGATTCTCTCGTTCGTTCTCCATCAACTTAGAGATGAATTTGGTGATTGGGGATCTGGTGCATCAGATGAACGAGGTGGTTATCTCGTTAATGGAGCTTCGTCGGATGAATCTTCCTTTACAATGAGAAACTCAGAAATGCGGAATGCACTGAACATTTCTGCATGGTATCCAACCTTCACAACTTGGGATCCCACTTCCGGAACAATGCCGATGTCTCCTGTCGCACCATGCACACAAGTTGGATGGGGTGTCATTAACCTCTCAAACATTGATCTAATGATTAAGCATCTTAATGGAACCGAACAGATGGATAACAGGCCTTCTGATGTTGTTCTTTGCATGGATGCTAATCAACAGATGAGAGAAGCATACTGGGGCGTCTATCCAACAACAGCAAGTGGGACGGAATCCCACGTTCCCTATGCAGCACTCTTCAGAGAAGAGTAATCACTTTGGCTCAAAGTCAAGGACGATTTGCCCAAGCATATTGACTCGAACTACTGGATTAAATCCTTCGTGAGGCGTCATTGCAATGGTCCGTTTAATCTGTTCAATTGCTTGAGGAGGCATTCGGACATCGAATGTTTGGAGGGTTTCGATAAATCCTTCATCCTTCAAAGGACTTGCTTTGACAGGTTTTGGAACTGGGATTGCCTTTGCAACTTTCTCAGCCTTTTTGGTGACGATCTCAACCTTCTCGGTAATTTCTTCGACGATATCATCATCAACAACGGACTCGGCTTTAGCCATCAATCCAGTCGATGTTGGTTTAACTTCAGCTTCTTCAATCCAAGTGCTTAATTCGTGGATTTCTTCAGTATCACGTACATCGATTGTGTGTCGTCTTTGTTGATAGATGAATCCGTAGCCAAGGGCTAGCAATCCCATCAGAACAATGGTAAGAGACTTGAAAATCGTATCATCAATTTGGTTGAACAATACGATCAAGGTAATCATTGAGCCGTAAACACCCAAAGCTCTTCTCCAACGAACGTGGGAATGTTTTGAGTCAAAGCCTGTAATTGCAAGAGCTGTAAGCAATGCAGTTGTGATGAACAGAGCGAGTTTCGTTTGTTCCTCTCCGAGTGCATAAATGACACCAGTCAACGCAGATATAACACCTGCAAAGCCCATGTATTCGACGAAACTAAAGAACTCCTCGTCACTTTCCCACTCGAACATCTTCGAATCATAAATCTGATCCGTCTTTGATGAGTAGATAATGAGTGCGCCCCCTTCAATGAAGAATACAGCTCCTACGAGGATTCCTCTCATTGATTCATCAAGCACTTCAAAGGTTGAAAGTTCGTTTCCAACGGTTAAACCATGGAGTAACGGGAGGAATAAAATCGAGATTTTGTTTCCTTTTTGGAATGCATCTTGAGTAGCCCATGCGCTTGCAGCGATCATTCCGACCCCACCGAATACATTGAATGAAAGAAGAAGTGAAGCCATTGACAAAAATCTCAGTTGTGCTTCAAGGGGAAGTTCCATCTCAAACGATTTAGTTCCTTCTTTGACGTTCATATGCAGAATGCCTCGCTGCTCAGACAACCACAGTCCGAAGATGGCGATACCTGACCAGAGCATTGAGGCTCCGAATACTGTGCCACTGAAATCATCAAGTCCATCTGAGAACCCGATCATGAATGAAAAGATGAGAGCGACTGAGAACATCGGAATGAGTGTTAAATCGCCTCGGATCCATGAATTGACGATTCCAAAAATGACTGCAATGAGTGGGAGCCAAGATGCGGTGGGTAGGACTGCTGCAACTGAAAAGAGGAACCATATTGCAGGAATAACCCATGGATATGGATTCTCGACGATTTCATCGTTCTTAATATCGGAACGAATATCGAAGAGACTTGCACTGAGAATAAACATCATATGCAGGCCTACGATCAATCCAGTGACTTCACTGAACCAAAGGATTTCGGGGGATGTTGAAGTTTCTACATTGGATAATATGCTATCGAGAAGATTGTGTGCCAAACCATGATCTTCGAGCCAATACATGGAGATGAATGCTAGAGGAGCAAGGCATGATAAGACATGATGTCGATACTTGAACGCCGTGTAACCAACCAACCCATACATGGTTAGGAATAACAAGCCACCTGACTGATCAAGCATTCCTAGAGCGAGTAAACCTCCGAGCATGACTTGGTCAGCACTTCTGTTCAGTACATCTCTGTCCAAACCTCTCTTTGTAATGATTCCATGAACAGCGACTGGTGTGAGGAGGAAGACAAGGTCCCATACAATTCCTGCCTTGAATAAACCATCCACATGGTCCATTCGAGCTTCGGTCATCAAGGGCATAGAAGCACCTGCAATAATCAAAAGCCAAAGTGTGCCAAGTGCTCGACTTTCTGACGAAATGATGTCCATCTTGTAAACTTCGTAAATGAGTAATGATACCGGCAGGAGGTATAATCCTACGGCGAAATATGACTCGAGCAAAACACTAGGGTCAAGTGTGCTAATTCCAATGGAAATGGCAAGGAGTGCAAATGCGAGAGATGGTCGAGCAATTGTACCATATGATCGCATTTCTGTGGCCTTATCAGTTTCATCTTTGAGATACCAGGCATTTGTTTCAGCGTCGTACGAGTAACTTCCAGCCGCATTTACTGCAATGATGTCGAGCAATTTTCCAAAGTCAAGTTCAACATCACGCACTGAATTGAATAATGCGTAAACGAGAAGTCCAAGAACCATAAATTCAATCGATAGATTATTCAGGCTTTCAGGTCTGAAAGAGTCAGGGAGTTCGAGTTTTCCAAGCAGAAGCAATATCGAACTCAGTGTAAGGGATGAAAGTAGAGCAAGTGTAGCGTTTCTCTTTTCCATATCATCTCCGTCTCTTGCTTTGAGCATAGATTCGAATACCATCGATAGGAGATAAGCTACGAAGATCCACGTCACGTACCAATAAGGGGACTCAAGAATAGTGCTGCTTAGTGTAATGAAAACAACCGATTGTACATTGCTCCAGATTGAGATCTTGCCCAACCTCCGTGCAGTTTCTGCGATGACTATGATGCCTATCGCTACGCTGACATTTACTGGTTCGTTTAGGATGCCGTTGCCGATGAAATCTCCAAAGAGATAAGAAAAGGATAGGGCAGACATTGTCAAGTTCGCAACCCATTTACGGGTTGCTTCTGCGAAGAACATCATGTATGCAATCATTACCAATGCTATGCACCATGGCATAATGGCTTGATTACCATCGAGTGTCCATAATGCGAAAGCAAGTCCAATTGGCATTGCTGGAACTCTGTTCTGTTGAGCCGCAGGGAAATATGCCAAAAGCAGAGTAAGCCAAAGAGCGACAGGTAGAGTGAATACGTTTTCAAGGCCATTGTCCCAACCACTGCTTTTGATTGGACCCAATATGAGGTTGAGACTATTCAAGTCAGCAATGAGCATTGCAATGATGACTTCGCCAATCAGGAAGAAAGACATTTTTTCGACAAGTTCACGCTTTAGCTTCTCACTGCTTGCAAGTGTACCTTGTATGATTATGATGAATACTAGAAGTGACAAAGCACCGCCTGCTCCCCCCTCGCCTGCATTCTCATTGAGAATCTCGTACAAAATTGGAATCAATCCAGAGACCACGCTTACAACGCCGAAATTAATTGCTTTGTTGGATTGTAACGCAGTATACATGGCAAGACCGCTAAGGCCAACTATTGCAGTTCCCAAGGGGTAAGAGACCTCGTAATCTGCCCATTCAATCCACGTTCCAACTCCTACAAGAAGGAGGCCTAGGGGAATATAACTCGCTACTGCCCAGCCGAACGACGTTTCACCTTTGTATCTCTTAAGGATGCGTTGATGACCAAAGCACATGAGGGCTGCGCCTATTGCTTGTGCATAGATCAAATTGGCATTCGCAACGAAGGCTCCGTCATTACCATCACCAAAGAAATCGAATGGCTCATCGCCAATCACATCGCCAAGAGTGAGGTATCCTACGACATAACGGATGCCCCATAACAATCCAACAGCCATGAAGAAAAAGGATAAACCCAGAAGATAATTTTGGGAAATCATAAGATGATTATCATTTTTCTTCGCTTGCAGTTCCACCATAAACAATGCAATAGCAGACGAGAGTAGCCCTCCTATGAAGAGGATGAGAAACTTCTCTTCTCCTACGTCTTCAGCAAATGCGATACTTAGCAATCCGATCCATATTGCAAGCATGGCAACGCCGAACATGATCACCTCAGTGAATCGTTCAAGGAATTGGCCTGTCTCACTGGAGCCCGGTGGTCTGACAACGACTGGTGCTGTGGGTTGGATCTCATCGCTTGCAAAGATTGCATCATTTGCGATGGAGATTGTTTTCTTTGGTGCACGTGTTGGAGCAGGCATCTTAATCAATACAATCTATGTCCATGACCACTTAAGGATATACCCTGCAAGTGGCTCCATAGTTAGGATTCGAAGGGGAAAACTTACGCTTCAATTGAAAGAGTTCAAACAATAGAATTGGTTGGAAGGTGTATGAGCCGAAAGAGCGGAGCGCGTTCTACGCTAATTTTAGCGTGCATGACGATGTTTTTACTTCCAACTGTACTTGCCACCGTACCTGTTGGAAATTCATCCACTGAGCCTCTCGAAGAGGGCTGGTGGGTTGAGACAACTGTTGATAGAGACGGTAACGGGATTGGTGATATGATCGAAGTCCATCAGAAAAATCCATACTTCCTTGATGCTGATAAAACTCTTCCACTGATTGTCGACTTTGACCATACGCCCGGACAAGAAGAAATTTCGATGCTCACAACCCAAGTCAATTTCAAACATCAATGGACTCTCGAAGGTATTGATGCCCTTGCTGGAAGGATGCCAGTGGGTGATATCATTACCGCTTCCCAACTTCCCGGAGTTGTCATGCTTGAGCTCGATGGAATCCTCGAAGTAACGAACGGAGACGCTGCGGTACTCCATGGTGTCGATACTGTCTGGCAAGATACGGGATACGATGGTGCAGGTAGCACCGTTGCAATCATTGACACTGGGATTGACGGAAACCACTCTAGTCTTGACGACCAAGATGACGATCCGACTACGAATGACCCCAAGGTTATTGCATTCTATGACCCTGTGAACAACCCTTCTCTAACAAACGGTACCGAAGTCTTCGCTTATGATGACCAAGGGCATGGCTCTCACTGTGCTGGAACAACCGCTGGTACGGGTGCTCCAACATACGACCACATCGGTATGGCGCCACAAGCCTCACTCGTTGGGGTAAAGGTGCTCGATGCAGGTGGTTCAGGTAGTTTCGCAACCGTCATGGCTGGTATGGAGTGGACCGTTGAGAATCGATACAAATTCAACATCCGTGCAGCCTCTATGAGTTTAGGCGGTCCTGGAGCAATCGAATGGACTTCTTCTGAGGAAGACAGCGTAAACAGATATGCAAACGAAATGGTCCGTGCAGGTATCGCCCTCTTTATTGCAGCAGGCAATACTGCAGTATCTGCACAAATAGGTACGCCTGGTTCCGCTGAGGACGCAATTACAGTTGGCGCACTCGACAAGAATTCAGCGATTGCTGTTTATTCAAGTCAAGGTCCAACCGAAGAAGGTCGAATCAAACCAAACATTGCATATGTTGGCAGCAACGTGATGTCTGTTGCCTTTAATACAGGCGATCAATATACAGACATGTCTGGAACTTCGATGGCAACTCCTGGTGCTGCGGGTGTAGCGGCACTCATGCTTCAAGCAAATCCAGATCTTTCGCCTTTCGATATTCGAAACATTATGCAAGAAACTGCAACATACCGGCAATGTGCCTATATGTTAGCAAATGAGCCATGTCTAGAAGATGCAATTCCTAAGAACCGCCAAAACAATGTGTATGGCCATGGGGAAGTACGTGCCCTCGATGCAGTTCTTGAAGCAGCACAGGAAGATTATGAGTTTGATACTTCAATCTCTATTGTTGTCTCAACAATGGCTGGCGAGCATAATAGAATCCATCTCGACAGTGGCGATTTCGTTTCGTTTGATGTCGTAGGAGATCTTGAAACAGTCCAATGGAGGAGTAATCACCTTCGCGATGATTGGTCAAATATCCACGGATTCGACCACGGAAGCCCTTCGGGTGAACTTTTCCTCATCGACATAGTTCATCAATTAGAACACCTTCCT
>JABIYX010000091.1 GCA_018666575.1 Methanobacteriota archaeon | reverse complement strand
TCAATGAAATTGCTATTGCAACCGATAAAGGTGGCAAACCCAAAGGCTTTGCGTTCGTCTTTGTGTCAGAAAAAGACAATGGTGAAGAAATCGTCAAAGCACTCAATGGAACAGAACTTAAAGGTCGAAGAATCAAAGTTGACATTTCTCAGAGTGGTGGAAAGAAGCGCTCCAAAGGCGGCGGCGACAAAGGCGGCAAATCATCTCGAGAACTCCGAGCAATGGCTGAAGAAGAAGGTCGTTCAAAGAAGCGTCGTCCACGACGCCGTGACTGAATTTAACGAGAACATCCCTCGTTTGAGACATAAGGCTATGAGGCATAAGCCGTAGCCAACTCATGGTTGAGAGCAACGACCCATATTGGCTTGTTCTTGATGGATATGAAGACGAGCCAGCTGCCTTCGGTGTACCTCCATATGTTGGATTCCACATTCGCTATGTATGCGGCGTCTTGGAACAACATCAACTGAATTATCAATACCTCACAATCGATCAATGGAGACAGTCTCAAGACAAAATAAGCATGTTCGATGATTCAAATCTACTCGGAGTCATTTGCATTGCAGGTGCAGTCGTTCCGGGAAGATATCTACGTGGCACACCGATATCACAACGTGAATCCACTGAATTTATTCGCCAATTACCTCATGGAATACCTGCCTTATTTGGAGGATGGGCGGTACGTGGTTGGAAGCAACAAGGATGGCTACCACTACGAAGCAACCTCTTCTTGGCAGTACAGGATACGGATGCAACTCTCAACACATTCCTATCCACAGGCAAATGGAAGCACACTCGTCGTACTGCTGAGGAGTGGACAAATTGGGCTCATCACGGTGCTCAAAGCAAAGCGATTACTCAGCACCCTGACCTCGGAACGCCAGAGAAAAAAGGACCGCTCACATACGAAGTTGAAGTCTACCAAGGCTGTGTTCGTTACAAGCGAGGATGTAAATTTTGTATTGAACCGAAGAAAGGTGTTCCAATTTGGAGAACACCAGAAGACATCATCGGTGAAGTAAAACGTGCACTCGATTCAGGGGTTCAACATGTTCGCCTAGGTGGAATGACAGACACATATACCTACATGGCTGAAGGTGTGAAAGAACTCGAATACCCTGTTCCAAATCCTGAACCCATTGCAAGATTGCTCCATGGTTTGCGAGAAGATGAGCGACTTGACATCTTACATACTGACAATGGTAATCCATCCATCATAGCAGAGAACATTGAACCATCTGAGGAGATTACAAAGACGCTTGTGGAAACACTGTCCGATGGCGCAGTCTTGTCGTTTGGCCTTGAGTCAGCGGATCCAAGCGTTCATGAGGCAAATTGGTTAAATTGCGATCCTGGCCAACTCAAATCAGCAATCCGCCTCATCAATAAATACGGTAAAGAACGTGGAACGAGAGGACTTCCAAAACTTCTCCCAGGATTGAATTTCATTGCTGGAC
The DNA here is from genome assembly GCA_018666575.1 of Methanobacteriota archaeon. Taxonomy (GTDB): domain Archaea; phylum Thermoplasmatota; class Poseidoniia; order Poseidoniales; family Poseidoniaceae; genus MGIIa-L2. The sequence continues at coordinate 4,593 of JABIYX010000091.1, read as the reverse complement.
TCAACGGAGAAAGTCGAGAAACCTATTCGATGAATCTTAATTTACTAACCGACCTTCGAAGCGAAGGCCTCCTTCTGAGAAGAATCAATATTCGACAAGTTGAGGGCGAAGGGTTCCAGGAGATCCCACACGACGCATTCCATGAATTCAAATCGCAAGTTAGAGAGACTATTGATCGCCCATTACTTGAGGAGTTATTTCCTCTTGGCCAACGCTTGAGCGATGTTTTCTGGGAAACGCATGATGGTCGCACACGATTGCCAATTCATCAGACTACTGCACATACAGATGAATCCGTCCATGGAAATTCTGGACTAACCTTTGGACGACAGATAGGCGCCTATCCAATTCTCATAGGAGTTCCATATCACATCCCACTCGATACTTCATCAGACATATTGGTTACCGCACACGGAGCACGCTCCATTACTGGAGTCGAGATTGGAATCGAATTTCAAGACGCTTCTCAAAAACAACTTGAAGCAATTCCGGGTATCGGAAAGAAAACAGCATGGAACCTCGTTAGTTCCCGTGCGAAACTGCTTCGAAAGCAAGATAGCGTTTCGATGAAAGAAGTATTCAAGTCTGCAAATGTTGAATTAAGCGAGACCATTCAAAGTGTACTTTGCGACTCGGAACCTCAATGAAGGGACGTTGTAACGAAGCCTCATGGCGACATGGGTGATCACTGGCGGCAACCGAGGAATTGGCAAGGAATTTATCCTTCAATTAATCCAAGAGAATCACACCATTATCACAGGTGTTCGAGACCCTGAACTGATGGACTTAGAACATGAACTCCTTTCAGTATTCAAACTCGATGTTTCAAACACACAGTCAGTGACTGAATTTGCACAATCCGTTTCTCAACATACGGACCGAGTGAACGTATTGATCAATAATGCTGGACAAATGGACGGGCGGTGGCAATCGATTGACGAGGTAGATCCTGACGTTTCTTTAGAAGTCCTCAATGTGAATACAATCGGGCCATTGAGAGTAGCACAAGCATTGTGGCCTTTATTGGAAGCAACGGGTCAATCAAAAGTTGCGAATATTACAAGCTTGATGGGCTCGATAGAGGATTGCCAAAGTGGAAGGTCCTACGCCTATCGAACAAGTAAAACTGGATTGAATATGATCACTAAGATCCTCTCTGTTGAAGGAAAGGATGCTGACATATCGGTCTCTTGTTACCATCCAGGATGGGTCTTAACAGACATGGGTGGGGAACGTGCACCAGTATTGCCTCAAGAATCTGTCAAGGGTCTGATCGAACTCATTGAGATGCAGACCTTGGAACGAAGTGGTCGCTTCTTCGAGTATACTGGAGTCGAATTACCATGGTAGAAACCATCGTAGATGATTTACTTGAGGCTGCTAAACATCTATCGGAGCAATGCAACAAAAAAATACCAGCGTTGCTCAAACATAAAGACGTTGCACACGTCACGAATCCGCTCGATTATGCATGGGAACTTCATGAACAATTCATCCGTAAATGGGGTGGGTTTGGAGCCAAAACATTGTTGCTTGGTATGAATCCAGGCCCATATGGAATGGCGCAAACGGGAGTACCATTTGGAGCGACCAAAATGGCTACTGATGTTCTTCGGATTGAACCTGTTGAACTCCAAACTCCTGCTGGGGCTCATCCAAAACGTCCAATTCAAGGCCTGTCAATGGAACGTCAGGAAGTCTCAGGGACTCGATTTTGGACATTCATGGTCGACCACTATGGTTCAATTGAAGTAACATTCTCAAACATTTTCGTTGTCAATCATTGTCCTCTATTGATTTTAGGAGAAACTGGACGGAACATTACACCTGTTGACATTCCCAAATCCACTATCAATCCAATTCTTGACCTCTGCGATCAACATCTCAAATCCGTTGTGAACATTATGGGAATTGAAAGAATCATTGGCGTTGGGAATTACGCAAAGAAGAGAGCGAAGAACATTGTTCCCGAATTGGATATCGATGCAATGTGGCACCCAAGTCCTGCCTCACCACTGGCAAATCGAAATGGTGGTGCAGATTGGAGAGCAAATGTGGCATCGAAACTCCCTCTTTCATGAATATTCGGGGATGTAATTAAGTGTTGTAACCAACACCGAACGCTATGGAACAACAACTGGCATGGGAACGACAACCTGATGACCGTCAATGGCTAAAGCCCGAAGGCGATGACCCACGAACACTCTACCAAATGCTCATGACGAGCGTAGAACGCTTCGCTGAACACCAATGTTTTGGTTTCATTCCAGAAAAGGGAATGCCTCGTGTTCACATGAGTTACAGAGAATTCGGAGAACTTGCAACCTCTGTTGGCAAGCAACTCCGTGATGCTGGCGTCGGATCTGGAGACAGAGTCGCAATGATTCTCAACAACTCAGTCGAATGGGCTGCAATCTCCTACGGAGCCAATGCGATCGGAGCTGCTTACACAGCAATGTACACCCACCAGCATGGTTCAGAATGGGCATTCATTATTGATGATTCAACCCCTGCAATGATTGCAGTGTCTGATACCGAAGTTCTCGACAAACTCGTTGAAAATCTGCCTAATGATGCATCAAAGTGGCCAAAGTGTGGAATCCTCCTCCTCGGTAATGAGCCTGCGAACCATTTGCCTCCAGAAGGTGTCGTGGTTCATGAATGGACATCCTTTGTTGCAGACGGGCGAGCAAGTGAGACTGCAATCGAAATTGCGGATGACCCATTTGCACTTAACACCCTCATCTACACCTCAGGAACAACTGGTAATCCTAAGGGCGTAATGCTCACAAATTGGAATACTCTTTCCAACATTCTCTGTGTCCAATCAGCATTCAAGGTCTATGTTGGAGACAAGAACGCTGCGTTCTTGCCTTGGGCACACTCCTTTGGAAGCACGTTCGATTTGCACTGGATGATTCGGTGTGGAGTACACATCAACCTGGTGTCAGATCTCACCCGAATCGCTGATGAATGTCAGGAAATTAAGCCAGCCGTTCTTCTGGCTGTCCCACGTGTATGGAACAAGTTCTACGACCGTGTCAACGCTCAATTCCAATCCTCAGGATTCAAGCGAATGCTCTCCAAGAAAGCCCGTAAGGCTGCTGTAAAACGTATCGCCCGAGCAGGTGTACAATGCGATGCAGTTCCTCCACGAGGATTCTTTGACAAACTCTACGACAAGCTGATTTGGTCCAAGGTTCGTGCTCGATTCGGTGGAGAAATCAGATTCTGTATGTCTGGTGCTGCTGCATTGTCACCCGATGTTGCTTCTTTCATCCAAATGGTTGGATTGAATTGCTATGAAGGGTATGGACTGACTGAGACCTCTCCGCTTGTCTCAGCCAATGGATGGATGGGTCCCGGTGGCTCAAGACTCAACACCGTCGGACTTGTTGCAAACGGCGTCAAAGTTACCATCGATACAAATGCATGGGACGATCCAGATCGACCTGATGAAGGCGAAATCATTGTTCATGGACCAAACGTCATGAAAGGATACTGGAATAACGAAGAGGCAACCAATGAAGTCATCATTGAACCAGGCGTATTCCGAACTGGAGATCTTGGTAAACTCGACTCTAAGGGCTACCTTTCGATCACTGGCCGTGTAAAGAGTCAATTCAAACTTGAAAACGGCAAGTACGTATCACCTGCTCCTCTAGAAGAGAACGTCAAACTCTCACCACTTGTTGAGCAAGCGGCTTTGGATGGACGAAATATGCTTCGGACATTCATCATCATACATCCAAACATGGATGCAATGAAGCAAGCACTTTCTGCTGCTGGAAAGGATGCGTCAGGTTCCGATGAAGAACTCTGTGCCCGTGAGGAAACACGTACATGGATGCTTAACGAATTGAAGAGTAATTCGATGATGGAACCAACTTGGAAAGGATACGAGCGCCCTGCCAACATCATCCTTGATCATCAAGAATGGACAACAGACAACGACTTGTTGACACCATCGATGAAGGTTAAGCTACGAAACCTACTCTCCCGTCACGAGAGTGCTATTGAAGCCTTCAAGTGAAGACCGATTCAACCGATTGGGTTTTGAACACCCAGTTGCGGGCTTAGCGTGAGGATACTATGGTTCGCGAACTCATAACTGTCGAAGCCGTTGACCGAAGTTTTGGCTCAACCGATGTACTCCAAGACATAAACCTCATCGTAAACGATGGAGACCGTATCGGAATCGTTGGACACAACGGTGCTGGTAAGACAACCCTCCTCAACACCATCAGTGAACAAGAACAAGATGTTGGAGAAATTGTATTTGCCCCTGGAATCAGAATCGCATACCTAACACAGATTCGAGATATTGAATCCGACTCAACCATCGAAGGCGAACTCGGCCGTAAAGGTCGACAATTCCAAGAATTGGAAGAAGAGATCGCAGCTATTGAAGCCCAGATGATTGAACCTGCTTTCTACGATGGTGATTGGGAGTCGGTCATGGAACGCTATTCTGAACTTCAGCAAACACTTGCAGCTTCTGGTGGCGGAAACGTTGCCGGTATTGCTAAGGGTATTCTCGAAGAACTTGGTCTTGATAAACATCCAATGGACATGAACGTATCACAACTATCG
>JABIYX010000082.1 GCA_018666575.1 Methanobacteriota archaeon | reverse complement strand
CTGTGAACAGGCTAATAATCCAAAAATTTCAATCGACACAAGAAATGTAGAAGTTGCAAGAAAAGCAATTGAAGCAGGTGCATCAATGATTAACGACGTTTCTGGATTAAGAGATGATGCCATGAAGAATCTCGTTCTTGACTCAGGTGTCCCGGTCTGTATCATGCATATGCTAGGAGACCCTAAAACGATGCAATCGAATCCCATCTATTCGGACGTCGTTGAAGAAGTATGTTCCGAACTTCAACAAAAGGCAACTGAACTTATCGACGCAGGACATCCTGCAGAGTTGATTTGTTTGGATCCTGGAATCGGATTTGGAAAAACGCTTCAGCATAATATCAAGCTCTTGCAGTCACACGAAACACTTCGTGGAGAACACAACCTAGCCCTGCTCTGGGGTGTATCCAGAAAGTCCATGATCGGCCAGATCACTGGACATGAGCATTCTGAAGATCGATTGTATGGAACGCTTGGAGTTGCTGCTTACGCACATCAAGAAAACATTGATTGGTTGCGCGTACATGACGTGCAAGCACATACTGACTTACTCTCAGTAATGCGTAAACTTGGTTAGTTTACGCCACTGCCAATAAATCCAGCAGCAGCAAACCAAGCCCCGAGCATACTGCCGAGGTTGGTTAATGCTGTAACCAAAAGAACACGTCCTGCTGGGTTACTCCAAAATCCACCAATGGATGTACCTTTGAGAAATTGTTGAAGATCTTCCGCCGTGGGTTCTGCAATCTTGAGTTGAACATATCCTGCAAACCAACCCGCTGCTAAAGCCGGATTGAGAGATGTAATCGGACTTGCAAGTGCTGCTGTGAGGATGGCTAATGGGTGGCCTCGTGCAATGATGCATCCGATCGCTGCAAAAACAGCATTGAACAATGTCCAAATTGTAAGCATCTTGACAATATCAATCGAATCGTTATTCCATAATGAAAAACCAACCAAACCCATCACAATAAGGGGGATTGCAAAAGGAAGGACCTTAGCCAGTAAGCCTCTTTTTGGAACTGTTGATAATTCGGTCATTTCAGCATCATTAAGCGGAACATATTCATCTAATGTACGTGCAATTCCTTTCAGATGGCCAGCTCCAACAACGACAAGCATCTTACCATCTGTCTTTGACTTCATGATCTTTTCAGCAATGTATCGATCTCGCTCATCAATAAGCACCTCTCCAGCACCAGGTGAGAACTCTTTGAGTTCGTCCATCATCGAGGAGAGAAGATCAGAGTCTGCAAGCATTTCTTCGAGATTGATGTCATCATCAAGTTCTTCTTCATCTCCAAAGAGAGAGAAAAGCAGTCGAAATCGCTCTCTCCACTTCATTTTCTTCCAAGCACGCTTCATTGTCACTTGTATGTCCCTGTCAACGAGTGCAACGTCGATATTTGCAGCCTTAGCCGTTTCAACTGCTGCCAAAAGTTCAGCACCAGGCTCTTGGCCTTCATTCAGTCCCATTCTTCTTTGTTCGGCACTCAACATTGCTTGCATCAGAACCATCGGTGCTTTTCCTTCTTTGATGACTCTGAGCAAGCCTTCTTTGTCAAGACGGCGTCCTTCAACAAGGGCATCATGTCGTGATTTACAGAGTTCAACACCAACGACTTCGGGCTGATATTCTGAGATTTGTGACCTAACAGCTTCAACGGATGCAGTAGCTACGTGTGCAGTTCCAAGTAATCTCAATGTTGGAGTCACGTCAATGTAAGGAGTCGATGCTGTCAAGAGGTATCCTCCTGTGCAAATATGGTGTGAAGATGTTCAGCCATAGCCTCAAGAATTTCATTTCCTTTCACCTCAGCATCTGCAAACTCTTCGAAACCAAGAGTTTCAAACAGAATTTGTCCACCAGCAAGCCCTTTGTGACCTCCTGCCTGACCATCAGAGAAGTGTTTTGATAATGCGAGGCCTAAATGCAGATTATCCCTACGACTACGTGCAGAGAGCAGGACCTTATTTCGTCGGATTCCAAAGACGACAACGACTTCCGTATCTTTTGTGGCAAATAAGAAGTCTGCAACTTGAGACAAATCATCTCGACTCTTGAGTGATGAAATTGGTG
>JABIYX010000026.1 GCA_018666575.1 Methanobacteriota archaeon | reverse complement strand
CTAGAGCCACATGGAGGGAGTGAGAGGATTGCTGACAGAGTTCGACTCTGAGGAAAGTCCCCTCTCCGTAGTGCAAGTGGTTCACAGAAGTGAAAGATCAGAAATGGTCAGGTCAATGCCACAGAAACGATACGATACCAGGTGTGTACAATGATGTTGAAAGACGGAGGTTGCCTGAGTGTTGATGGAACGAGCAACCCCATTGGAGCAAGTCCAAATCGTCCCGCTCATGCTGCACGCACAGGGACAGGTAGGATGCTAAGTTGAATGCAATCGCCGTAAGGTAACAAAAAGGGGCTTACTCCTCACTCCCTCCACCCTTTACGAGTTAATCTTGAAAAGGTAACTCAGTATTTTAGAACACGTGTTCATATATTGGGTGCTGAAAGTTACATTATGCGTAAGGTTATCTGCTTAGCACTGGTGTTCTTCTTCCTTCAAGGAAGCATTGATTTAATTCAAGAGGAACAAGGAGAAATCAAAGTCATTACTGTTGATAGTACGAATCTACGATTTAACCCATCAACCATTACACTCAATGAAGGAGATAGCGTTCGATTTGTATGGGGTGGTCAAGCACTTCCACACAATACTGTAGAAGCAAACGAGGTGTTTGATTCCGGTGAACCTGCCCGTGATGTAAATTACGAGTTTTTCTTTGATTACGAGTCAGCTGGTGTTTATGATTACGTCTGTGAACCCCATGCTGCAGTCGGCATGCAGGGTGAAATCACTGTCCAAGATGTGGAGCAGGTTGTAGAAGAGGAACCCGAAGTAAAAGCAAGTTCATCAGAAGGACTTCCAGTAACATCAATTCTTGTGGGAACTGGTTTGCTCTTGGCAATAGGAGCTTCTTGGTTTGTTGCAATTAAGAGACGTTCAGTCTAATCAATATTCGATTGTAAGACTGCATCTACTGGCTTTAGGTCTGAACCTTTTGTGATTGTCATATCTCCTGACATGTCTCTCCACCCGTCTTCACCTTTGAGGATCTCTTGTAGAGTCGTTCTTCCTTTAATCAGATCACGTGCTGTATGGTCAGCAACAATTATGCTTGGCAATACGAACGAACTTGTTACGAATGCAAAGATGATTAACAAGCACATCAGCATGAAGAAATTCTCCAGTCCAGGGAATGCAGCAAGGAATCCAGCAGAAATTCCAGCAACAGTTGTGATGGTCGTTTCAAAAATAGTTTGGCCCGTCTCTTCTATAGCATTGGCTATTCCAGTCGAATTTTCACCTTCTTCCTGTATTCTATGCATCACGTGAATCGCATCGTCAACACCTATTCCAAACACAATTGTTCCAATCATAGCCGTGAAAATATTCACGTTAACATCTCCACTTTGCATGAGAAGTGGCTGCCATAAAATGACGACTGCGACAGGGATCATTGTGATGACTCCCAAGCGGATCGATCGGAACACAATTGCTAGAACAATGGTCAAAATTATCATGGTCAGAATCGTTGTTAAGGACTGTGTGTCATGGATTCCTTCATTGATATCCAAAGAGACTGGTAATCCACCTGTAAGTTTCGTGGTGCGAGTTTTTTCGAGTTCAGGAGCCTGAGTCAGAATGTCATCAATTTGGTCTCTCAATCCTGCTGCGATGTTGAGATTCATGTATGGCTGGTCAACATAGACCACCGCTTTGGTTTCATCCTGATTCAAGAGCATCGAGCGAACTTCAAGAGAAAGTGTATCAAAAGCAACGTTGACCATGTCTCGGCGCAAACCTTCACGACCGTCAGGACCAGTTGCTTCTAGACCAAGCCAGACATTGCATTCCACAATGTCATCACTTTCCCAGCATTCATCATGCAAAAGCTCCCACAAGGAACCCTCGTAGAAGACAATATCATCTGTAAGTTGTATGCTTACTGGAACTGCTTTGAGGAACGTAATGATACTGGTTGTATTTGTGCTCTCGACAGCATCTATCTTTTGTTCGAGAAGATCCATAGCGTCCATGACAGGGAGATCACGGATATTGGAAGTCTCGTTGTTATTCGGACGATTTGTTGCATCAAAGACAAACATCGAGGTCTGACCACTATCGAATTGTTCCGAATATTGTGCGATTTTGTCGAGGGATTCAATGCCTTCAGGAGCTTCACTAGAACCAGTAATTGGTTCGTCTAATTCATCCATATTTGCCACTCCATAGGCTGTGATGCTGCCAGTAATGAGCAAAATTACGACAAAGAATCGAACAGGAACCTTTCCAATATTCTTCCACATGCCTGGATTACTTCGCTTATGGAATTTCAATAGCCATGCCAATGCTGGAACAAGAACAATTGAAAACATGAGGGTGGAAAGAATTCCCACGACAAGAGTAAGACCTACCGAACGGATAGGTGCAATGGTGACGATTTGTGGGGCGATTAGAACAGAGAATCCAACGACGGTTGTCAATGCAGATAAGAAGACTGCAACACCCGTTGAACTAGCCATTTTAGTAACGCAATCGATGTAAAATTCCTTGTCCCATAGATCGGGTTCAATGAGCAAATCCTTTCCTTGACGTTTTCTCTTTTCATTTTCTTCAAGAATACGTTCAAGTTCCTTCCGTCTCACTTCTTCAATACGATTGACCATATGCAGAGCATAATCGACACCTAATCCTATCAGAATAGGAAACGTTGCAACAATCATTGGAGTGAGTGTCCATTTCAGAACAACTGATGCTCCAAATGTGACTCCAAGGGCAAGCAGAATCGGTGTCCCAGTAATGACAACGACCTTGGCAGACCGATGGAGGAATGAGATGATCAGAATTGTGAAGAGAACAGAATAAGGCAGCATTTTAATCAAATCCTTGTAGATGGCATCTGAAATATCTTCGAGTGTCTTTGTCAGCCCAGTTACGGTCATGTCAGTGGATTGAGAATCCGTAGGCCGGTTATCAATGATATTTTGAAAATGGTCGAGAAGTTGATCGAAATCTTCCCATTGCTCTGGGACATCAGACCGCATACCTACAATCACTGCAGTCGTGTCCCAAATTCCATCACCATCCATGTCGTTTGTTGGGTCACCGTCTCCATCACTATCGAAACTGAGATCGTTATCATTGGTATCCTTGATTAAAGCCTCAAAGGATCCACTTGAATTTTGGATGATTTGGTCAATTGTATTTTGGTTGGGTATGGCATATCGCCCGCCACCAGCGAGGTTAGAGCAATCAACTTCAACCGGTATTCTGGTATTCACACCATGGGTACACATCGATTCGTTGAACCTTCCGTCTGCCGAATTGATTTCTTTCATGATTTGTGCTGGTGAAATAATCCAAAGTACTCCGTCTATACCCCCATAATCAGCCTTATCATGATCCATTCCTCTTCCTATGAATGAACCGCCGATGTTATCGTCATCGCCTTCAATCCAACTTATTTCTTTGAGGATATTCTCATCGGTAATGTTGTCACCCAATCCTCCGCCAAGACGGGCATTATCGGTTTGAATGTAAATCACTGCGATATCAGTTGACCATTCTTCTCTTACCTCAAGAAGGAGGTCTGTGGATTCTGCCCCGTCAGGTAAAAAGATTTCAACATCATCTTCAATTTGATCTTGAAATTGAAGCCCTTGTTGTCCAAGAAATGTTGCTATAATAACGAGGAGCAAAACAAAAATTGCAGGAGACGCAAGTACTGTTCTGTACAACTGTTCTGTACGTTTACTTGCATATCTATTGATGCTCTCTTTCCAAGAATCCATCTTTTCTCGGACGGGTTCCGTGGTTCGACGGAAACTCTCAATCATCTCTGAGAGTTGACCTGCCATGGCTCAACCAGTCGCGCTTGATTGATGAACAATGCGACGATTTGTATTCAGTCAAGTCCGAATTCACGGACAAGAAGAATTCTCAAAAATCCACGAACAGTTTGCAAAATGAATCCAGTTGTAATCAAAGCTAAGCCAAGGACACCGACCCATACTGCAGTAAGTCCATCGCCGAGGGCTGAATCGAGTTGAGTCGTAACGCCTTGGGCAGTTTGCATCCCCATCGCTGCACCAGTTGCCAGCAAACCAAGTCCTGGAATGCCCAAGGTCAAGAGCGGCTTTTTCTGCGACAAGGACAAAAGCGCCCATGTTAATACTGTAAATCCATGTGAAACCGCAGTGAAATTCGATCCCTTAGGAACATCGTATCGGATGATGGTCGGTACTTCCTGAATGATGAGTTGCTTTTCTTTTGCATCTTCGAGCATTTCGAGTGACAATTCCATTCCATCTGCGTCAAAACGAAGGCGTTCAATTGCAGTTCTTGAAAAAGCACGGAATCCAGATTGAGTATCTTTGATTCCTAAATCGCTGGTGAGATTACTTGCAGCTGTGATGACTTTGATCCCCAATCTTCGATATGCAGGCATTGAATTTCCTTCTCCACCTTCGACAAATCTAGAACCAATTGTAAAGTCAGCCTCTCCATCAAGAATAGGTTGAATCAACTTTGGAATGTCAGAGGTATCATGTTGGCCATCTGAATCTAGGACGACAAGGACATCTGTATCACGTGTGCTTGTCGTTTGGAAGAGTGTTTTTAGTGCAGCACCATAACCTTGGTTGCTTCTATGTCGGATGACAGTTGCTCCGCATGCTTCTGCAATGCGGGCGCTAGAATCAGAAGAACCATCATCGATACAGATGACTTCATCAACGTGACGAAGAGCCATTGTTACAACAGTACCAATGGTTTCTTCCTCGTTGTACATCGGCATTCCCGCGATGATGCGGGATGCTGAGTCATCCTTGCCCATTAACCACACCTCGTAAATATAGCATATATAGTAATAATTGAAATTTATATGTTTTTTTAACCAAAAGGGTGATGCAGAGCCTGAACTCTGCATCAACCGGCTTCACATCCATAAATGAACATGATTACTACAATCGTTTTTCATCCTAATCGAGGAGTTGAGAAACGGTGGTAACTGCACGCTCTCCGGCGATCACTCGTTGCAGTGCTGCCATGGACAATACGAGAGGAACATAGGATTCCCCGTCGCTTGTTTCATAGGTTTCACAATCTGCAAATGTTGCAGTATTGATGGATAATTTGATGGCACCGCCTGCATTACTGCGGCGGGCATATCCAACCAATAGGGTTCGGCTTTCTTCGTCTTGCTTCGTTTCTTTCTTTGTCTTGCTCATTTTCAACACATCCACTCACTTAGTGAGGTAATGTTGACGAACAACTTCAACGGTTATCAAAGCCTTTGTTCAAGATGCTAAGGTCGGGGGCTGCAGGGACATTTCCGAGGTATTGGGGAGGTATTGCTTGCCATTGTTGAACTGTTTTCTCTCTCTCCCATCCGATGGCAACAATGGCCAGTAGGATCACAGTACCAATTGCGATGAACAAGAAGTGTTGAGATACCTGGCTTAGGTATGATGCGCTTTGTTTTGGGTCTTGTTTCTCACTTGGTTCAACGACGTCCTCTTCAACTTCAACGAAGGTAAATGTAAACTGTTGACAATCGATTGTAACGTCTGCAATTGCACACACACTACCTCCAAATGTTCCCTCGTTAACAGAATTTATGATGGCGTTATTTTGTTGTATTTCAATGACCAGTCCTGGTTCAAATTCATAGATGATTTCGAGAGTATCTTGATTCGCATACGTCGTAATTTTAATTGGTTGCTCGATGGTCTGCTGGCTGTAATCAATGGATACAACAAGGATTTTTGGAGCAAGTGGTTCTATTCCTTCGTCAATTTCATTATTGCAATTGTCATCGATTCCATTTCGTACTTCTGTCTTGTAAGGGCTGATGCTCGAATCGTTATCATCGCAGTCGTTGAACCATCGAACACCGTCTTCATCATTATCGAGGTCAGCAAATAACGGGTTTGTATTGATGAAGAATTCATATCCATCTTGTAAACCATCATCATCTGTATCAGCATCCAACCAATCTGTTCCGTAAAGAATGAATTCATCGAGATCAAGTAAACCATCACGATCCCGGTCTAAGCCAATGAAGTCCTCATCGATTGCTTCATCGCAATCATCATCGATGCCATTGAGCCATTCATCCAAGCCTGGGTTTCGATCTGGATTTATATCATCACAATCTTGGAACCAATAATACCCATCTTGATCATCATCAGGGTCGTATGTTGTAGGGTCTGAGAAATAGATTTCCACTTCATCGCCATCCTCAAGTCCATCATCATCGGAATCAGCATCCAACCAATCTGTATTTTGGACATGGAATTCAGCCCAATCGCTTAATCGGTCGTTGTCTGAGTCAAGTTGTGCAAACCCTTCGTCAATACCATCAACACAATTGTTGTCAACCCCGTCCAATAATTCAGTAACCATTGGGTTAATCAGCGGATTCGTATCGTTACAGTCTTGGAACCAATACCATCCGTCTGCGTCATCATCCATATCATAGACGAGAGGATTACTGTTCGTAACGAGTACTTCAGTTCCATCATTCAATCCGTCTGAATCAGTATCACTTTGCAACGGATTGGTAAGGAAAACAAGAACCTCTTGCCCATCGAGAAGTAGATCGTCATCTGTATCGTCATCGGTCGGATTTGTCGAGGAGTTGAAAATCTCAAAACCGTCTGGCAGATTATCGTTATCAGTATCTGAATCAAATGGGTCAGTATTGTGTATGTTCTCTTCATCTTCATCAGGCAGTCCGTCATTGTCCGTATCGATGACTTCTTCCGCACCGTGGATGAGAAGTTCCCAATGGTTCCATGTACCTGTGCCTCCATTTTGGTTGTCATTGACTTCGATTGTCCATGTTCCATCAGAGGACTCATCCCAATGTAACACAGAAGAAAAGACCCATTCGTTGAAATTGTTATTGTTGTCATTATGCACTTCAGCTAATCGAGAAATGGTCCCATCGGGTGAAGTTAACTTGACTTCGATATCTCCTCGATAGGTGTGGTCTGCATCGAACCGTACTTCGACCGTTTCGACCAATAAGCCAGCATCAACCACGACTGTATCGGATAATCCGTTGGCAGTATTATCTGGAATTGTTTGTGAAATCGATTGTTCGCCACTGGTCCAATTCAGTTCAGGACCTACATTCGTCCAATTGGCAGCGATGTGGACTGCAAGGCCAGCATCGAGAGCACCATGTCCGTATTTGTGATTAAAGTCATGACCTGCTCCGTTAACACTCCAATCGGTATCAGAAGCATCGTTTGTTCGAGCACTGTGGACGAGGACGTGTTGAACATCACGATAAGTCAAGGTAGGATTTGCATCGAGCATCAGAGCAATCACGCCCGAAGTGAGAGGTGTTGCACTGCTTGTTCCTCCAAAGTTATTGTAAATGTCAGAGGATGTGTAGCCTCCTGAACCACGTATGTCTGTTGTTGTGATTCCTTGTGAACCACCGTTCGAGTGTGCTGCAACGAGGATGTTTGCCCCATCTTCGCTGTAGTATGACTGGTATCCTGAGTCTGCTATTGCTGCGACTCCTATGGTAAAACGAGTATTTGCGTATCCATCATAATTCGAGTTATCACCATTGGTCCGACCGTTGCCGCCTGCGAGAGTTGTAATGGTGCCCAATCCGCCTCGGCCAAGATAGACATTGTCTTCAAGAGAGGCTTGCAATAAGGGTTCAGGGCCTTTGAGAGTTCGACCGTTATCACTTGGTCCCCAAGAGTTTGATGAGATGCCAACAATATCGCGACGATGGCCGATAGCATCTGCTTCATCTTGATCTGTATTTGAGCAGGCAATCAATCGCAGGCCAATAAGGTCAGCGTCAAGGGCAGCTCCTGTTACACCGTTATTGTCGTTGCCTTTTGCAGCAGCAACACCTGCGGCTGCAGTGCCATGTCCGTCGTTCGATGTTGGTGTAGGGTCTCCATCATTTCCACAATAATCATAATCGATTGATGTAAGATAATTTGGTGAAAGATCACTGTGTTGGTGGTCAACACCATCATCCACAACAGAGATGAGTACACCATTTCCAGTAGCACTGTCCCATGCGCCAGTTACATTTGCATCCTCGCCGATTGTTCCTGTTCCTTGCCCTGTGTTGAGCAGGTGCCACTGTGATGAAAAGGAAGGGTCGTTTGGAATAAACCTTGGAATGTTGGTGTGTTCATGAATCGCAGCCCATCGTTCGACGAGATCTATTGCGTTGAGTTTTTCACGGAGATTATCCGATTCTGCGAGTTCTATGATGAACGAACCTTGAATCTGAATTGGTTGCTCGATTGTCTCGATTTCGAACGGTAAAGCAGTCCTCAACGTTGATTCTGATTGGCCGCACAATCCAGGCATGTACAACAGCCATGAATCACTTGGTTGGGAGGAATCATCGGTCATTGCTCGTACAAATGCGTTGTTAACTCCAAAGGAAAGTTCCTTGGGTTGGCATTGGAATGCCTCTTCTTGAACTTCTGCTTGGGCGAATGAAAGAGGGCCTGATACGAGGAGAAATACCAAAATGAGGCCTACTCGCATGGGTTTCTCCTTAGCCGACATAGCATAGAAAACCTTGCTTGGATGCAATAGCAAACTTTGACATAGAGTATGGTTACGCAAAACCATGCGTAGTTTGGTTACTGGCGGTGCTGGATTTATTGGTTCTCATCTGATTGACCGGTTGGTAAAGCGAGGAGATGATGTTGTCGTTCTCGATAATTTATCCAGTGGAAAGGAAGAGTTTCTCGCTCATCATTCGAGCCAGGTAATTCAACATCATGTGGATATTACCGACTTTGATGCAATGTCTCCTTACTTTGAAGGCGTCGATGTTGTATTCCATTTTGCTGCGAACCCGGACATCCGTTTGGGTACGCAGGTCACAGATACGGATCTCAAACAAGGTACACTTGCAACGTACAATGTTGTTGAATCGATGCGAGTACACAACGTGCCAACGATCATGTTCGCATCATCATCTGTGGTTTACGGCGAAAATGCCCCAATGCCTACGCCAGAAAATCACGGTCCATGTATGCCCATTTCATTGTACGGTGCAAGTAAATCAGCAGGTGAGTCACTTGTCAGTAGTTGGGTTGGAACCTTTGGTCTACAGGGCTATGTATTCCGATTTGCGAACATTATTGGTGACCGAGGAACGCATGGTGTGATCTTTGATTTCATCCACAAACTCAAGAAAAACCCTGCTCAACTCGAAGTACTTGGTGATGGGCGACAGGAGAAATCCTACATGGAAGTTGGAGATTGCGTTGATGCAATTCTTCACGTTATGGAGCACGAAAATGAATCGCTTAATCTCTTCAATCTCGGTAGCCACGATACGTGTAGTGTTCGCCGTATTGCTGAAATTGTTGTTGAAGAAACAGGCTACGCGGATGCAGAAATCGCATACACTGGTGGTTCACGTGGCTGGGCAGGAGATGTTCCTCGGGCCATGCTCGCAATCGATAAAATGATTGCATCTGGTTTCGATGTTAAATTCAACAGTGAAGAGGCTGTTCGCCATACTGCTCGTGTCTTGATTCAAGAAATCGGTCTTGAAAACTGAAATTAGTCGCCTGCACAATACCATTGCCCTTATGGGGAAGGATTGGTTGGAGTTGACTAGTGAGATTATGAACAACCTATACCGTTCTGAAGAAGCAAGTGCCCGTGGTGACGCAGCATTAATCGTGATTTCTCTGTTCTTTGCAGGACTTCTCGTCGTTGCTTTCACATCAAATCCTATCGCAACAGGAACTAAACCCGGTGAAAGAGCACCCCTCTTTTCAGGTAAAGCATACAATGGTGACGGTTGGGAAACCTTTGTTTTTGATGACCTTTTAACTCCTGAATGGACTCCGAATTCAACCGATGATGCTCCATGGATTGCTGTTGAATTCATGGATCGTCTTTGTGGCCATTGTGTATCCGCTGCCTCAGAAGTAGGCGATTGGTCTGAAACGTATGTGAAAACATCGAATTGGCCAGGTCCTGATGTTCTCTTTGTCGCAGTGCACGTTGAATTCCAAGGTTCTTCTAGTCGTGCTGACATTGAAGATTTCCGTGACAGTAACGGTCATACTTTCCCGTATTTCGATGATGATGGAGTGGGATCTTTCAAGGACTGGGATATAGGAGCAACTCCCACATACTTCCTTGTGCAACCTAATGGCATTGTAGCGTGGAATTCAGGAATACAAAACCTGGCATGGGACGCTGTATCTGAAGAATCGATTACTATAGGAGATCCTAACGGTGATCAAAGAGTTAAACTCAACGAAGCGATTGAGCAAATAACTCTCTCATACGGAGGTGCAACAGAATGAACGAATACGTTATCCTCTCATTCCATGCTGTTATCATCCTTTACGGAGTTCTTCTAATGACACCAATAGGGGAGGCTATTGGTTCAATTCTTGTCAACAAATGGCCCTCAACATCAACAAAGCGTGGCCGAATGCTCGCAGGTTTGATGTTTGTTTGTACTGGTGGATTTACTGTCTCAGCACACACTCTTTGGATGCACAACAAACTGAGTGAAGGAGGAAGTGTTTGCTCAGGAAGTTCAATTCTTAATTGCGATGGCCTAATTGGGAACCCTGATTACAATACTGTTCCTTTCATTGGACAACCATGGGGGCTTCTAGGAATGGTTGCATTCTGTGTTCTTCTATGGATCGTGGTTGTGATTGCAAAGGAACCGCTCGCTTTTTCCACACCAACATTCCTCAAAGCAGGTCTCGGAGCGACAATTGCTGGACTCCCAGTAATCGGTCTCTTGGTAAGTTACGAGATAAAAGAAGGTTTGATTTGTCCATTTTGCACAACTGCTCACATTGCCAACATCATAGCAATGGTTGCTTTCTTCGTCCTATTCAAGATGTATGAATCAGACGAATGGGCTCCTGAGTTAAAGAAGACCAGGAAGTGAATTTCTGAATAAAGACACAACGATTGCTGTTCTTGCAGTCATCGCTCTTTTTGCTGTGGCCTATCAGGCAGGTTATATCTTCCCTGAAGATGAATCTCCCAGCCCGACTTCTATCCCTGAAACAACTGATGAAGGGGAAATAAGCAATTCTCTTGATGAGATTCACCCACTCGCTTCCACATGCCTCTCACATGGAGAGCTCACACGCCATGATCACATGTATCTCACGATTCAAATCGAAGAACAATTTGTCACCATCCCTGAGAACGTTGGCGTGAACAGTGACACGTGCAATGAATCTGGCGCTAATATGCATGTCGTCCATACGCATTCTTCTGATGGTAAACTCCACTTGGAAATGCAAACTGAAGAGGACGTAGAACTCGGTGTCTTTTTCGACGTCTGGGGTCAACACTTCGATGAGAGTGGAATCTTTGACTATCGGGTTAATTCAACTCATGAATTAGTTATGTTCAACCGTGATGTAAACGGTACGCTTGAAGAGATCGATTCGTTTGATAACTATATCCTTCTCAACAACCAAGACATCATCATCAGTTATCGTGAACGGGCTTAAGGAATGAAATGTCCCTCGAAGATAGGGCCCTCTTCAGATTTGCATTCTTCTAGGCGAACGATAGTAACATCAATCCGATCTGTCTCTGTATAGATACGCCTCAATTCATGCAATAGAGCTCGTTGCACATCTTCTCTATCAGTTCCATAGAGAACTGAAAGGTGTTGGTTCGTAGTATCGTTCACCACTGCAATGAATTCAACCATCCATTCCTTGATATGGTCATCGTCTTGCGTGTTCGCCTCAAATGTTTCTTCCATGTACTAATATTGTCACAATACCTTATCAATGAATGGGTGATATGCATCGCCATATTCCACATTCCGGTATAAAATACCGAAAAACAGAACTAAATTGATACTTTTACTCCTCTTCTTTTACCTTTTTCTTATTTCCTGATGAAATAATTCCAAGAGCCCCTATGGCTATGAAGATGATGATGGGTATGATGAGTGGAATCTCTGTGGATTCTTCCTGATGTGGGTCTTTGAGACTTATTTCTACAACACCTAGAGGTTTTGAATCTGTTTTCGACTTGTTGGCCAAAGCCTCGTTTGTATATTCATGTACGACAATCACACTCCACTGATCCATAGAATCGATTGGATAACTCGCAACAAAGGGTGCGATGATCGTTGTGTTGATAGCGAGTGCGTTGCCAACGGTGGGGAACTCAGCAAGGCCAACAAGGACCCGGTCTCTAGAGTCCGTTCCTGGATTGATGAACTCATCAAGAATCTTCTTGTTGTGCTGCAAAAAGAGGATGCTAATTTGCGTATCATTATCGATTATTTGATCGATGGGAGGGAACACTGTGACTGTAATATCTGTCAGATTAGTCTCTGCCGTAACCTTCAGTTCAGTGAAACCACGTTGACTCGATTCTTCTTTCAGAATATCTGTTTGAACATCAGGCCATGATTCAACACCTTCACGAACCAATCCATTGTGAACGATGAACGAGGGTGTTGCAGCAAGGTCAGAGTGTTGAATTCTTAGTCGGTCAAGTCTATGTTCTGAGGCCGGTGGCTGATATGCGTCGATACCGTCACTTGGGTGATAGGAGATCATCGAAATTCGACTTCCATGATCATCGGTTATGATTTCTAAATCTTCATCGATTTGAGCACAGTTCTCGCACCATGTTGCAGTGTATTCCTCAACAAGAATGCTGTAACCTCCTTCGACAACAGCCGAACCTTCCCATGATTCAGGATTGATACGAACAGCATCTGCTGAAGGGATGAGGGCGAGGATGATTGTCAAGAACAGTGCCTTTCGAACTCCGCTCATGGCTTGGCGACGTACTTGTCCTCCTTCATCTCATCGTTTTGACCATGAATACTGGGAAGGTGTTATGATGATGAGTTCCAGCATTCGGTTTAGGGGATTTCAATGGCAGACCACTGGATTGAAAATCACAAGCGTGATTCTTGGCGTAAACAAGCCAAGGCAAGCGGGTATCGTGCTCGCTCAGCATTCAAACTAAAGCAAATTCAATCACGATTTGAATTAATGCGACAAGGAGATGTCATCCTTGATGTCGGTTGTCACCCCGGTGGATGGGCGCAAGTAGCTGTTGAGGAAGTAGGATCTTCTGGTATCGTCATCGGAGTTGACCTTGAACCATGCCAGCCTGTTGATGGTGCATTGTTGCTTGTTGGAGATATCACAGATCCTCTTACACAGGAGCGTATTGTAACTGAATTGAAACCACGTAAGGTCAATTCCGTGGTGTCGGACATCTCACCAGATATTACTGGGAAATGGAATATTGATCAAGCAGTAGCAATGACACTCGTTGCTAAGGTTTTCGACTTCGCCTTACCGCTCCTATGCAACGGAGGTTCATTTGTGACAAAGTTGTTCCAAGGCGTAGGTGTTGAAGAATTGATTAAGGCAGTAAAACCACACTTCTCAACAGTACGTCGCTATTCGCCTGAAGCCTCACGTAATTCGTCATCTGAAGTGTATCTGATTTGCCGCAATTATATGCCTTGGAAGACTGAATCCGGTTCAGTTCTTGTCGACTATGAAACCGAAGTCAACAAGATTCTGGGTGGTGACGAAATCGATGACGATGTCGTTGCAACCAAAACGAAATTCACAGTTCGTCGAAAGAAAGACACATCTGAAGAGTAATAATCATTGATGTATCTTTGAGATACATGGTTCCTACTTGCATCCACGATATTCAATCAAAACGTCTCATTCATTCCTTTGTAGGTGAGTTGATCCGTTGTTATCCCATATCTATGGTGCTTGTTGATCAGAATCCTATGCCAGTTCGCCATGTTGTCGTTTCTGATTGCAGCGGTTGGATTCGAGTCAAGTTGTGGGGTCAAGAGGCCTGTGAGGCGACTCCTGGTCAAAGAATTGAGATTTGTAATGCGTGGTGTTTTCAAAGAGATGGAAGCCTTTGGTTAAGCGTTGGCCGTAAATCAAGGCTTACGTTTGGCACGCAACCATAAAGAAGGGGAGGTCGTGGGCAAACTACAACTGAGGCACCAATATGACAGAGAGAGCAAAGAATTGCACATCATCCGGCATACCATTGACAGAAGTAGGCTCCACAGCTTTCCCATGTCCTAACTGCGGCCACTCCATTGGACGAAGCCCACGATGTCGTGACCAAGGTGTTTCTTACACTTGCTCAAACTGCAGCTTCGTTGGACCCTGAGGTGAGAACATGGGCATGGTAGCAATGACATACAAAGTAAACCCTGATGCTGAAATGGAAGATGTTGATACATCGATGATCGCTTCAACCGTACAAGGACTCGGGGACGATACCTACAACGTTCAACTCGTCGAAATCAAGCCTCTTGCTTTCGGACTAAAATTCGTACAAGTTCACGTCGTTATGAACGATGGTGAAGGACTTGCTGATGCTTTCGAAGAAAAGATGGCAAGCATTTCCGGTGTTGGCGAAATCGAAGTTATTTCGATGGGCCTTCTTTGAATCAAAGTTGATTCAAAGGTCCTCTCATATACTCTCTGAGAAGAATCGTAGCATACGATCCGCTTGGAAGTGTGAATCTAAATTTCAAACAGGCCCCGTCAGGATGCCATCGGCTGTTTTCGGCTGGACCATTGTTCCAACGTTCTCCTAGTGTTTCTTCAGCAGCCTTTGGTGTTACTTCAACTGAAAAATCATCAAACGATGTTGTAAGTGAACGACGTGTCCCTGACGTTGTTAATCGTGGAATCGCTTCAACCATCCAAGAGGTCTCAGCAAGATCCATTTCTTCGAGTACAAGTTGCTCAAGTTCACCTGGTTTTCCTTCACAGGTGCGAATGTCTCGTCCAGGAAGTGGCCCGGTTACGGTAAGTCGTCCAAGGTCACAGTTTCTTCCGATTCGTGGTGCTGTTCGGTCTTCAACAGTAACACAACTGCTTACCGCAAGTTGTCCTTTTTCATCCAATCGCCCAACCAAATCTCCAGTTACTGGAGTTGTAATGCTCAAACCGTTTTCAAGACGCTTCTTGAGCGATCGATTAAACACAACAGATTGCAGTGCATGGACTGTCATGAGTTGGAGATTGTTTGGAAGTTTACGAAATGCTCCAATAAAATCTTCTGGATTTTTGAGTAGATGTTCAACCATGCGTCGTTCAAATCCTAGCCAATCAGGAGCGAGTGCGAGTCCTTCTTCAGTGATGCCATGTTCTCGAACATGTGCTCTGAAAGCAGCAACAGTATCCTTCTCATCAGCCCCTTCTTTCGCTATATAGGTCAGGGCAGCATCTTCCCATCGTTCTTGAACAACACGTGCACCTACTTCCGCAGTGACCGCACGTCCGCTTCCAAATCGCTGTGGTCCAATCCAGTTTGGAGCTCTTCCTTCGCCAAGCATTTGAACCATATTGGATTTGATCGTTTCAACTTCAGCCATAGCTTCGTCTTCACTCATAGGTGACCCATCTGGATGAGCACAACCCCGTACAACAATAGTGAATCGGTTTCCTCGATGGTTTCCGAATCCAATTTTTTGATGTGTACGTCCAAGCACTTCTATGACGACATCGTTGATTTCAACTTCGGCAACCTTGAATTGTGGTGCATCGATCACGAAGAGTTGAGAGGTGACTGCTCTCTTATCCTTAGTTCCTGCAAAGAAAATACGATTACGAGAAATTCCGAGTTTCTTAGATAGATTGTTGCAAAATCTGTTTGTTTCCCAGTTGGTTAAGGTCACCTTTGCGACTGTAAATCGACCCTTAGGATTCAATGCAATCTTTGTTGCTATTTCATCGACACGAAAGTCTGCGACTCTTGATTTCAGGACGCCGCCAATGCCAGTATCATCAGTTGCATAGCCGACGAGACCAATGGCTTCAGCCAATGTATTGGTTGGCTGCAACGAGTACACCTCAGAGTGTGAGGCTGTCAAATTCAGAGGAGAGGCTTCCTACAATTTCGTCAAGAATTGCTTGGGGCTTTGCCTTTCCAGTAGTGCGAATGTAAAATTCTGGTGGGTCGAGTTCAGGGTGACCTGGGAAGTAGTTGGCATACTCTACTGATTTGTGATTGTTCAAACGATCACGGAGCATTTGCAAAGCGGTATGTGACTCGCCTGTAATGCGGAGTCTGAGTTCATTTTTTTCGTGAATGAGAACTTTAACTGGCATGCTATCGACCAAGCGACCTGAACTGGTGTTTTGAACCTTCCCGTTGACAAGAGAGGTAAAATCGACCTCTGAGGCTGTTCGTGGAACCCTGTTGCTTAAACACCGAAACCATCTCGGATGAATCATGGACACCTCTTCCTATGAGGACCAAATGGCAAACTTCTCTGATTTATTCAAGAAGTCAGCTTTGCCAATTCTCATCGTCTCTGCCCTTCTCACCGTTGGACTCGGACTCCATTTGATTACGTCTCCACCTGAATTTAGGACCGATCTAAACGACTTTGCTCCAAGTTCTGATTCAAACGATGCTCATGATAGGATACACGAATATTTTCCAGACGAGTCAAGACCGCTCTTCATCCATGTTACAAAGAGTAACGATGGTAATGTTCTGAGTATTGATTCACTTAAGGATATGAAAAAAGATTTGGAAACACTTCAAGCAGACGAACGTATTAATCTCGTTGCAGTTGATTCATGGACGACATCACCCGGTATGATTCAGATTGCTTTGGATGAACAGTCCCCTGATACGACACTTTCAGATTACGAGAACTGGGCTCAATTGGTTGATGCTATCGTCGATGATGATACCGGGTGCGACGATCTCAATCCAGATGATGCTTTGCTTAGTACAGTGAACTTTGTTGGTTCCGCCTTAGTGAATAAGAACCTCGATATTTCAGCTACATGCAACTATCTCTCTAGTGGTGAAGGGGATGCTGTCCCAACGGCTGCATCAACTGCGTGGGTGCTTGAAATTGATCCCGAAATGGAAGAAGATGACCGTCGAGAAGTACAAAATGATATTCGAACCGTTCTTACTGAAATCAGTTCCTCCTCGAACATGACCTACGCTTCTGCATCTTTGGATTTGATGTCTTATGATATCGATAAAGGCACCTTTGACAATCTTGCGTTACTCATTATCTTTGCAACTCTCGTTGTTGTTTTGCTTCTCTTCCTCGCATTTAGAAGCGTGAAAGGCGTTCTCTTCCCGTTCCTCAGTCTCAACGTAGCTTTAGTATGGACCTATGGTACTATGAATCTCTTTGGAATGAAATTCACTGCTCTTGAGGTTGCTGTTGCCCCACTGGTTCTCGGTCTTGGAATTGACTATGCAATCCATTTGCAACGAGCACTTTCAGATATCCAAGAGAAGGTGGAAGATACGGCCGAGGCATGGATGAGATCATGTGGCAAACTCAGTGTTCCGTTGACACTTGCAGTTGTAACAACTGTCGCAGCCTTCCTTGCGAACATCATATCGCCTCTTCCTCCACTTGCCACATTTGGTATCGCATTGGCGTTTGGTGTCATCTGTGCTTTCTTGTCGTCAACCCTGCTCATTGGAGCCCTACACGTCGTATTCGACAGTGGTAATCAATCGAAGTCGATGTCACCACTTCGCTTAACCAATTTGACAAAACCTCTTCTTCAACTTCACAAGAAACAACAAGTGGCAGTGTTGATGGTTGCTATTGCAATATCTGGGGCTTCCGTTGTTGGAGCAATGCAGCTCGAGACTGATTTCGATCTTTCTGACTTTGTAAACGAAGAAATGGAGATTATGTCAGTTCGAAATGACATCAACGAGAACTACGATAGTGCTGGATGGAAATATGTCTATGTGCTCATGGAACCAGTTGATGGTGGCGTCATTCCTGATGATGGGATTTTGCTCGATCAGTTACGCAATCTTCATTCGAAATTAGAATCAAATCACGATGTAGTGGGTACTGATGAGCGATACCCAACTCCTTCCTATGAGGGTCCATATGTTGTAATTCGAGATGCAATCATGCGAAACGAGTCTTTTGGTGACCTCCATGGACTTGAGGTCTTTGCAGGCGATGTGTACGAAAAGGATGGTGTTGATGTAGACTTAGGCTCTGTATTCAGAGATCTACAGTTAAACACTACACTCGCAGATCCAGTTTCCGGTAAAACATGGAGTGATCGAGTTAATGCTACGGTTAATCTGGATGGTACAAACATTGCTCACCTCAGGAATGAAGTTCGAGTTGAGGCTACAACCTCTGACGAATCCAAGCGGGTTGTTTCAGAATTCGAATCAATGTTTGGTTCCACTTCCGATGAAGGGCAACTAAGAGAATCGCTCAAAGATCATGCAGTCATACACGTAACTGGAGACTTGGTCATACTTCAGCAAGTTCTGGAAGGATTGTCCTCATCACAAGTAAAATCGACAGCCATCTCATTGGTCGTTTCATTCATTGTCTTGCTTCTTCTTACACGAAGAGTACTTCCTGCTCTGATTGTTCTTTTGCCGGTTGGTATGGCTTCTCTTTGGGTCGTAGGTTCCATGGCAGTTCTTGGCCTGAAATGGAACGTTCTGACAGTTCTTGTTACGGCCTTAACTTTGGGAATTGGTATCGATTATACGATTCACATGTGGCGCCGTATTGAATGGGAACTCAAGCGGCAAGATGATCACTGGGCTGCTCTCAAAACTTCTCTAGAAACAACTGGGGTTGCGTTAATGCTCTCTGCCGCAACGACTGCAGCAGGATTCATTGTTCTGCTACTCTCTCCAATGCCCGTTATCCAGGACTTTGGCTTAATCACTGCTGTAACTGTCTTCTTCTCGTTGGTTCTTGCATTGGTTCTTCTACCAGTTCTTCTCGAACTTGCTGCACGTTCGCAAGAAGCGGCTGAAGAATCGAATTCGTGATTACGACAGTGCTTCGATGACACTGTTCATTTCCAAACCTTGTTCTCGAGCAACAAGGGCAAGAGCCATCCAAGCAGTGACATGTTGCAATGCCCGTTGCTTCCTTGCTGCTCGCCGCTGGACTTCTTCTGCAGAAAGTCCAGATGATCTCGCAATGAATTTCAATAATCGCTTGGTTGTTCGTGCCCGTGGGTCATCATCAGCAGTTTGTAAATTCGGAATCGATTTCTTTTGCTCAACCTTTGGAGCTACGACGGATGTCCCCTCAACTGTATCCGAAACGTCTTCTTCACCGTAAGGAATTGGATTGTAGAGTCGTTCTGGCCTTGGATGCCAGCCCAGTGGTGTCACCGAATTCTGGAAACCATCAACGGGCTTGAGGTTTTCTTCATCCCCTGTTAACCAGCCTGCTCGAATCAAGGCTTGGACTGCTTCTGTGGCTTGATCAGGGGTGAGCCAGCCCATGTCGAATGAGAGCATTCGCTCCAAATCCAATGCATCAAGCGAATCTTGTCCACGGAAACATAGGGCAAGGACTCGCTTGATGTCTTCGTTTTCAGTACTCATCAATTACACCATCACTCAAGTTTCTCGAATTGACCATCATCTAAGAGCTTCCAACGTCCGCATTCAGGCCCAGCATAGAACGTTCCGTCTGCGGTATAATCATAATCGCCTCCACTTGGAAGTTCATTCCAAGTTCCAACTCTCTGTGGAGTCATTGGTTGGCTTACTGAGTGATTATCAAGTGCGGCAAAGGATGCTGCGGCCTGTTCTGCTGGGGTTTGAGAAGAGATTTCTGGTACCTTCTTCTTGGCAGGAGGTGGGCCTTTCTTTGTCGTTGAGGCGGTTTTAGAAACCGCAACGTTTGATGGACCTTTTCTCTTTTCTTGTGGAGCCTCTGTCTTCTCTTCGACCTCGGGTTCATTTTGGACAGGAGCCTTTCTTCTTTGATTGAGTAAGAGCACAATGCCCAGAATAATGACAAACACGCCCGAAGCCATTCCAGCAATAACGAGGGATGAAAGTCCTGATTCACTTGAAGAATAACTTTCATTCCACACGTTATTCTCCTCGTTTAACTCTGCAATAGAATCGTTGGAATCGATAGATATTTCAAGATTCCAATTTGATTTAGGGATTGTTAATTTTACACGCATGCTTTCGGATTCAGATGTATCAAGACCATCGAACTGTTTCAACGCCACGAGTTCCTTTGATTCTCCACGGTTCATGAAGACACTTACAATAAACGATTCTGTTATTCTCTCACCAGAATTAAACAATTGAATTGTGGCAGTTACATCCTCTCCCTCAATGAATTCTCCATCAAAGGACACTTTTGAGATTTGTAAGTCAGGACCTTCTGAGGTGAGTGGGAGGGAGATCCAAGGTGTTTCTTGGGAATTTGATTCTTGAGCAATCAGTTGCCAACCTGCATCATCAGAACCAGTTGCCCAGCAATTCAAACTCGCTTGAGAGCCAAGTTCAGAGGGTTGTCCTGACTCTGAGAAGTTAAATCTAAATGAGAACAGCGTTCGACCATCAAAAACCCCAATCGGTTCCCGCATCAACACTTTTGGTTCCCAATTAACTGTCGTCGATCTGATTTGACATGTTACTGATAAATTGTCAGACCAGCGTTGAGGTTCTTCGATATTTGCACCGATCTCAACATTATTGAGATGGTACCTGGAAAGAGGATTCAAAGTTGTAGTGAGTAGCAAAGGTGCATCGGCATCTATGACGAAATCAGGCAAATCAACAGTCAAGAATTTATCGACTTCAATAGGGTCCCAAAATTCAAGTTTCGCATCATAGATACCTCCGCTTGATTCAGGTACCTGGAAGGTTGTTGTGAAGAATCCATTGTCAACTTGGATTGCTTGACCACCAGTCCAAGGTGAAATTTGGAACGTACCATCCCATCGTAAAGCAATCATCCCCGTGTACGGGTCGTTGCTGCTGGAATGGTGAACAGTCCCTTGGATCTCAATAAAATCATTCGCAACAAGAATAGAATCTGAGGTCAGAACTCCTGTATTCAATCCTCCAGTGATGTCTTTTATAGAATCAATTTCGATGTTGATGTTTCGATCAAATGTCCAAGCAGAGTTCTCGTTATGGAACTTGAATCCATCAGCATCATACGTTCGAATTTCGATTTGTCCTAAGTTAACACCATTTGTTGTTAAGTCCCACAATACCACGAAATCAAATTGGATATGGAGTTCCTCTCCAACGATTGTTCCGATGCATGAATCTGTAATTGCCAGTCTTGCATCCATTGCAGAACAACCCTCATTTAAGGTGAAGAGAATTCCAAAATCGTCATCTCCTCCAAGTGAAAACCGAACTGTGTTTATATCACTCAAACCATTTCCATCACGAACGACTACGTCCCAGCCAGCTACTTTAGTTGGTTCTAGAAGCTGAGGGATTCCGCTCAAAGTTGGATATCTCTCCTCCACCGAAACAATTTCTGCCTTTGTCGGTAAGCGACTTGTCCAGTACAAGTGTCCTTGTTCGGTTCCATCTGTATCAATCGAACGACCTTCCTTGTCTGTCCCTTCAAGATATACTTGTATTGCATCTCCTTCTTGGTTTCCAGATTCATTAATGTTGAAGGTCACCTGCCAGGCTGTTCCTATATTGATGATATTGTTTGGGATGTTTATTCGTTCACTTGGTTCTGAAACTCCATTTGAATTGGAATCATGGACGCCTTCTATCCATGCCCATGTTTCGATAGCGTTTTCATTGAAGCCAGCGAGATCATACACATTAATCTCAACACTTCGATTCTGATTAACATTAAGATATGAATCAAATAATGGCGATGTTGTTGCAACAACTGGAGCAAAAGAATCCAATGTGAAAGTGGATACTTGTGAATCTGTTTGCAAGGTTATTGAATCAATTGTTTGAGCATCGATTGTTATGTAAGTAGTTCCTGATATGTTGGATGGAAGAGTTGTAACGAATTCTGTTTGCTGATTCGTATTCAAATTAACATACGCTGTTGAAGTATTGTACCAAGCGACTTGTTGGTTGACATCGCCAGGGGTTTCTCCAGCGATGTCCACATTCACTCGAACCTTGATGTTGTTAGACAATGGTCGCAGGCCTGTTGTGGTAAATCCATGATCGACTGAAACAGTCAATGTAGAACCGCCAATGATGACTTCATTGGGTTGGATTACCTCATCTCCTTGAGTTGAGAAGTTGGATGACACCTCATCAATGAATACTGATACGCTACGATCAATCTCAACTGGCGTGGGATGTGTGTAGGTGGATGTTGCGACGCCTTCCGTTGAGGTACGTATGAGGATATTATCGGTGTCCATGTCATTAAAGGATAAATTCCAATTGACCTCTTTCACACCGTTGACGGCTGGGAGAATCGAAGGCAAATATCCCTTCAACAAACCGTCCTCATCATCCACATTCAAGATTGAACCATCTGATTTTAGTCGAAGTGTTGTCCATTCAGCGTTTGGCTGAAAGAATCCTTCTGAGGTTGCTTTAATCATCGCAAACTCAAATGTTGCTGGTTCCGTAAGTTGATCTTCCATAGCCGAATGGAAGG
The DNA here is from genome assembly GCA_018666575.1 of Methanobacteriota archaeon. Classification (GTDB taxonomy): domain Archaea; phylum Thermoplasmatota; class Poseidoniia; order Poseidoniales; family Poseidoniaceae; genus MGIIa-L2. The sequence goes on along the minus strand of JABIYX010000026.1, from coordinate 4,233 downwards.
TTGAAAATGTGACTTGCGGTGCATTTGGTTGAATCACTGCTGGATGATTTAAATCGAATGCAGCTTCCTCTGCTCCCCATTTTATTGAATCCAAATCAGGTATGGTCCAATTTTGGACCTCATCGGTATACATTTGAATTCTGTATTCCATGAGTCCGTTATCACTGGCAGCAATTGAAGAGAGTGAATAATTCCCAATGCCAAGTAGTGCTAAGTTTGCAGGGTTGGTTGTATCTACTGGTTTCCATGTCTCACTCGCTAAACCTGATTCTGAGTTCGAGATTCGATATTGGAGTCCAAGTGAGGTTCCTGCCGGCTCTGTTCCGGAGAGGCTTATCCACATGAGGGAGGCTGAACCGTGTTCGGTCGTTGAAAGAATGTTAACAGGCGAGGAAATCCAGCCGGTGTGGTTGTCAATTTTTGGGGCGATTTCACTTTCATCAAGGTAGGTGACTCCGAAGGTTCCATAGGGGGCATTCGAGATATCTCCACCTGCAAAAACAGTCATTCCATCCACATCAATAGCGGCTAAGTCAAAGACACCTATCGAGAGGTCATCATGACGACGCCATTGATTTGATTCTGGAACATAACCCCATGTTTCTTTCGATTTGCCATTCTTATCATGACCGCCGATGAGTATAATCTCATCATTATGGACGGTTGGTGTCATCCCAAACATGTGGAATGACATGTTTGGAAGATTCGTCCATGTGTCGGTTGATGGATCATAAACTTCGGATGTATTGTGGACTGGCTTATTCATCCAGTTGTATTGGTCTTCCAAACCTCCAAATGCGTACAATTTACCGTGATATGCCACCAATGGGAATGCAAATCGTTTGTAGGACATATTAGCGAGTTCAGTCCACATTCCTGTTATTGTATCATACTCCAGTAATCGGTCTGTCACATCATTTGCTGATGCATTTTGTACTCCACCGGCAATGTAGATTTTGGTTCCAATTGCAGCCATTCCAAAGTTCCCAACTTCTTTCGTTGCAGGCATTGCAGGTGGTGTCGTTGACCATGAATCTGTTAAGATGTCATAAACTTGTATCTGGCCTGTTGATTTCCGTGCTGGATTGGAACCTGGGTACCAATCTCCCATTGAGTATACCTTGTCATTAATTTGCACGCACTCATGGTACTGCTGGCTGTTGGGCATAAGGGATGAAGACATTGACCATGTTTCTGTTGATAAGTTGAATATCTCAATCAAATTTGTTGCAGCTTCGTCATTCTGTTGCTGAGGGTTAGGGTCTGTTCTTCCCCCCATTAAGTAGATGAGTTCATTGGTTGTATCATGCGCCATGCAACCATGAGCTCTTGTAATCAAAAGGCCCCCTCCTGTTGTTGGAGACCATGTAATTTCAGGACGAACAAGTTCAAGTTCCGAGATGGTGGCATTACGTGCTACTTTATTGAGGAGAAAACCTGGGTCTGAGAAGTTTGTTTCTTCTCCAATGGAATGCTCGACCTCGGAGTGCTGTGTTCCCAAAAGGGCCGGGTTTGGTTGTATTGTACCCATTAGGATTAGTCCAGTGATGACGAAATGAAGTGCAATCTTTCCTTTCCTCATGGCACCCCTGTGTTTCATCCTATTCTTGAGCATTACCAATCTATGGACAGACCTGTGTATTGTGAAAGTTCATATCTCCTGAGCATGTGCAACTCTCGATTGGTAGATGTCAAAAGACTACATTGCACGCGACCCTCGTACTGGGCTTCCTATCGCCACAGGGCGTCAGCAACGTAAGAAAAGTACCAAAAAGCAGGTGACTGGGCCATGGCAGGAATGTTCTAGAAAAGATATTCTAGCTCTTGCTAATGGTGAAATTCAACAACTACAGATTGATTGGGGTGGCCAAAGATACACTCTGCCTCGTGAAGATGGTATCAGGGGCCTTGGCAGGTTGAAGGGTGTTTGGGCGGATAGAGCCCATGCTTGTCTGCTCAAGGCGTTAGAGTCAGATGAGCCAAGTATCCGAATTGCAGCACTTGAAGTTCTTCCAGTAGTTGCTGAGCAACGTTCTGATGAACTGTTCGATTGGCTTTCTGTTCTTCTCGATGATGATGAGGCAACTGTTCGCAAAGCCGCAAGCCAATGCCTTGAAGATTCGGCACCTACGTTCCCATCTGGAATTGACAGTTCTCTTGCCCAGGAATTACGTTCTCCGGTTCATGCTCGAAGTGAACCTGCTTGGCGAGGGCTAAAGGGGCTTACAGAAACTTGGCCGGAAGTGGCTTGTGACCACATTGACGAGTTGTTGCTCGTCGATGATGTCGGACTTCGTCGAAAGGCCTCGAAACTGTTGCGAAACATTGTACAACGCGCTGGAGCAATGGGTTGGGATTTGATTTCTTGGGCTCTTAATGATGCAGATCCTGATGTTCGTCGCAATGCTTCTGGTACTCTTGCCTCGTTGTCGAAAAAAGAACCCCGTATTGCGATTATGCTTACTGAGCGAGCCATTCTTGATGCTGATGCGAAAGTTCGTAACAATGCGCTTCGAGCAATTCGTTCGATGGATACTGATGATTCACGTGCTCGAACACTGATTATGAACGGAACCCGGCACACGAACGTCGAAGATCGCCGGTCATGTATTGAGATGCTTCCAATGCTTTTGGTTGAAGACAAATTGCGACTTATTGCAACAGAGTTACTTCAAACTGAAACCAACGATGAGCTGAAGAAGATGCTGAATGAATACACCTTTGATGCTTCGATTGAAGGTACTGAGGCTCAGAAGAATACTTTCCTTGCTCCAGCTCTACCCGTTCCTGCTTTGGAGCGAGAGGTTGCTCAGGCCCAAGGACAATCTGTTGGACTGGAATCTGCGCCTTTAGATCGACCTCCTTTACTTGATTCAAAGGACGATTTGTCTCAAGACCCATAACGACATGGTTATGAGGGGGTGTTGAGTCGGTTGGCCATCGAGGTCTTCATATGATGGACGATAAAGAATTACAATTCGACCGACTTTGGGAAGGAATCACGCCAAAAGGAGTGAACCGCACCAAGGCTCTCAAATTCAGACAATACATCCTAGAGCACGTTCGACAAATGCGTCGACCACTCAACCGTGACAATGCTAAGAAGTACTGGTTGGGCATCCTCCAGGCTGAAAAGAAAGAGCGCGAGAACTTTTGAAGTGTAGTGGGGGCCACCTCCGTTTCGGTGGCCTGAACCGAATGAAACGGAAGGAGCAACATGTTCACCAAAACGAGATTCGATTCGCTCGACTTACCTGACCATCTGATGGATGCTATTTCTGCAATGGGATGGGAATGTCTTACTGAAGTTCAGCGAGACACGATTCCATTGGCTCGAAGTGGCCGGGATGTCATCGGTCAAGCACGAACAGGATCTGGAAAGACTGCAGCCTTTGGTCTGCCGATCTTGGAATCATGTGAGGCAAGTGGTACACTTCAATCTCTCATCCTAGCACCTACTCGTGAACTTGCCCAGCAAGTTGCTGAGGAGATGACGCAACTTCATGGAGACTCTGGCTTGAAGATTATGACCGTCTATGGCGGTACTGATCTAGAAAAGCAAGCAAGAGGGCTTGACGATGGTGTTGACATCATTGTCGGTACTCCTGGTCGTGTGATGGACATGAGCCAACGTGGTCACCTCGACCTTTCCATGGTTCAGATGTTTTGTTTGGATGAAGCAGACCGCATGTTAGACATGGGATTCCTTCCAGACATCATGTGGATTCTCGAGCGTACAACGTCTCGTAAGCAGACCTTGCTTTTCTCAGCCACATTCCCTCAAGAGATTCTTGATGCGGCTAACGAGTTCATGAACACACCTGAATTCGTCATGACAAATCAAGAGGAATTGGACGTACCACCAATTGACTTGTTTAACATTTCAATTGGACGGACCAACAAACTATGGGCTCTTGGACGATTGCTTGTTCGTATGGGTGATGAAGACCAGAGTATTGTCTTCTGTAACACAAAGCGTATGGTTGACTTGGCTGTTCAGCGCTTGAAGAAGCATCGATTCGATGTTGCAAGCCTTCATGGTGACTTGAATCAAAACCAGAGAGAACGCATTATCGATTCTTTCCGTAAAGGTGAGATCAAGACCGTTATTGCTACAGATGTAGCAGCTCGAGGTATTGATATCGATGGAATCACTCTGGTTGTCAATTATGACGTACCATCAGATATTGACTCGTTCATTCACCGTATTGGTCGAACAGGTCGTATCGGTCG
>JABIYX010000027.1 GCA_018666575.1 Methanobacteriota archaeon | reverse complement strand
CTCGATAAGGAAGAACGAATTGCTGCTGAGCATAAACTCAAGCAAACCGAATACACTCAACCTGCAATGTTAACTGCAGATCTGGCAATTGAGCATGCATTAAATGCCTATGGGCATCATCCAGATATGGTCGCAGGTCACTCTTTAGGCGAGTATGCTGCACTTATGGCATCTGGAATTCTCAACATGGACGGAGCTCTACGCGCCGCAGCAGCACGTGGTACTGAGATGGGATCTGTTGAAATCGATGACAAAGGACTCATGGCGAGTGTTACTGCTCCATACGAAGATGTTGATCGTATACTCTCCTCCTCGGATGGCTATGTCATCGCAGCAAACAAGAATTCTCCTAAGATGACAGTTATCGCAGGTGCTACTGATGCAGTTCAAAACGTTATGAAAATCTTCGAAGAAGAAGGATTCAATTGTGTCCCATTAGCTACCAGTCACGCATTCCACTCGAGCATTGTCGCTCCAGCGAATGAGCCTCTACGCCGTTTCTTGTCATCACTTGAAATCAATTGGCCTCAAATTCCCATCACAGCAAATGTGGATGGTAAATTCTATCCAAGTGAAGGACCAGATGCTAAAGAAGGAATTCTTGGAAAGCTTGCTCCGCAAATGGCTTCATCCGTAGAATGGACAAGCCAAATCCAAACAATGTATGCTGCTGGGGCCCGGGTCTTTGTTGAAGTTGGTCCAAAAAGAGCATTGACAATGTTTGCATCTCAAATTCTTGAGAATCAACCACATCTTGCAGTTATGACAAATCATCCAAAGCAAGGAGGCATTGCTTCCTTCCTTACCGCATTGGGGGCTTTGGCAGTGGCTGGTCGCCCTCCTAAATCGATTCAGGCTGATTCGGACGTGTTCTCAGAGGCTTTCAGAGCTGGGCCAATTGAGGCACATTCAGCAATGGAACTCCCAGTTCGCTCATCTCAAGAAGACCTTCGAGTTAGAGCACGCCCACTTCCTTCCAAAGGCGGTGCCGCACCAGCAGTTACTGCACCTGCTTCAACCACAGTACAAGTTGTAAAAGAGACAACCGTTGCAGATTACATTGGAGATCGAATTGCAGCACATTGCGGCTATCCTGCCATGTTTTGTCAAGGAATGGTCAATCTAAGAACAGGTCTTGGGTTGTCAGAATCTTCTATTCAAACAATTATTACAGGAATACGAAACGAAGCGCAAACAGATTCTGAGGTTGATGCTTCAAGTGCTGAAACAGTTGCTGATTTGGAACGCTGGGTACGTGAAACACCACAAGGCTGGGCTCCTCGAGTTCATCTTGTTTCAGCACAAACCAGTGTTCAGGTACAATCCGTAGCCGTTCATGATCCATTGATGCAACGACGTTCAGATCCATACGTTGTCTCAGGTATCTCACTTGGACTTCCAGGTGGTGAAAAGGTCTTCGACGAAGATGTGTTTGAGCGTCTTGTTCGTGGAGAAACCTGCATTCAAGAAGTATCCGATGAATACAAGCAGCGTCTTCTCGATAAGAACATTACACGTTTGATCAAAGGTCGTGATGGTTCTGTCAACATGGAACAAGCCAAGGTCTTTGGAGACATCCCTCAACTCGCAGGAGTCAAAGCAGCGTTCGACTTAGCAGAAGAATTTGGCGTCGATCCCAAACTTGTAATGGCTTGGGATATTACGACACAATTGGCCATTGGTGCTGGTCTTCTCGCGCTACGTGATGCAGGGATTCCACTTACTCCAGAAGAGCAGATTGGCAAAGGCGGTCTGCGATTAATACGAAATTGGCAAGTTCCTTCAATCCATAGAGATAGAACTGGAATCGTCTTTGCTTCTTGCTTCTCTGGAATGCAGATGGCAATGAAGCATGCGAAATCTGATGGTGATGATGGCGAAGGAAAGTTCGATCGCAGATACCTCTTCCAAATTTTGACCATGGGTCATTCACAGTTTGCACAATACACAGGTATCCGTGGTCCTACGACGACGATTAATCTGGCCTGTGCGTCAGCTACAGGTGCGTTCCAAATAGCAGAGGATTGGCTTGCAAACGATCGTGTAGATCGAGTCGTAATCTTATCTGCTGATGATGTGACTGGAGACGATCTCTGGGAATGGATTGGTAGTGGATTTGCAGCATCTGGAGCAGCATCAACAAGTAATGTCGTTGAAGATGCAGCATTACCATTTGACAAGCGTCGTAACGGCCTTGTTCTTGGAATGGGTGCTGCGGCATTCGTCGTTGAAAGAAAGAGCGAAGCAGAACAACGTGGTGTTCAACCAATTGCTGAATTACTCGGTGCTAAGACGGCTAACTCCGCATACCATGGTACTCGTCTTGACGTTGAACACGTTGCAGAAACAGTCGATTCCTTCGTTGCAGAAATGGAGGCGAAATGGGGGTTAAACCGTCATCAAATGGCGAAAGAACTGGTCTTCTATTCACATGAAACATACACTCCAGCCCGTGGTGGAAGTGCTCAAAGTGAAGTACGTGCACTACGAAAAACGTTTGGCGATAGCACTGACAAAATGGTCATTGCCAATACCAAAGGATTCACAGGACATCCGATGGGCGTTGGTATTGAAGATGCGAGCATGTTCTATGGTCTTATGAACAAGAGAATTCCGCCGATTGCAAACCACAAAGTTCTGGATGAAGAACTCGGCAATCTCAATCTGTCTAAGGGAGGAGATTATTCACATCTAAAATATGGAATGCGATTTGCTGCCGGATTTGGTTCACAAATAGGCCTTTCAATGGTCCGTTCATGGCCTGTTGTTGGGGATAGAATCGATGGAAAGCGCTTGCTCGCATGGTGCCGAAACCTTGCCGAGAATGATGATATTCAACTTCGTGTTCTCGACAATAAGTTGGTCGCATATGTTGATGGAGATAACAATCTTCATGGTGGAATTCAAGGTGATGTCTACGAAGTGACAGCTCCATTCGAAGGACTTCCATCTGAAGCAGAAACACCTCCTGAACAACCGATGCCAAAGGTCGAAGCAGCCCCTGTTGTAGAACCAACACCTGCTCCAATAATGCCTAGCACGCCTACTGAAGCAGCAAGTGGAGACACGGTTCAAACAGTCATCGATGTCGTTGTAAAGCACACAGGATATCCTGCGGACTTCGTTGAACTCGATCAAGACCTAGAAGGTGAACTCGGTATTGACACAGTTAAGCAAGCCGAGATAATGGTCGACATTCGACAACATTTCTCACTCCCAGTCGATGAAACATTCATTCTTTCCGATCATCCTACGTTGAACCATATGATTGGCTACATCCAGAAGATGCAAGGCGGTGAAGCGCCAGATGGTGTTGTTGAACAAAAGGTTGCAACACCCGCTCCAACAGTTGAGCCAATACCTGAGTCAGTTGCAGAACCAGTTGTTCAAGCAGCAGTTCCTGCGAGTTCAGATGCAGAAATGACTCAACAAGTGATTGATGTAGTCGTTAAGCATACAGGATATCCAGCAGATTTCATTGAATTGGACCAAGATTTGGAAGGTGAACTCGGCATTGACACGGTCAAACAGGCTGAGATAATGGTCGATATCCGTACCTTGTTCTCATTACCAGTGGACGAAGATTTCCTTCTTTCCGACCATCCAACATTGAACCACATGATTGGCTATATTGTGAAAATGAAGGGAGGCGCTCCAGTCTCATCCCAGTCTCCACAAGCAGTTTCAGAAGCAACACCAATTGTTTCTGAATTATCTGCTCCAATCTCACAACCAGCACCGGTTGTTCAAGATGCAAACATTGAATCTTCTCTCATCGAGGTCGTTGTGAAACATACAGGCTATCCAGCAGATTTCATTGAAATGGATCAGGACTTAGAAGGTGAACTTGGTATTGATACAGTTAAGCAAGCCGAGATTATGGTGGATGTTCGAGAGATTTTCTCTCTTCCAGTTGATGAAGACTTCTTGCTTTCCGATCATCCAACACTGAATCACTTTGTTGGTTACATTGTGAGGATGAAGGGTGGACAATCAGTGGCACAAGCACCTGAGCCTGTTGCAAGCACACCGGTCCAAGCACCTGCTCCAACACAATCAACACCTCAACCTGAAGGTTGCCGACGCTGGCAAGTAGAGGTTGAAGAAGCGGAAACAATTGCTGACAGCCTTTCTCTTGAAGGAACAATCGTCGTCACTGACGACGGATGGGGAATTGCAGAAGCACTTTGTTCTCGATTGGAAACTCGCGGTCTCTCCACTATCCGTGTTGGATTTGAAGCAGGTATTCGTGACGTATCAATTCAAACCGAACAGGGCCGTACAGTACATCGAGGAGATCCTGGGAACAATGAACATCTTGAAGCGAT
>JABIYX010000032.1 GCA_018666575.1 Methanobacteriota archaeon | reverse complement strand
CATCCACACCAGGTTGGCTTGAGTCACCAATACCTCGCAACACGCCACCATGGGATTGGAATCGAGGTCCATGGAAATATCTCAGATAGATGAATGAGGCATGGTGTTCAAGTCGTCCTTCAGGAGGAATTCCAATCGACGGGAGTGCTGATATTTCTGATTCCAGGAATTCACTAAGGTCTTCTGACTTAGAGACGAGTCGAACAGTTGCTTGATGATGTTCACGTTCACCAAAAACAACACCATCAGAGTTGGTCAAATCAGATACAAGTTTACACGAGACCCAAGTGACATCATCTTCTGTACGCTCGACTGAAGTAAGAATTCGAACTATCATTGAACTTTTCATTACCTTTACAGGTAATCCGAACTTCACATCCTCAAAACCTGCGAGGCAGGTGTGTGGGCAAAGCAGCAATGCATTCTCAGCAAACATCTCCAATGCCATAACACCAGGATGGTAAGGAACTCCATCAATGGAGTGATCAGATAAGAAAGGATGATCTGCGACAGAGAGCGTACTTTGCGTCATCATTGATTCCTCTTCATTAACGGAAAGTACCTTGTCGATGAAAGGGAAACGAGAAGGATCTGCAATCAGAGAGGCCATATCTCCTGATAACATCAGAGGCGCTTCTCTAAAGGAATCAAAACGATCCATAAGACCCAATGAACCACAAGCGATGACTCGTCGCTTTCCGCCACGTAATGCTTCATCAACAAATATCTGAACACCTATTTCAACTGGAAGAGTTTCAATTCCAGCTTCTTCGAAGACTGCTTCAATCGAACCGCGAGTTGCCATTCCAACATCTCTCCAACCTGTCCAACCGATTGCAACTGCACGACAATCGCCCTTTGCGGTAAGACGTGCCATCTCAGCATCAAGTATTGAGTTCGCTGCAGCATAGTCTGTTTGACCTCCGTTACCGAATCGTCCCGCAACCGAAGTGAAACTGGTTGCAAATCGTAGGGAACCGCCAGATGCTGTTACAGCACCCATTAGAGCAGCCCATCCATCAATTTTAACTCGGACAACATTGTCGAAGGTTTCCCATGATTTATCGCCAACAAGTTTGGAATCTTCGAGACCAGCACCATGCACAAGGCCGGTGATTGGCTGAGAGAGAGAGGCGCCAAGAGCCCTTAATCCATTCAAATCAGTCACGTTAATGGAATGATAGAATGCTCTGTTTCCAGTCGCTTCAATTTCTGAAAGCGTTTGGTAGACATCTCTACTACGAGTGAATTTCTGCCACGCACGATTCCATTCAACCATCGTAACCTTTCCAGATTCTGATGCATCAATCAATCGTTGACGAAGAGACATTTTCTCATTTCCAAGTTGCTCCTCAGACCAACCCAACCATTCAGAGGTTTGCTCGATTAAAACAGAGCGACCAAGCAGATGGAATGTTGCCCCAGCTTGTTCACTTGCTTTTGCAACACCGATCATACATGCAGCAGTCACGCCAGAACCACCACCAGAAACGAGCCATACGTCATCAGATTGCAATGGTTCAACATCGCCTACAACATCTTCTGCAAATGCCGCAAGAATCCAACGGCGGTGATCTCGGTCAAGTCCGATTTCAACATCGCCACCACAATTGAAGAGTTCATGCTCAATCAGCTCAGCCGCTTGTCCAGCATCGAAAATCAATTCAGGATGTACGTCTAAAGCACGACTCCGAAGTTGTGGTTGTTCAAACGAATACGATTTCGTTACGCCTGAAGCAGCACATTGAATCGAATTGAAACGCTCACCGAGTGTACCATGACGGCCGTCCATTGCCGTAACGCTGGCGATTAAACCGCTGGAAAGACTTGCAAATTTAGCATCCAGTCCTTTGAGTAATCCAAACCAGCCGTGTGCAGAAAGGGTAACTTGAGAAGATGGAGTAACATCCTCAGACCATTCAGCAGATGCCAGTTTCATTGGTGCAAGATGAATGATTCCTGCTAATTGAACATCGGAGAGAGCTGAAGTAATCGCTTCAAGATGTTCATTGTTCCCAGGATCTCCTCGATGTACTGTACGGCCCTGTTCGGTTTGAATTGATACATCACGGATACCTGCTTCAAATCCAACACGAATGGTAGATAAGCCTCGAGTTTCCAATCGAGAACAAAGTGCTTCTGCAATTCCCCATCCGTCGTCAGTGACGACGATTGTTCCTTCAAGAGAAAGGCTGTCAGCAATTGTTTCCGCTTCTTCAACCTCTACT
>JABIYX010000048.1 GCA_018666575.1 Methanobacteriota archaeon | reverse complement strand
GTGACTGCGTCCATAACGTCGTCAATCTTTCCACGATATCGACGAATTTGTCGGCGAATGTGGTTTGTTTGGTGATGATGTCCAACGAAAGTTGTCAATGCATCTTGTCCGGCTGTATCAGTGACACGGAATCGAAGCATGACATGCATCTTTGTGAAATCACCGTTGAATTCTTGTTGGGTCATCTCGTAGACACGTCCCATGATGTGTTCGTCTGACTCACCGATGGTCTCTCCAATGTTTTGGAAATTCCAAGGGCTTCGAGGAGCTCGAATGGTGTACCAACGCTTTGTCTTCCACTTATCTCTCTGCTTACGGGCTGCTGCTCGCGCTTTTGCGCTCATCTTCTTTGCCATGTCACTCATCTCGGAGGTGTCTTGAGGGGGCTACCCCTCTTGCAATTCGACGACATACCTCTCCTATTTGAAGAAGATTGATGGAAAGAACGAGCGGTAAACCTCTTGACCTAGTCATTTCGTGGTTGAATTATGGGCATCCTCCACATCAATGCTGCGGCTACTGTCCATGAATTGCAAGACATTAATTTGGTCACAGAAGCCCTTGAATGGTTTACTGGGACCGAATGGGACGTTGACATGACCTCATCATATCATGGTCCGAAGGTTGCTTTGCTCAGCACACTTGTACAGAAAAATAAACTCGTATCGGAATTCATTCACCGACTTGGAGACGACACCTCTAAACTCATCCGAGAACAACTCGAACAACGCATGGATGAGAACAATGTTATTCATGCACGGTTTGATTTGGAAAAAATCGTTGGACAAGTGGTTTCGCTGACGCCACAAGATCATAACGGACCGGTTGTCAAAGTTCGAATGAAGGTTGCAGTCTATCCTGGGCAAGATGTAACGGAGATAGCCACCCAAGTTTTTGAGTGATATTTTCGGCCATCCTAAAATCTCATGGCCCGATGAACAGCATTCAAGTAGGTGATGACACAGGAAAAGTCATGACTCACGTTGTCACATCAGCATGTATGAATCACAAGTACCAAGATTGCGTCGCAGTATGCCCTGTTGAGGCATTCCGTGAAATGGACACATACCTTGTAATCGATCCAGACGAATGCATTGACTGTGGAGCTTGTGTACCTGAGTGCCCTGTTGAAGCAATCTTTGCTGACACCGACGTTCCTGATGAAGAAGAAGCATGGATTGACCGAAACGAGCAAGAGGCTGCGGATGCAGAAATCGCTGAAGGCGATTCTCCTGTTCTCGGCTCCTGATTTTCACTGTGGCAGTTAACCAACCTTCTTGAAGGGTTAAACCTCCCATCGAGATGAGAGCCATGACACATACAGATTTCTCCCAACTCCGACACGGAAGCGACCTTCTCAAGAGAGGGTTTGCTAGAATGCAACAAGGCGGCGTCATAATGGACGTTGTAGATGCTGAACAAGCAGCGATTGCTGAAGAAGCAGGTGCTGTTGCAGTCATGGCCTTGGAACGTGTTCCTGCCGATATTCGCTCTGCTGGTGGAGTCGCTCGAATGAGCCACCCTGACATGATTCAAGGCATTCTGGATTGCACATCGATTCCAGTTATGGCCAAGGCCCGTATTGGACACGAAGGAGAAGCGCGCATCCTTGAATCGATGGGAGTTGACATGGTCGATGAGTCTGAAGTTCTTACTCCAGCAGATCCATTTTTCCATATCGATAAGAAATCCTACGAGATTCCCTTCGTCTGCGGAGCTACAGAACTTGGCGAAGCAGTTCGTCGTATCTACGAGGGTGCTGCAATGATTCGCACCAAAGGTGAAGCAGGTACTGGAAATCTTGTTGCTGCCGTTACACACTCACGATTGATTACTCAAGAAATCAAGCAAGTCCAGTCAATGAGTAGCGATCTACTCGATGAAACTGCGGACCTTATTGCAGAGCGCTATCGAGTCCTTGCAAACACATCCAAACTTCCTGGTACTCACCTTGAGACACCGTTCGGTCCAATCGATGATGCAATGCGTTCTTCACTACGCTCGATTCTTGATGATGTCAAGGAACTCGGTCGACTTCCAGTCGTCACATTCTCCGCTGGTGGAATAGCAACTCCGGCAGATGCATCTCACATGATGCGAATGGGTATGGATGGAATCTTCGTAGGCTCTGGAATCTTCAAGTCTGACGATCCCCCTACAATGGCTGATGCGATTGTTATGGCTACTGCACATTACAATGATGGTGCGAAAGTGGCTGAAGCAATGGCCATGACTAAGGGTGAACCTATGAAGGGCGATGAACTTGAAACCCTCGAAGTACGACTTGACCAACGCGGTTGGTGAATCACTCAAGTGGAGTATCGACTGAAAGGTCCCCTAGGGTCCACTTTAGGGTCTTGATTACACCCTCAAGAGCTTTGTAATTACGGACAGCATCCTTCATGCCTTCACGGTCTCCACGTTGGCGACATTCCTCAAACCAACCTTTCCATTCTGTCATCTTTCGCTCAGCGCGACCAAGCATGGCTTCAATCTCTTCCCATGTTCGGTCATAGGTACGCTTTGCTGACATATGGTGTTGGTCAATGAGCGAGGGTATTAGAACCCAATCCCTACATTCATCTCACAAGATGCGATTATCGTCACTTTTCAGGCACTCATCATCACCAAGAACAAGATTTGAAGCAGAAACATTGTCTTCAACGATTGCTCCAGGCGAGAGAATACATCCTGAAAGTGAGACATTCAAGCCAACGCTGGCACCCTGCATGAGTACAGTTTCGTGTAATGATGATTTACTTCCAACCGAACAATCGGATGCTACAATTGATTTGTGAAGTTCAACATCTGAACCAAGATGTGCAGTGTTTGAAACAAAGGAACCATTTCCATCGACTGAACCATCAGGCATTGGGAATGGCAAACTCTTGCGTTGTTCGATCAAAACATGTTGTGCTCGGATGAGTTCATTGGGTGAACCAACATCAAACCAAACACCATCGATGGCTTTTGCATACATTGGCCAACCCATTTCCAAGAGACGAGGAAAGAGATTCTTTGAGAAATCATACTTCTCTCCCTCAGGAACAAGAGCCATGACTTCTGGTTCAAGAATATACAAACCAGCATTGATCACGTTGGAAAAGGCTTCTTCCGGAGTTGGCTTTTCTTTGAACTTTCGAATAAAACCTTCACGGAGTTCTCCATCAACATCACCATCTGTTGAAGTTGAAAGACCTACAATACCAAATGGACTTGGATCTTCTACTTCCCAAAGAGCCATCGTGGCTTTTGCTCCACTTTCTTGGTGTGCTCGCAAAAGAGCTGCCACATCGAATGAAGCAACTGAATCTCCAGAACCAATGATGACTGTGTCTGTAATTTCATCCATGAGGAGGCGAACAGAGCCCGCGGTCCCCATAGGCGTATGCTCTTGATTGATACGACCAGTCGTAGATTCCGTGTTCCATTGCTCAACATGGGCTGCAAGCATTTCACCACGATACCCAGTCGTAACGATCAGTGAATCAG
>JABIYX010000044.1 GCA_018666575.1 Methanobacteriota archaeon | reverse complement strand
ATTATCATGGATGGCAACAGACGGTTTGCTTGGAGATCAAACCTTGCCACACACGTCGGCCATCGAATAGGAAAGCAACGCCTTGAGGCAGTCCTTGATTGGGTTCTCGAACTTGGAATACCTTGGTTTACAGTCTATGCTTTGTCGACAGAAAACCTCAATCGTCCTGAAAAGGAATTGAAGACATTGTTCAAACTCTACATCGATGGGCTCAAATCAATTGCAGAAGATCCACGGATTCATGAAAACAATGTTCGCGTCCAAATTATTGGTCACCGCGAACTTCTTCCAAAGGATGTTAACGATGCAATTGATTACGCTGAATCGGTAACAAAAGATTACCAGGACTTTGTTTTCACAGTATGTTTAGCTTATGGGGCTCGTGAAGAAATGATTCGAGCGATTCAAAACATTGCTGAACTTCATGCTAAAGGAAGTCTACCTCTTGAATCCATTACTCAAGAGACTGTTTCGGAACATCTCTATACCGCTGAAATGCCAGATCCAGATTTGGTCATAAGGACAAGTGGGGAAGAGCGAATAAGCAACTTCCTTCTTTGGCAAATGGCCTATTCTGAGTTGTACTTTACAGATGTATTTTGGCCATCCTTCAAGAAGAGAGATTTGCTCAAAGCAGTGCAAACATACCAGATGCGGAAGCGTAGATTTGGTGAATGAAATGACACAATGCGATGCTTGCCTCGGCTATCTCAACCCCGCACTTGCGGTTGATGCGTGTGTTCGAAGAGGTGATGAGATTTTGCTCGTTCAGAGAAAATTCCCTCCATCAGCAGGCTCTTGGGTATTACCCGGAGGGTTCGTTGATCAAGGGGAGCGTCCACAAGATGCAGTTCTTAGAGAATTGAAAGAGGAAGCGAATCTAGATGGCACAAATCCAATTCTTCTCATGGTCATGGGGGAACCTGAACGCGACCCTCGAAAGCATATCGTAAGCATCGTCTATGAAGTTGAAGCAACTGGTGAACCACTTGGAGGAGATGATGCATCAGATGCTCGTTTCTGGCCTATTTCAGACATTCTTGAAGGAAGGCTCGTTTTAGCTGGAGACCATGGAGAGATTGTTGAAACCTGGCTCAATCAATCAATTCAGACCCAATGAAATCTGCGAATTGTTGTTGCGCATCAGGCCATTCAGGCAAATCCAATGCTTCAGTAAGGAACAAACCTGCTAGAAATTGAGCTTGGATTTCCTCAACATCAGATTCCGATGTTAGACGAAACAATGGATATCCATCAGACTCGAGTCGATTGAGGAAACCACGTTTTGCATCACTCACCAGAAGAGTTGGAACACCCATCAAGACAGACTCGCTTGCAACCGTTACAGACTGAGTTATGACTGCATTATGTTGCGATAGCATTGTGATGAATTTCCAAGAATCTCCTGTATATTTTGATTCATCAGCATACGTAATATCAATCCCTTCGAGAATCTGTATAGGTATCTCAAGAACTTCGCCCGAATCATGAATTCCATCCCCTTGTAATCGACGCACAACAAAGGAAGGTGGATCTTGAACGTGTACTGGACGTAGTTGCGGACGCAAGTGAACATGGCCGTGAAGACCGTTCAATCGATGGATGTTCACCTTCTTTTGTTCGAATTTTTTGAGCCATGCGCCATCGATTGATTCATCCCAATGTGTCGGGAAAATAGCATCTGTAGCAGCATTCCTAGCCAATTTATGAGCCAAATGATTGACCTCTGTGTCAGAGATGTACCATCGTTTTGGAATTCCAAGTTTCTTCGCAACTCTCAGTTCAAGAGGTGCACCAACTGCGATTATTCTCTCAAACCGATGTCCGCTCTTTGCAGCAGTTTTGAGTTCTTTTCGAACAATTCGCATTCGTTTCCAAGCAGTTCGAAAGCGTCCTTTCCCAACAGGTCGTTCAACCCAAACAGTCTGACGTCTCGGAAGAACACCTTCGCTGGATTCCATCAATCGACGTACTTCGCATCGATCGGTTGCAATAATGATGTCACTCGCAGTTCCTGCACGCAGAAAGGGAGCGAGAAGCCGCACGTGAGCGGGATGGTCAAACACCCAACATGTGCGCATGAATCTCCCAAGCGCTCATGGTTAATGTCTATGAGCATCCAAACATTAGCAGGGGCATGAAAGAACCAATCACATTGGATGGAATGAAGGTCTTTGGACCATACACACCAGGCGTAAAAGCAGGAAATCAATTCTGGTTATCAGGACAAATCTCTATTGATCAAGGTGATGATATCGTCTCACAAACCAAAGGGGCACTCGCTAAAATCGATGCGCTGCTCGCTGCTGGTGGATTCAAGAAAGAAGATATCTGCTTCGCTCAAGTACTTCTCGATACAATTGAAGATTATGCTGCAATGAACGAAGTGTACGGTGCTTGGGT
>JABIYX010000104.1 GCA_018666575.1 Methanobacteriota archaeon | reverse complement strand
ATGCTTGAGATGTTCTCTTGGACATCCTCTCTGATTTGGTGGTACAGTTCCCAATCAGAAGGCTGATCGGGCCACTTACCCCAAGGATAGAGCATAATCCAAACACCTGTATGCATGGTGACGTACAGGTCAGCATCTGGGACGACAGTATTCATGTAATTTGAATTCGCAGAAGTTTCAGATTCACTAAATGCGCTGCTTCCTGGTTGTGTTGTAGGGCAGGTGTTCCAGTAATGGTCGTAGTTTCGGTTCAAGTCCACTTGGTTAATGTTCCATCGCGTATCGATGTCATTCCCATCAGGATTGAGCATAATCAAAATATGAATTTCAGTATTCTGAAGAACATTAATCGCTTCTTCATTGCCTTCAGCCCAGCCGTTGATGTACCACTTTGCCGACAAGTATGCGAGCGCAGTGCCAAGATATTCATTGCCATGATGGCCGCCATCAATGTAGACGATTTCTTTGATATCCCCGTTAGGTTTGGTCTCATTTGACCAATCAGAGAGTCGCACAACCCAAAGCGATTTTCCGAGTTCAGATTCGCCTACACTTGTGACATCGACGATTTCAGGATACTCATCAGCCCAGTCGTTGACATCGAGTGTCAACGTAGCCCACGTCAGATGGATGTGGCTGTCCAGTGGGTCGCCTGGCCATTCTTCTTCATCGGTTGATTCCGATTGGGCACTAGCAATTGGAATGCTTGCGAGGAACATGCACAGGACTAAACCTACGGCGACTCGCATGGTTTAACCAACCACTCTTCTGCCAAAAACGCTTTGATTGTGCCTTCACCAATCGCTTGTGAAAGCGTTTGGATTTGCAACTTTTTCAGATTCTCTGGTCCAAATGGATTGGCCGTCGTTTCCGTAGATGTCAGCAAACGGATCAATGTCTTCTGGTTTTCGTTGGCGTTGCATGTAAGATTCCATGCGCTCTTTGAGGTCTGGTTTAAACTTCCAATAGTGGATTCTCCATTCCCTTCCATCCCAGAGTGTTGTCTCTTCAGACTCTGTTGTCAGTAAATCATAGTCTTGGAACATGTAAAACAAGTTTCGGTCTGTAGGTTCCAATGCATTATCGATAATTCGATTGTAGAATCCAAAGAATCCTAATGCGTGTTCTGCCATTCCGGCAGCAACTTCAGCATCCATCTCAGTATCGATGTGTTGTTGTATTGCTTGTGTCAGTGATTGTAGTGTCATTCCCATCGTTTTTCCCCCTCCCCGGACATTACTATCCGAGAACACTATTGTATATTGGTCCCCGAACTATATTAAAACATCGCCACTTTTTCATGAAACAGGGTGTCCTGAAGGTGTTTGAGCCTTATTTTTGAGCATTATTTTTAAAAACATGGAACCGTCGGCAGGCCACAATGGAACCGTCCGATGGCCACACTTTTTTGGGGCTCGAGCCCATAGAAAAGGATGTCGATATCGTTATCCTTTCTCTTCCCTATGAGCTAACAACGTCCTACGGAACAGGCACTTCAGAAGGCCCAGAAGCCTGCATTGAAGCTTCTGGACAGGTCGAATTGTATGATACCAATCTGAAGGAAGATCTCCCTGCAGGTCTTGCAATTCATACGGCAAAGGCTTGGAATGGAGAAGAACCAACGTTACTCCATCAACTTGATTCTATGGTTGGCTATCTCAATCCTTGGTTCAACGGTGATTGTTTTCCGCTCACACTTGGTGGAGAGCATGGGATTCTCCCTCCTCTCATGGAAGCAGTTCGGAATCATCCACTGGTTCACACGGATTTATCCAATCTTACAGTGGTCCAAATTGATGCTCACGGTGATCTACGCTCTGAACTTGACGAAGAACCCTATTCGCATGCATGCGCGGCAGCACGCGCATTGGATGCAGGAGTTGGCCGTCTGCTTCAAGTGGGAATACGTGCCTTCAGTAAAGAAGAACACGAACGCATTCAATCGGATGAACGTATTACAACATTCTTTGCACAAGATACTCAATCACCGTGTCAAGGGGCTAAGCACTGGCAATCTTGGCTCGATCTCCTCGAGTCGATCGAAGGACCCGTTCATTTGACAATCGACATCGATGGATTGGATGGGGCACTTGTTCCTGCAACAGGGACTCCGGTACCAGGAGGTCTGACATTCTGGCAAGTCCAACAAACGATTCAAACTCTGTTTGGCGCATCGAAGGCAGTCGTTGTAAGTGCAGATGTCAATGAAATCGTTCCACAGGAGGATACACCACTCACACAATTCACAGCCGCAATGCTTGCAACAAAAATCGTTGCAAGTCATGCGAAGGCTCGCAAGGAAGGTCGTTGGAATGCGTTGCAGGAAGCAAAAGGACCACATCGTTCAACAACTATGCCAACGATTTTCAGAAATTCTATTGGGGAGTGAAAACGATGTCTACAAACGCTCACGGCAAACATATTTTCCTTGATTACAACGGATTCTTTCCTACTAAGCACCAAGATGGAACTTGGGTTCTCCAACTTCTTCAACAAGTCGTTGCAAGAAGCAGTGCCACAGAAGTCCATGCACACGTTGAATTATTCGATGGCATTGATTCACCACCTGGTTTCGCAGCGGTCGTCTTATTGGATGAAAGCCACCTCACTGCGCATTGCTACAGCGAACTTGGTTGGCTTGCCATAGATGCGTTTACATGTGGAGGAACTGATCCTAGTGGAATGGTTGCAGATTTGAAAGAAGTACTTGACTCGGAGATGCCAACCCTTGTTCTCATGCAAGAACAGAAGGTGAATCGT
>JABIYX010000030.1 GCA_018666575.1 Methanobacteriota archaeon | reverse complement strand
TCAAGCAGGATTTTCACTCATTTATTCATTCAACCTTGATGCCTCAAAAGGTATCGACATCACGTTGGCATGGAGTGACGCAGAAGCAAGCGCAAATGCAGCTCAATCTGAATCCCGTTTAGTGAACGATCTCGATTTGATTTTAATCGCACCCGATGGCACTACCTATCTCGGCAATCATTTCTCCTCTGGAGTCTCTACGACTGGCGGTACCGCTGATGATCTCAACAATATTGAACGAATCCGAATTCCTGCTGGGGCAACAACACAAACCGGTGATTGGATGGTTACCGTTGAACATCGTGGTGGCAACGCACAACGGTACAGTATTGTCGTTTCTGCTGATGCAACTTTGATTCCTAAAGCTGATTTGACTACATTTGGTAACAGTATTCTTCCTTCTTCGACGACACCACTTGTTGGTGATCTGGTCTCAATTTCTCTCGCTTGGCATAATCAAGGGACGCTTGCATCGGGTTCCTATCGAGTCCAATTTGAGGATGTAACAAGCGGTACAGTACTCTACGACACAAACAGATCATCCTTAGAAGGTGGTTCACTCGATTCAGTATCTTTCTTCGCTCAATTCTCGACTACTGGGGTGCATACACTCAGACTTTCACTCGACACAAGCAACCAAGTTCAAGAATTAAATGACGGCATAAATGGTATTGATAATAACATCATTGAATTGGACATAGAAGTGACAGCACAGGGATTGCGTGTTATTTTCCAAAATCCAGATGGAAGCATCCCAACCACCACTGAAGATCGTGAAACTGCAGCATCTGTTACCATGGACGTTCGCAATGAAACCGGCCTCTCCCTACCGTTTGTTATTGCCCACGAGGGTACTGGTGAAAGACCAGTCAGTTTAACGGTATCAAGTGTCCAAGAACCAGATCCTACATATCCTACTCTCCTTCTAAGTCCAGAAGATTCATGGTCCAAATCAGTAAACCAAACAGGTGTGTTTACTGTTTCAGGGCAAGGACAAGAGAATGATACGATTTATCTGATGCTCAATCTTGATGATACATCTGCTAGTTTCGATGGGGCGACAAATCGATACGCTCGTGCTGGTTCTTTTGTTGTCGATGTTACTGCTCGATATCAAAATCAACCAACAGTTTCTCACACCCAACGTCTTCATATCGAAATAGGTCAAGTTGATTCCGTTGATGTTGTCCCATCTGGCACAATTGGTGTTTCGGCCAAACCTGGTGAACGAACTGGATTCTCAATTGGTGTGAGGAATACTGGTAACTCAGCAGCTCAATACACAATGGCATGTACTTCTGCCTCACAGTGGCAGATCATGCTCGGGAACTCGAATTCCTCATCTCTTGAATTTGAGCCATTGAATATTCTTCAAGACTTGAGTATGGATGTGAACGTATTAATTCCTTCAATCGCAAACGGCGAACCTCTTGCTGGCTCAACAGACCAAGTGACTTGTGTTGTAACTTCACCTACAGATCCAACACTAAACCGTGTTGAAGTCGTTAGTGTGACTGTCTCCGAACTCAAAGATTTCCGTACAGACCTCTACGGGCCAAATGGGGCGGTTGGGCCCGGTGCCCTCGCTTTACCAGTGTTTGTCAACACAGGCGAATTGGCTTACTTCAACCATACAATTGAGAATAAAGGAAACGTTCCGTTAGATTTCGTTGTTTCCTTAGAGCGTGGAAACCCTACATGGGCAGCAGAAATTCAATATGGTGAAGATACGAGTTCAACATCGTTGTCTGTAACACTCCCTCCTGGCCAATCAGGTGATGTCGAAATGCGTCTTCTGGTTCCAGAAAACGCTAAAGAAGGCAATTCAAACACATATACGCTCAGGGTTGAATCATCTCCTCAAATGTTCACTTTGAACTCAACTTCCCTTGTCGTCGGAGAAAATTTAGCTGTGAATTTGGTTTCCAATGTGGGTACCCTCATCTCTGCATCTGTGAATAATGATTTTACATTTACAGAGTTTATTGTTGAAAATGCAGGTAATTCGGATCTGGACCTTGAATGGTCAACAAGTCTTGTTCCAGATGACTGGTCTGTTGGATATTCTAATCCACCGAGTTCAGTATCTGTGTTGAGCCAGGCTCCAGTCCAATTGGCAGTTAAGGCACCCAATCAGACTGTTCCGGGATTTGGATTTGATTTGCAATTGTATGTTAACGCAACTAACAATGGTCGATTTACAAATGCAGAAATCACGGTTCGCGTTGAAGTTCCTTCATCGAGTTTTGCAGGAATTAGCGTGTCGGATGAGGCCGCTGCTCCATTGTTATTCATTCCACGTGGCGACTCTGGTAAGCAATCATTTACGATTATAAACGAAGGAAATATTCCTCTGAGTGGTGAACTGGCAGTAGAAGTTCAAGATGCTGAAGGCAATGTGCTCTCCGATAGAAGTGCGAGTATTTCACCTTCTTCAGTAACAGACCTTGCTGTTGGTGACTCTATCGAAGTTATTGGCAAGGTCTCAACAGATGAGGATTCAATCGATGGAAGAATGAATTTGGTAATTGTTATGACCACATCAGAAGGTGTCGTTATCGAATTAATGGTCGACACAAGCGTTAGTTCACAGCAATCATCGGGCGGTATCTTTGGAACCTTGCCAGCCTACGTATCATATCCTCTTGTCCTGATTGCTTTGCTTGGACTCCTTTATGGTGGACGTAAGTTGAAAGAAAGCAGTAAAATGGATGATGATGGGACTGACTTAGTTGCTCCAGATGCTCACACTGATGCAGATCACCTGGGTACTCGAAGAGATGCTGCACTGGATATCAGTAACTCAGTCAACGATATTGCTTCTGGAGAAGTTTCTCAAGATGAAATTGCTGCAGCTCTCGCCCAATCTCTGAGTATGCCTGTTGCGGGTAATGCTTCTGTCCCAACGGGTCGCCCTCCATCAGGAGCCCCTCCCAAGGGTATGCCTCCTGCCGGGCTTCCACCCGCTGGACTTCCTCCTATGGGATTGCCTCCTGTACAAAGCCAAGCCGTTCCTGCTAAGGTGGTTCCACAATTACCTGCTGTGCCCATTGCTTCAGGGCCTCCTTTGCCTCCTGGGGGTTTGCCTGATGGATGGACAATGGAGCAATGGAGTCACTACGGTGAACAATATCTGCAACGCATGGGTTTGAACTGATACGTTGAAAAGGATGAACGAGAGCGATGAGCCATGCTCAACATCGTTTTGTTCGGACCTCCTGGTGCTGGGAAGGGCACTCAGGCTCAAAGAATGATGGATGCCACTGGTTTGCCTCAAGTTTCTACAGGAGATATGTTGCGTGCAGCAGTCAAAGCCGGTACATCTGTTGGAATTGAAGCTAAATCTTACATGGACAAAGGAGCTCTTGTTCCTGATTCGGTTATTATCGATTTAATTCGAGAACGTCTTCAAGATGACGATGCGAAAAATGGCGTTATGTTCGATGGATTTCCTCGTACTGTGCCACAAGCTGAAGCCTTATCTGAAATCGTAAACGTGTCCGCCGTGTTAGCAATTGATGTTCCTGATGAACGCATCGTTGAACGAATCTGTGGAAGATACAGTTGCGGTAACTGTGGGGCTGTATATCACGACACGTTCAATCCAATCGAAGATGGAATTTGTGCTTGTGGTTCCTTTTCGGAAAAAAGAAGAGCAGATGATGTCGAAGAAACAGTAATTGCTCGCTTAGAAGCATATCACACTCAAACATCTCCTCTCGCAGACTTCTATCGCGATGCTGGAATTTTCCATCAAGTTGATGGTGATCGAGATATTGATGTCATAACATCAGAATTACTTGCAGTCTTGGGATGAGTGTTTACAATGGCTAGGCGAAGGAGTAGGCTCAATCGAGACAAACGAAAGGGTCATGCCTTATGGTCTCAGTCACAACTTCTAAGTCTCATAAAAGATCCTTCAAAGTACACTCCCGAACAACGTTCGAGGTTCGCCCAACACCTTGTTAAGGTGTCTCGTAGACACCGACTCCGACTTCCGAGCGAAGCGAAAGAAATCGTCTGCAGAGGTTGTAACTCCTTGCTCAGATATGGAGACAACGCAAGTATCCGTATTCGAAACGGGCACAAAATTCAAACGTGCTTTTCTTGCACACTAATTCGCCGAATACCGTATCGGCAACATTCACAGAAGGTGAAAGCATGAGCGCTCCCAAGCATATTATTCGTCAGGCCAAGGATGCATCTCTACCGATAACTATGCGTGTTGGAAAATCAGGTTTAACCGATTCAGTTGTTGTTGAACTGGAAGGCCAATTGTCATCCCGCTCGCTGGTAAAAGTCAAGGTGAATCGCGGATTGTATGCCAAGGATGACCTTAACACTGTTTGGAATGTCATGGCAGAAAAAACAAACAGTTCAGTTGTTTTTGCACGTGGGAATGTTGCCGTTTTTTGGCGAAATTGAACAGAGGACTAACCCAATCCTCAAGAGGGGATTGTAGTTGCCCATAGATATGGGCGAAAAGATTCTGTTCTCCAAGAGACATCCTGCACAACTGATTGCGCTTGTTTCACTGTTGTTTGTCGGTACGATGCAGTTCATACGCTCTAGCCATGCTGCCGGGGGCGGCGACGGTATTGACCTCCAAGTTACAATACGGGATGGACTTGGTGACCAAGCAGTATATGTTGGTCTTGGAATTCTTCTCTTTGTTTATGCTCTAATTATTACAGAAGTTGTTCACCGTACCTTAGCTGCAACACTTGGCGGCCTTCTTGCAGTAATCGCCCTCAACCACTATTCGGTTGAAGAAGCACTCAGTCTCAAAGCTGTCACCACGATGATCGATTGGGAGACAATAGGACTACTGTTGGGTATGATGGTTATGGTTGGTATTATCTCTCACACTGGTGTGTTCGAGTGGTTTGCTGTCCAAGCTTACAAAAAGAGTGGTGGTGAAATCTGGACTCTTGTCGTTATTTTGTGTTCGGTAACTGCAGTCCTCTCAGCATTTTTAGACAACGTTACAACGATGCTTCTTCTCACTCCCGTGACCATTAAAATCGCACAAGTTCTTGATTTGAAACCGATACCTATCTTGATTTCAGAGGTATTGTTCTCGAATATTGGTGGTGCTGCCACAATGATTGGTGACCCTCCAAACATCATGATTGGTTCAGCAATGTCTCCTGATGCCATCAGTGGGAATAAGGATCCAAATATTGCAAATTTAGCCAGTGATGGGGTTACATTCAATGATTTCATCACTGAAATGGCTCCGGGGATTCTAATGACAATCGTCCCTTCATTTATGTTGATTCGATGGCTCTACAAGGATGAGTTTAGTGGCAGAAGAGACCGTGATATCACAGAACTTGAACGCCAATATGCTATTAAAGACATCAAGGGATTGAAGGTAAGTGGTGCAATTTTAACGCTTGTAATCCTTGGATTCTTCCTCCATCCAGTTATTCATCTCGCTGTCTCTTGGGTTGCTCTTTCTGGTGCGTTAGTCATGCTTTTGGCTACGAACCGTCACGAACTTGAAGAACCACTTGAACACGTCGAATGGACAACCCTTCTTTTCTTTGCAGGTCTATTCGTATTGGTACATTCGCTCCAATACATGGGAGTTATCGATTACATAGGAGAATATGTCGAGAAAGCCATCAAGTTCTTCCCAGATGATTACCGTTTAGCGGCCGCAATTCTGATTATCCTTTGGGTATCTGCTGTAGCCTCTGCATTCATCGATAATATTCCCTACACAGCGACAATGATACCAATCGTATTGTCGTTAGCGTTTGAACTAAATTTGCCCCTAAATCCTTTGATTTGGGCACTTGCATTCGGAGCATGTCTTGGAGGCAATGGTACTCTCATCGGAGCATCAGCGAATGTAGTTACGGCGGGAATGTCTGAAGAAGCAGGATATCCAATTTCTTTCAATGAATTTTTCAGAGCAGGTTTCCCAGTCATGCTTCTTTCAACATTTATTGTTTCATTCTACATGATTCTAGTTTACGTCGTAGGTGGCGAAGACGGTGCATTGACCTGGAAGATCGTCTTGGTCGGAATTTCTCTCTTAGGTATCATAGCACAATACTCTCGTGGTAGAGCTAAAGGAAAATCTCCCGCAGAAGCACTCGTTGATGATGATTTTGATGAAATAATATCTAGCATAAAATCAGTCATCATTAATACAGACTCCAAGGGCAGTGAAAGCGAAGAATAAGTCCAAACAGGCGTTGGGTTGAAGAACATGGACTCTGAGGGTCCTATGGGTCATCATGAACGAATGTGCGGTCTGTGGAATCCTTTACCTCGCTGGACCTGCATGTCCTGCTTGCGGCTCTCAATTAAGGGCCCAGGACCAAACCTTTTCTGATTCAGATGCAGCAATGCCAACCGAAGTGCCGGGATTGGACGATGCCGCTCAAGCCTGGTATGACTTGGAAGGAATAGAGGCCCCTGTGGAGGTCGAAGAAGAACCAGAATCATCACTTCCGTTCGGTTTTGGAGGCGAATCTCAAACGCACCTATCTCGCTTACCTTTTGGTATCGGCAGCCACCCTGAGGGCATCCCATTTGCTCTAACTGAACAAGATCCGAATAACAATTCAGAGAATCTAATTGAGACCCCTACAAATGCTAATGATGAAATAACAAGAAAACCGATTGAAAACGTTGAATCAAACGTATCTTCAATCGTTACTAATCCTACATCAGAGCCTTCCCCTTTGCCAGTTGCTACGGCTCCTGAACTACCTCTGATCGAAGAGATGATTGAGGTTAACGAACCTCCAATTTCATCACCTATCCGTTTAACAGCGATTCCTATCGTAGAAGCTACTGTTGATACAACAGATTTGCCTGATGAGTGGTCAATAGAACGTTTTGGGGGTAGTGATCAAATTTTTACTGCCGAAGAAGACGTAGTTGAAGTGGTATTTTCTGATTTAGAAGATACAGTCGTTCATGTAGAGCATGATGGGGTTAACTACCCTCGTGCTGAGCAAGATTCCGTTTACACTGAACAATCTCTGCAACCCTTTGATTTGCATCCTGCTCAAGCACTCATGGTTGATGTCGGTACTGATGCTGCTTCAAGAACGCTCTTGGAGTCTGGCTTCACATCAATTGGACAAGGTGACTGGCGTTCTGCAGCACGTTCATTTCAGCAGATAGTAGCACGATTTCCACAAGACTCAGGTGCTATGAATAATTACGGAATAGCCCTGCTGCAAGTGGCCTCTGGTATGCAACACTCAACTGATCCAATAGAAGTCGCTAATTCTGCAACCCAGTTTGAAGCCGCTATTCTTTCTCTTCGTGAAGCTGTTCGTACGAACTCATCTCAACCAGAGACAATATACAATTTAAGCCAAGCACTTCTGTTAAGTGGTCGAGAAGAAAAGGCTCTGGCGTTACTAGCTATGGCTGGAAATGAAAGTCAGAGCCAATCAAACTTTACGAATCTTCGAGCAGCAATTCTCGCTCAATTAGGACGGTATGACGAAGCAAAAAGGCTCCTCATACCCCTCCAAGGCGACAAATTGGCTTCAAGCAACTTACTCAAATTGCCTGCATTGTGAAGCTTATTCGGGGAATATAGAAGACATACGCAGGCGAGTACTCATCCGATTTATTCATATAGTCGTGGTAGGTCGGAAGGCTGCTTAGCACCTCGGCAATTGCTGTTGGGGGAAGGGCTGAGGAGGACCATCCCTCGGGGAGGTGGTCTTCTGCGGAAGCCGAATTGGCATGAATTAGATACCGAAGGGTTACTCGCATGGTGTGGAATACATACATGTGATGCTACAACCCAACTGGGGGATCGCTCGGCTCGAGTGCCGATGAAGGTCGTGACAAGCTGCGATAAGCTGCGGGGAGACGCAAGAATGTCTTGGATCCGCAGATGGCTGAATGGGACTTCCTGTATCTTCGGATACAATCGCGAATGCGATAGGGAACCCCCCGAATTGAAGCATCTTAGTAGGGGGAGGAAATGAAATCAACAGAGATTCCGTGAGTAGTGGCGAATGAAAACGGAATAGGACAAGCCGAATCCCGACTCGAAAGTGAGGGAGATGTGGTTTGCAGTCTATCGTCTAAGTCAGAGAAGGTGAAGTTGCCTGGAACGGCACAGCCAAAGAGGGTGAAAGTCCCGTAACCATACCTGATATGATCACGTGACTGTAAAAGAGTAGCGTGCGCTGGAAATCGCGCGTGAATGTGGGAGGCAGAAACTTCCAATCCTAAATACAACTCGAGACCGATAGTTTACAAGTAACGTGAGTGAAAGCTGAAAAGTATCCTTGGCGGGATGTGAAAAGAACGTGAAACCAGTTGGGTACAGGCTGACAAGGCGTGAAAGCGATGATATGAGCAGCGTCTTGTCGTGCGTTTAGAAAAATGCCCCAGGGAGTTTTGATCATTGGCGAGGTTAAGCGGTTGAACCGCGTAGCCGAAGGGAAACCGACAAGTCCGCAGCAGTTTACTGTGAGGGACGAAGTGTGCTCGCTTGGAGTCAATGGTGGAGGACCTGAAGCCCGACGATCTATGCCTGGCCAGATTGAAGCCCGTTGAAAGATGGGTGGAGGATCGAACCGTTGCTGATCTGCAAATCGCTCGGACGAGCTGGGTATAGGGGTGAAAGTCCAATCGAGTTGGGCAATAGCAGGTTCCGCGTGAAAGTACTCGTAGGTACACGTTAGTGGAGATTGATTACGCTGTAGAGCACTGATTGTGCGTTTAGGGGGAGCGATTCCTCGGCGTGCTGCCAAACTCCGAAGGTGTAATCGTTGTAGATACTAGCAGTGAGTGATGGTGGGTAAGCTACCATTACGTAAGGTGAACAAACCAGCCTGAAGTTAAGGTCCCTAAATATCAATTAAGTGTCACAGACAAACCGTGTCCGTGGTCGAAAACAACCAGAAGG
>JABIYX010000095.1 GCA_018666575.1 Methanobacteriota archaeon | reverse complement strand
TCCCAGGTGGGGTGCGTAGGTTACTCGAAAAGAACAAAGACAAGTGATTGTGAAGAGTTCAATGTCTCCC
Source organism: Methanobacteriota archaeon (assembly GCA_018666575.1). GTDB lineage: Archaea > Thermoplasmatota > Poseidoniia > Poseidoniales > Poseidoniaceae > MGIIa-L2. The sequence goes on along the minus strand of JABIYX010000095.1, from coordinate 4,668 downwards.
TTGTAAGTAATTATTTACTTCTTTAATTTAACCTCTTCTAGGTCGAACTTTGGAGAGGAGGGCTCATAAGGAAGTAGCGCGAGGGAGGACTTGTTAGGATGCTGGAACGTCGCAAACCTTTGGACCTTATCTTCCCTTTGAAAGGGGGCGCAGAGAGTTCTGTTACAACGAAAAAGAATCCCACTCCACTCGACCGCCTCAGGGCAGGTGTAATGCTGGCTAGGGACGCTGTTAAGGCAGTAAGCATGACTGCAATGGAGGCTCTCCGAGAGGGAGCCGTCATGATTGGAATCATAGGTGAAGAAAATGAATTGGTGGATCCTTTCGCAGATCTGGATGCTCCTATTTGGTCCGACAAACCTCCGGCTGAACTCCATCGCCTTGCATACAGATATTGCGAAGAATTAACCAAGAGAGAGGCTGGAAATTTTTACCACTCGTTCAAGTATCTTCCAGATGAACAACGCCAAGCTATGTGTGCTGTGTATGCATTCTGCCGTCGAGCAGATGACATCGCTGATGGTGATTGGGCAGATAGATTCCCTGGTGCAGAGGGTGAGTTGAGCCAAGAAGCAGCAGAATATCGAGAACAACTCGAGTCGCTTCAACAGAGAACGACTATTCTTGACAACGAAGTTTACCTCAATAAAATCAATCAACTCTTCTTCTTCAGAAAGAAACTCTCCACATGTTATTCAGGCGTCTACAGTACTGATCCCGTTTTCCTTGCACTCAAAGACACTGTAGAGCGCTATACAATTCCTCGAAGTGTCTTCGATGATCTTATCTCTGGCATGGAAGACGATCTCTACAGTAATCGCTATAGAACATTTGATGAACTCTATGTTTATTGCTACAGAGTTGCTTCTGTTGTTGGCTTAATGTGCATCGAGATTTACGGATATGATGACCCTAGAGCAAGAAAGTTTGCCGAATCTTGGGGCATCTTCATGCAGTTGACAAACGTATTACGTGACGTAGGTGAAGACATTGAGAGAGATCGTGTTTACCTTCCTCTTGACGAACTTGAACATAATGGAATTGGTGAGCAAGACCTCCATGGTGGAAAAGTAGTTCTCAACTCATCATGGGAGCCATACTGCCACCATTATGCAAAGCGTGCGAGAACCTACTTGGAAGAGGCACGTCAACTCCTACCGCTTCTTCCTCGAAGAACTCGCTATTCTCCCGCAGCCATGATCGCTTTTTACGATAAGATTCTGAAGCAGATTGAGAAGCAACAAGGCGACGTCTTTACTCGCAGAGTGAGTCTTTCAAAGATTCAGAAACTTTCTCTTGCTGCAGCTGTTTATCTTCGACACAGATTCTTACCACGATTCCTTGACCCAGTATGGTCTGGCCTAGCACGAATTGGAATACTTCCAAACGTTTGATTTCTCAACGTTCGATTCGATTCAGACCGTTCGTGTAAACGCTTGAATTCCAGTGATATAACGACCAATAATCAGGTTGTGGATGTCATGAGTTCCCTCATATGTCTTGACAGACTCAAGGTTAGCCATGTGTCTCATAACTGGGTATTCATCGAGAATACCGTTGGCTCCGTGAATGTCTCTTGAGACGCGAGCAATCTCCAAAGCGATATCGACATTGTTCATCTTAGCAAGCGAAATCTGTTCGTTGAACCATGTTCCTTCGTCCTTCTTTCGGCCAAGATGGTAAGCGAGTAGTTGTCCTTTGGTGATTTCTCGAAGCATCCATGCGAGTTTGTTTTGAACCAATTGGTAAGAAGCGATGGGATGATCGAATTGAATTCTGCTCATTGAGTATGTCTTTGCACTATGGAAACAAGCCATCGCAGCGCCTAGGGCTCCCCATGAAATTCCAAATCTTGCGTTATTTAAACATGAGAATGGTCCTCTTAGACCCTTGACTCCGGGAAGGATTCGATCTTTTGGAATTTTACAATCTTGGAAGACGAGTTCAGATGTTACCGATGCCTTCAATGAATGCTTTCCCTTCATTTCCGGAGCAGTGAATCCTTCATCATTCTTCTCAACGATAAATCCACGAATGACTCCGTCAAGTTTTGCCCAAACAACTGCAACGTCTGCAATTGTTCCGTTTGTAATCCACATTTTTGCACCATTGAGAAGGTAATGGTCACCCATATCTTCTGCTTTTGTGACCATGTCTCCTGGATTGGAACCGTAATCTGGCTCGGTAAGGCCGAAGCAGCCAATATATTCGCCGCTTGCCATCTTTGGGAGATACGCGTTCTTCTGGTCTTCGCTTCCAAAATCCCAAATTGGATACATTGCAAGTGAACCTTGGACTGAAGCAAAGGATCGAAGTCCAGAGTCTCCTCTTTCAAGTTCTTGACAAATTAATCCGTAGGCAACATATGAAAGTCCTGGGCATCCGTAGCCTTTCAAAGGAGCACCAAGAACACCCATCTCTCCAAGTGCAACTCTCCACTCATCTGGGAAGATTCCTTCTGCACACGCATGTTCAATCTTTGGAATGACTTCCTCATCAACCCAATCACGAACCATGTCGCGAATCATAATTTCTTCTTCGGTGAGTAAGGATTCAATGTCGTAAAAGTCGACCCCTTCGTATGGTTCCATGTCGTTCCCTATTAGGACGTGGTCGAAAGCAATTGATGAACTTTAGCACGAACTCTATGGGGATATGAATCCTCATTTTTTCTTATCAAAGCCACGCAGTTGTCTGTATTTACGTTGTAAATAGGGGACATTCATGTAAATTAAACCAATTATGACGCCAGGAACTGAAATGGCTACGGCTGCGAAAACAATCGTTTCCATTATTCCCAAACTTGGTGTTGTTTCATCAGGGGTAATCCTAACCAATTTCCCCGTGTTCGTTAGCATCCAACCATCGTTTTCTCCCTTTTCCCACATCAGCATTATGCTTTCTCCTGCAATCGTTGGGTTGAAGGAAATTAATTCCTGTGAAGGTAAATGTTGAAATATTTCATTTAATTTTGGTTCATATCGAACAGATTCCATCGGAGCCATATGGACAAGTGTCGTTCCATCAAAGCCAGGGCTTACTTTGATGAAGTCTCCATCGGTTTCTTTGAGTTCCTTGGCCTCAGTTTCTCCATTTCCATCGAGATCTCCAGTTGATCTTGATGCATCTTCGATGTCAAGACGAATGTAGAGATATTCTCTCCCACTAGCAAATCCAGTGCATGTGTAAAGAACAGCCTTTGGACAATCGATACCCATCCATGTTTGACTGGATGTCCCGCTTATCCAAGTTAGTTCTCTTGTTCTGTCAATGACTCCTATTCCATCTTCGAGAGTAGTCAAAACACAGATGTTCTGTTCGAGATGACAGGCGATATCTGTAACTGTCGAATTCATACTACCTTCTATTTCGGAGAGGCCTTCACCTTCATTAAAACTGTAAATGTTGCCATTTTTTGCGCCAAAGTAGGCAAGGTCTCCTCCGGCTCTCCATTCCACATTTGTGAGTTCAATTCCGTTTACGATCGTTGCACCATTCAAGGATTCTATCGTCTGATTAGAGTGTACATATCGCAGAGTAGCTCCTAACTCGCCTGCGATAAGTGCCGTTTCTCCGTTCGGATGCCAAGCCACATCATTGAAAGATGCACTACGGCCGCTATCGATAGAAATGTCCTTATCGCGATTTCCTGGCTCATTTCCAGAGATTCCATGAATAAATCCATCTGAACCAACTACCAGTACAGTGTTTCCATTAGGGGATACATCTCCTGCATTCAGGGCAAGATTCTGTGAACTAAGTGGAGTTAACTCAGATAAATTGACATCAGATGCAGAAGCCAGAGGTAAAATGAGAATTCCGATCAGTACTACTGCCATTACCTTGCGCATAGTTGGCGCAGCGATTAACACAAAAAAACCCCCCGCATGAGGTGGCTTCTCTTTCGCGAGACTTATGAGGCACCTGTCGATGGCCTGACATGGAGCGATTCGCAGTTAAGCGTGGTTTAGAAAAGTCGATTGGTGGAAATGCTGGTCTTGCAAAGTTAGCAGCACAACATTTTGATAACGTACAAGCAAATTCTGAGGGTGAATTTGAAGCGTCATTCGGCCTTCTTTCCTCGATCAAGGGTTCCTATACTGATCAAGGTAAACTGTTGATGGATGTCGTACAACTCAAGGGTTCCGATCTTGAAGCATTTTTATCTCAAGACGGTGGTCGTGAATCTGCAATGGCAAGCCGCAAGAAATGGTCTGCATTCCTTGATGAAGCAACAGGATACACTGCTAAACAACGTGGCGATAAAGCGAAAGAAGATGCAAAGAAATTTTCAAAGGCTAAATCTGGAATCAAGATGATTCGTAAGTCAATCGAGATGAGTACAACTGTAACTCAGGAAACAATTGATCTTGCAGAATCTATGATTGCAGAAATCGAAAAGATGATCGAAGCTGGTACTCCTCCGTCAGAAGGTAAAGTGAAGAAACTCACAGACCTTGTCTGAGGTGGGAACATGGACGTCGATACGCTCTTATCTCCTTTCGAGGAAAAATACGAACGTGTCAAAGAACTCAACGAAGAGCAACGCCAACGTCTCTGCTTGATGGTATCAGATGTAGAGGAATGTGTTGGAATCAATCACCTTGTCGATTGTCTTGCTGATGAGACTTCAATGTCTGGCGATGGCGTTATCAGGTGTTATGTTGG
>JABIYX010000070.1 GCA_018666575.1 Methanobacteriota archaeon | reverse complement strand
TTCCTTGAATTTTTCAGGAGTGACCTTGTCATTTCCACCAAATCCTGAGAGCAATCGTCGTTGTGCTCGCACACTTTCGTAGAGAAGTTCGAGAGGATCTTGGTCGGTTAACTCAAGCGTATCCATGTGTGGCTCACGCCAGCAGTATGTGCAAGCAAGATTACACTGGTCGACAACAGGAGACATCTGCATGCAGGTATGGCTCTTTACACCATAGAAGGTTCCTTTGTAGCAGGCACGGTCACGTAGAAGTGATTCCTTTGTCCAATGACATGTCTTAACGCCACCATGTTCTCCAACGATGTGGTATCGCTGCTTTTGCAGTTTGGCTTTTAATCCTGGATCCATTCCCATGTCGATAACTCCTGAAGCCGGATTCTTCGGTTGAGTTGCCTCGATTGAGAACGGCTCGGATGTGCAAGCCTCATCCTTTTCTCACTTGAAGAAAACGGTCATCGACGAAGCAATGGCAAGAGGGCATTTGCAGCCTTCTCTGCAGCATTTGCAACATCGTCAAGTCGTTGCAAGACACGATACATGTGCATAGCAGCTAATGGTCCATCGTCACCATTGCTGAAGACATATGCAGCAGCCTTTGCTTCAACTCCGTCTGCCTCGTGTTCAACAAGATTGACTTCACGAATCAAGGCGTACACTTCATCGACGCCGGCCTTTGTACGACCACTGATATGGTATTGACGCAGTGCTTCAATTAGATCTTCATACTTAGCAACCGTCTTGGAAACGATTTCTGACATTTCAATCAAATTCTCAAGCGCAGTCTCATCCTCCATGAGTGGGCGGAAGGAGAGTTGTTCTGCTACATTCTGCGCATAATCTGCAATTCTGTCTTGGCGACTTACCATGTGTAGGAATGAATCCGAATCAGCCGCAATTCCGAATCTCAGATCTTGACTTGCGAGTTCTCGAATCTCAGCCTTAATCTTATCAGCAGCAAATTCTGCTTCGACTGTCTCTTCGATTTCTTGACTTGCATCTTCACCAGCACATGCCTTCTTGACAGCAGTAACCATCTTCTCAACAGTGACTTCAACAGCCTCTGCATGCCTATGGAAAAGGTCGAATGGAGTAGGGCCGTCGACCTTTGAACTACCAGCATCTGAAAGAGCATCTTCAACATGGATCTCATTATCACGAGTCTTCCACATTGCGTAACCGACAGTCATGAAAGCGATTGGAAGGAGAATAATCATCTTGAGGTTATCTCCGCCTGATGCGATGTAAATCGTAGCAGCACCAAAAGCAGCGACTGGAACACTCGCAACCCAAGAGGCTGCAATCTTTCCAAAGACTCTGAAGTCTACTGCTTTTGCTCCACCTGCTAATCCTACACCTACAACAGCTCCAACGAGTGTGTGCGTTGTTGAGACTGGAACGGCCAGGAACGGCATTGAGAAGATGAGGATTGTTGTTGCAGCTCCAAATTCAGCAGCGAAACCACGAGTTGGAGTGATGTCAGTAATCTTCTTTCCAATTGTTTCCATGACTCTCCAACCCCATGTCATAACACCGATTGCAATACCTGCGGAACCAAGAAGAACAAGCCAAAGAGGAATGTCAGCAGATTCCATCAACTGGCCACCATCTTGGGAAAGAACTTGCCATACTGCAGCCATAGGTCCAATTGCATTGGAACGATCGTTTGCTCCGTGTGCAAACGCTACGTATGCTGCTGTTATGATTTGGAGCCACACGAAGATTCGTTCGACGCCACGGAAACCATTACTCTCTTCTTTAATATCGATTCTTTTGAGAACGAGGAAGAGACAGAAGGATGCAATTGCGCCGATAAAAGCAGCGAACATAAGTGAGTTGATTGGGAGCCATGCTGCTTCCGCAAATGGATCCCATACACCATTTTCTTTCGCAGGTAGCCAGTCCGCTTTGTCATCAATCCATTCATTTTTATCAGCCCTTGAGAAGAATCCCTTCAGTGCTTTGAATTGTAGAGCAAGTCCCAAAACAAAGAACGTTGGGAAAGCAAGAATTGGTGCCAACCACAACGAACGTTCCTCAGGATTATCAGAATCCAAGATGAGTTTCTTGATGATGTAGAAGGAGAAGAATGCGAGTAATGCTCCCATGATCGGGCTTGCGACCCAACTCATGACGACTTGTCCAACCTTCTCCCAGTTGATGTAGTCAGTATTGTGGTCAACTTCGAGAACCAAACCGACGCCAATGATTCCCCCGATAATCGAGTGGGTGGTGGAAACAGGAAGTCCAAATCGTGTTGCGATGGTGAGCCATGTTGCTGCAGCCATCATTGCGGCGATGAACCCGAATGCAATATCTTGTGAAATTTCTTTACTGACGCCTCCTTCTTGATTAAAATCAATTTCAAGAATGCCTTTCCGTACTGTATCCGTAACTGCATCACCTGCAAAGAAAGCACCAGCGAATTCAAAAATAGCAGCGATAATGACCGCTTGCTTGAGTGTCAAGGCACGAGACCCAACAGATGTACCCATTGCGTTAGCAACATCATTCGCACCGATATTCCAAGCCATGTAGGCACAAACGACTAGCGCCAAGCAGATTACAACGATTGTTATGGGTTCCATGTCTGAGGCTAATGGAAATGGGTATATATTCAAAACTCCATATATTATATATAGGTCTATTGAGAGGCCGTAATGATAGCATGGCATCAGGTCCAGGGGATACATCGATTCGGAAAATCCAGTCAACTGGAGGCGGTACATTCACTTTGAGTCTACCCAAACAGTGGGTGACAAGCCAACATCTGAAGACAAGCAATTCCATTCGAATAGATTGGAGGCCCAGCGGTGCTCTTCGTCTAACTCCTTTGGAACAGGATAAACGGACTCTACGAACAATAAATTTTAATCTCGAACATCTACCAAACGAGAGTCTCTTCGACCATCTTATGGGTGCGTACATCGCTGGAGCTGATGTAATCCGCATACGTCATGATTCAAAGAAGAAAAGAACATTAAGTCAACAAATCAGAAGATTCCTACGAGCTACACGGGGCTTTGAACTCTATGTTGAAGAAGATCGATTATTCGAATTACATTGTCTACTCAACACGAGTGATATGCCAATTACGTCGAGTCTTAATCGAATGTATCTTCAATTATCGAGTGCAATACGTGACATACTGAGTGTGTTTGAAGGAGACGACCCTACGTTCCTCGATGACCTTGAGGAACGGGAAAGTGAGGTCGATGCAATGCTCCATTTAATCGAGCGACAAGTACGATTACTCATTGACAATTATTCGATTGCTACAAAATTGAATATGACACGTATTCAATCACTTGAATCAGGAAATCTTGCCCGTTCACTTGAGCGAATGATGGACCACGCTGTCCTTATAGGGAAAAATGTACATGAGCATTCAGCTGCATTAGGGCATAGAGAAAATAATTCTTCAATAAAGAAATTGGGAGAATGGCAAAACGCTCTCAAAGAATTAATGATCAATATCCGTATACGAGACGCAAATCGAATTGAGGAAGCACGAACTCAATTGAAAATGATTCAAAATGACTTGAAAGATCACGAGAGAGCCCTTTTCCAGAGTGACAAAAAGAATTCATGGATGCTTGTAGAGCATTCTGTTTCTGAATCCATTCGAAGGTTGTGTGCATATGCACGGGACTTTGGAGAGACCTTGATCAACATGAATGCATACAAGGGGATAAGACAAGACGTCGAAGATGTTGCATAAAACACTTGATGTAATAATTACACCCTTGTGTTGGCTTTTTCACCTCTCCTTTGAATAGGTCGGGCGCCTACTTCTATACAGGGACAACAATGGATATTGAACTCGAGACCTACGTAGACCAAACAATGGATAAGCAACAGTACAGAAGTGGAATCTTTTCCAATCTACTCGAACGTTACGCTCGAGCAGTTGCTTACTACAGAGCTCCAGTAGATGTCCGTGGCATCCCTGCAAGAAAGGAGGAATAAGAAATGGACACATATTTAGAAACATACATCGAAAATGCAATTGAAAACCTCGAATACCGCAATGGAATTCGATTCTTACCTGGGTGGATGAATAAGATTCTCTCCAGTGTTCGTCGATCCTGAATCAACGGCAACTGTCTTGAATGATAGGGTCCATCTCGCAACATGAGCAAGTGGGCGCCACATATTGTAGGCCTAGCTACGCCACTCTCAGCAATCGTTGGGTTAATGCTCGGCGGTTGGTGGATGATTGTGCCGATTATTCTCTTGCTTGGAATTTATCCATTGCTTGACACTCTTGTTGGATCGACCACAGTTCATGATACTGAACAGGAAGGGATGGGTCACGACATCATCGTTCATCTGCATGGTCTTCTTGTCCCTCTGGTTGTGCTTTCTCTCCTTTTCAGAATATGGGATGGAATAGGATCCATATCCATCGCTGTACCCATCTTGTCTGCAGGTCTTGCGACAGGCGCAGCAGGTGTTGTCGCAGCTCATGAACTCGGTCACCGCAAACCAAAATCCCTCAGTTGGTGGCTTGGTCGTCTCGATCTTTTCTCTGTTCTTTATCTTCACTTTACAGTCGAACACAATCATACCCACCACAAGCACTGGGCGAGAGAAGTTGACCCTACGAGTTCTCCGTGGGGACGAAGTATCTATGCCCATTTTCTACGAACTGTTCCCCTTCAATTGAGAAATGCGTTTAGGATCCGTCCCAAAGATACGTCGATATCTGTTGCTCTGGAAATAGGTCTCTTGATTTCATTGGTCGTTTGGGGTATGGATTACTTTGTTGCTTTCGTGGGTCAAGCCATTGTTGCAATTTATCTCCTCGAATTTGTCAACTACATCCAACATCACGGGCTGCTTCGTGGAGAAAATGAGCGCCCCAATGCAAGTCATGCTTGGGAAAGTCGAAGTCGTTGGTCAAAATATACATTGATGAATTTGCCACTTCATGCATCTCATCATCTTCGTTCAAGTACACCATATGAGCGACTAAAGCTCCATGATGAATCCCCTCAGTTACCTGGTGGTTATTATCAAATGTTCTGGATATCGTTGATTCCACCACTCTTTCACCGGATGATGAAAAAACGTGTTGATCATTCAGGTGGTGTTGGCGGAGCATAGCCCCCGCTGACAGCTTCCTGCACAATTTTCAAATCGGACTCGACCATCATTTGAACCAATTCTTCGAAGGTTGTTTTTGTTTCCCAACCTAACTTTTCCTTAGCGTAACTTGGGTCTCCAATAAGAAGATCGACTTCAGCAGGGCGGAAGAATTTCGGATTTGTGCGTACGCGGACTACACCTGATTTGTCAGTAGCGATTGTGTCTTCACCTTCGCCAGACCATGTAAGATCCATTTCAATGTGAGAGAAGGCAAGAGAAATCATGTCACGAATACTGTGTGTTCGTCCTGTAGCGATGACATAATCTCCAGGTTCGTCTTGCTGAAGCATCTTCCATTGCATCTCAACGTAATCTCCAGCAAATCCCCAGTCTCGCTTTGAATCAACGTTTCCAATGTAGAGGCATTCATCGAATCCATACTTGATGCGAGCAGCCATCATAGTTACCTTTCGTGTTACGAATTCTAGACCACGCCTTGGGCTTTCGTGATTAAAAAGGATTCCAGTACAAGCAAACATATCGTATGATTCGCGATAGTTACGGGTGATTTCAAACGCCATCACCTTTGCACATCCATACGGAGAGCGAGGGTGGAATGGTGTTTCCTCAGATTGAGGAACTTCTCTGACTTTTCCATATTGTTCGCTTGAGCCAGCTTGGTAAAATCGGCAATCGGGTGAATGCTTACGGATTGCTTCAAGACATCGAAGGGCTCCTAGTCCGGTGATGTCTGCAGTCATCATAGGTGATCTCCATGATTCTGGGACGAAAGACATAGCTCCGAGGTTGTAAAATTCATCAGGCTTAACTTGGTGAACTGCGTTGTCAATTGAGTTCTGGTCAGCAAGATCGCCATTGAGCAAATGGAAATTGTCATTGGTCATCAAGTGGTTGATAAGGTTACGACCTAGGCTTGGCTGGGAAACTCTGCGAACCAATCCATAGACGGTGTATCCCTTTTCCAGAAGTAACTCTGCTAAGTATGAACCGTCTTGGCCAGTGATTCCCGTAATGAGGGCAGTCTTTTCGCTCATATAGAATCCTGAACCTTTCCTCTTTTGAAGGCGTCGGAGTTATTTTCGAACGATTATTCCTACTCCTAAACAAAATTTTGGCTGTTGCGGTATTCCCGACAAAGATATTTATACTGCTGGTCAAACCAGCGGTCTGAAGTGATGCTATGCCGCTAAACCGATTCCTAAATCTTCCTCAAGAAGAAAAGGGGCGCATACTCGGAATCAGTAAAAAACAATTTTCGAATCACGGCTATGATGCCACTTCTCTCAATCTTTTATTGAAGGAACTTGAAATATCTAAAGGGCAATATTATTATTGGTTCGAAGACAAAGCAGACCTCTTTTTCACCATCCTGCAAGAAGGATTAGATGCTCTTCAAGTGAGATTAAATGAACACGGGCAACCAAACTTAAAATCAGAATACTGGAGTCACAT
>JABIYX010000043.1 GCA_018666575.1 Methanobacteriota archaeon | reverse complement strand
GAGTAATCTCCATTTTCTGAGCGTGTTGTTATTGCAAAGTCGATTACACCCGTGTTTCCATCGTCCAGGTGTTGTTGTAGTTCAGAAGTTAAATCAAACGAAAAATCATCACTGATCTGGGAACCTAAAACACCAGTATCGCTCGTATAACCAAGCAAACCTCTGCCTCCGTCTCTCCACAATTGATTGGTTTTCTTTCGCAGCCATGTAAGTTCATTTTCATCCCAGGATCCGTCATTATCCATTTCATGCAATGCCAATGTTGCTGATCCACTCGAGGTTGAGCGTGTTAGATTCAATGAAGCATCAAGAATTGTTGCATTCGAGTGCATTCCGAGTGCATCAAATACCAATCTGAAGTGAGGGATTGTCTCCTTGTTTGAGGACAATTGCGCCTCTAATGTAGCGGAGGAACCATAATTTGTATTCTTACTATTCTCATCTGCAACTGCATCTTGAATGAATGAAAGTTCAGATGAAAGATCGTCCACATCGATTGCGACTGTTGCAGTCCCATCTCCATTATCGATGACGTCGTGTTCAGGGAGGAAAAACGAACCGGTTTCCCATGAACCGAGAATTCCCGTTGAATCCATAGAACGCATTCGATAGTGCATGTAGGTTCCGTTTTGAAAGCCATCACTGGAAGGGATAGCAAGGGAACCTGTAGTTCCTGACAAGGTGAATAGACTTGATTGAATATCGGAATTATAAAGCCAGGCATAATCGTCTGACGTGGACTTAAAACTTGAGTCAAGAGAGACCTGAACCTCAGCCAGAATACCGGAATATGTATTCCAAGTCATTGAGGGCGCCAGGTCTGCTGAAAGGATGAAATCGCCAGTCATTAATGGCCCACCATCAGAAACAAAATCGGGAGTCATTTGGCCCCCAGAACCTGCAGTTGTCGTCGAAGAGTCAACAATCATTACTGGCCTGTTTGCAGTATTCAGAGTTTCATTCAGTGCGCAGTCATATTGCGCTTCGTGAGCAGAAATTACGAGGTCGAGGGAACTTTGGCCGGAAGCAACTGCCACCTGAGTCAAGGCTGTGACGTTGAGTTCAACTGTCGAAGAACCTCCGCCAAGATTGAGCGGAGCTGTAAGATGGAAGGGCTCCCATCCACCACGATCGGATGAGCCATCGACACCAGGTTGTGCCCATGCAAGTACTCCATCTCTCGAATTCCAAGTTGCACTGTCATTCCATGATGCGCTGGTTGTTGCTGGATAAACCGCCAATCCTTCTGTAGCATCACTACTGCTGCAAACAAGGTCAACACGTGAGGAATGGATTGTATCCGTTGATGCATAATTCAGAGGGAATGAAATCAAAATCCGGCTATCACTCGACCCTGAAACGCCGAGCAGCCCGGTGTCGTCACTGGAATAATCGCTGTTTGGAAAATCTGAATCGATGTATGTGTCATTTGTTGGATTGAGAGTCGAAGTAACATGGAGAACAGTTTGCTCTTCTTCAAGATGTTCGGCAGCAGGGAAGGCAGATGGAACGAAAAGATCAGCAAGTAAAAACATCATTACCATGATTATCGCTGCTGAAAGATTTTGGGAATTGGTCGTGGTTCTCATGGCGCTCGCTTCGGCTAAGATGTGGAAGGTTATGACTGATTCGCTCAACGCCCCCCATAGGGGGGCGGGGAATATTGTCAATTCAGATGCAACCGAATGTTGAAGGAGGCTCGGCAATCTCTTGATGTTATGAGCGAGTTATGGGTTGAGCGCCATCGGCCACAAAGTGTATCTGAAATCCGTGGACAAGCCTCCGTAGTAAGCCGATTAAAGGTCTATGCTGAACACAAGGAATTCCCCCATTTACTCTTTGCAGGCCCACCAGGAACTGGAAAGACCACAGCAGCGATGGCCCTCACCAAAGACGTCTATGGTGAAAATTTCAGAGACAATTTACTCGAGATGAATGCGTCAGATGAGAGAGGACTCGATAAAATTCGATCGAAGGTCAAACAATTTGCACGAACTCAGCCCTACGGCGATGCGAAATTCAAGATTATATTCCTCGACGAATCCGATGCTCTAACCAATGACGCCCAAGGAGCTCTTCGCAGAATAATGGAACAATATGCAGAGACGTGTCGATTTATCCTCTCATGCAACTATTCCTCAAAGGTGATTGAACCAATTCAATCACGTTGCGCAGTATTCCGTTTTAGACCCCTTGCAGATTCTGATGTCCTTGACCAAATCAAGCATGTTGCTAAAGAAGAAAAGGTGACTCTCGAAGACGATGCTGCAGAGGCATTAGCTCGAATTGCACAAGGAGACTTGCGAAGAGCAATTACTGCTTTGCAAGTATCTGCTGCAATCAGCGACACCATCTCACGAACGATTGTCTATGAAACATCAGCAACAGCGCCTCCAGAAGCATTGCATCAGTACATCATGGCATGTCGGGAAGATGGTTTTCACGTGGCGAGAAGAAGGCTCCAAGAACTTCTTGACCGATACGGTTTGGCAGGAACTGATTTTGTGGGTCAACTTCATCGTGAATTGTACGGAGTAGATTTTATCTCAGAAACTGATAAATTAGAACTGACAGAAGTGATGGCAGAAGTCGATTATCGCCTCGTCGAAGGCGGCGGTGAACGTATACAACTCGATGCTATGACCGCACGATTAGTATCGAAACTCAAATCCTGATTCCTTTCACTTTCACTTTCACATTTACTGTCGAAAGAAAGTAACAGTATCTATGAGCTGACGCAAGGACATGAACCAATCAACACGACTCATGTTTGACGCCCTCTCATGGACTCCTCTTGCCACTCTTGTCCGAACATATCGACGAAAACAAGTCGAAACAATGACTGCTGAATTACGCGTGACAATCGAGATCGATTCGTTGTTTGAGCGAATTCTAGAGAATCATTCCGATATGCTGTCTTGATCAAATGGAGAAGCATTGATGATTTCAAGAGTCCAATAGTAGGTCTGAACATTTTCCCATGGATCTCCATCTTCGGTTATGACGACTTTGATGTCATGAGTCCCTTCTCCTAAATCAGTTCCCAAAAAGATTGCAAAGGGTTGGTCTTGATCGCCGTGAGGCGTTAGGTTAGGAGAAGTATCGTTTGAACTCGAAGTTCCGTTTTTGATCGCCTCAAGGTTGTCGATGTAATACGACGTATTCACCTCTCTCGTCGTCACATCGGCTTGATATGTACGAGTCACATTAACCGTCGCCCCATCAGAATTTTTGTTATCCATTAAACCGAATAAAAGCCAAGCATCTCCTTGAAGAGTTGTTGACCCATTGGTGTGCCATACGAGCCTGGTTCCTTTGGTCGAAACATCGAACGGATATTCAATTTCTTCCCCATCATCTGTGATAACAGTCCACGATTTGGCTAACTCAGGCGCAGCAATATCTCCAAATGGAGGGTTGACGAGCAAGAAAGACAAAGCAAGGAACGTAAAGGTGTGAAGGAAGGCTGCCTTGAACCACGTACCACCGCCGTAGTGTTCAACGAAGCGTTCTGGCATAATCGTTCGGTGAAGTGTTGGAATAAGGAAAATACATGTTAATGGAAGAATGTACAAAATCTTTGAGTTCTCAGGATCTGTGACTCCCATCAGAACATATCGCATCAACAGCGTAACGAGAAGAGCGAAACCTAGTACAAGCCACATTGAAGCCATATCTGCCTTCTCTTTTGCAACGTGCTTTACTGGATCGAACGGTTCGATACCGAGATTACGACCAGTCCGACGCACCTTCTTTTCCTTGCCATCCCCTGGCATTCGCTGTCGGCGCTCGCCTTGCGCCGCCGTCATCGCTGTAGAGAGGTCGACCATACCCCTGCGGATGAGTGAAAGCGAATGAAGGATGCGGTCAGATTCCTTCGATTACAACCCGCATTATTCAAATGGGGGTTTTCGCAGGCGAGGTTAGGCCGGGGTGGCGTAGTTGGTAGCGCGTCGGACTCATAGGGCAGCCTGAAGGCGATCGTATGACGTGCAAACCCCCTTGTGGTGTCTGAGACATCCGAAGGTCGCGGGTTCGAGCCCCGCTCCCGGCACCACCATCGTAGCGTTGAAGGCCTTGGCTGTGCAGCAAGCATCATGGCTGAAGCACCATCTGTAGGGTCAAGGGTAAAACTACGACTCAAAACACTCTCTGGAGATACCGTTGTTGAAGGCGTAATTTTGCCTCCTGCTGTTGAACATCATGTGACTGTAAAGTTACCAAATGGCTACAACCTAAGCCATCCGCTCAATCAAACCCATGTTATTGAATCCACTGCAAGAGAGGCTTCAACTTCATCACAGTCGCCCCAACCAACGCACAATCCAGACCTTCCTTCCGTTCGAATTATCCACACAGGAGGTACTATTGCCTCCAAGGTGGATTACGTCACTGGAGCTGTTACTGCTCAGTTCGAACCGTCTGAATTAGTTCATCATGTCCCTGAATTACAGCAAATTGCGAACATAGACGCACACAAGATTGGAAACATGTTCAGTGAGGACATCCGTCCGATTCATTGGAATCAAATCATTGACGCTACTGAAAAAGCATTCGAACAAGGCTGTGATGGTGTTGTCGTCACCCATGGAACGGACACACTTCACATCTCATCTTCTGCGGTTGCATTCGCATGGTGTGGAGAAGGAAACAAAGCACCTGGACGAATTGCTTTCGTCGGCTCTCAAAGATCGAGTGATCGTGCTTCATCCGATGCAGCACAGAACCTCATCGCTGCTGTGACTTGGGCTGCTCAAGGTCCGATTCCAAATGGAAACCTCTCCGATTGTGTTGTCGTAGCAATGCATCGTACAAGCGATGATGGAGCATGTTCGATTCATGCTGCAACAGGAGTTCGAAAACTTCACTCCAGTCGCCGAGATGCGTTTAGACCTGTAAATACTCAACCTCTGGCCACCGTAACAATCGATGAAAGTACGATTGAGATTCACCTCAGCGAACACTACGAGAACAACAGAACACAGCATTCTGAACGTGAAATTTCAACAACCGCATCACGGTTCAATACAGACCTCTCGATTCGACAATTCATGTCAGGACCATGGTTGCTTTCAGCAGAAATTAACGAGGCGGTCGAGTCAAAGGCAGATGCTTTGGTCCTGCATGGGACAGGTCTAGGCCACGTACCAATCGAAAATCCAAACGAAGATGCGCCTCAGAATCTTGAATTGCGATCTTCGTTGCAAAACGCAATTAACAACAATATTCCTGTATTGATTGTCAACCAATGTATCCATGGACCTGTTGATATGAATGTCTACTCCAAAGGAAGAATCCAACAAGAGATGGGAATCCTAGGTCACGGAATTACAACATCACCTGAAGCTGCGATTGTCAAGTTACATTATGCTCTTTCAACCAACAAAAATGTTAACGAAATTCTCACCTCAAATCTTTTCGGAGAAGAAGTCAATCAGATAAGAGACTAAGCGATTCGATGAAGAACCTCTTCGGCACTCATCTGTTCATGGCGACTCCTACTGGCGACCCTGTTAGCGAACTCCGCTCACGTCGAGAGAGAGCCCGCTTAGGCGGCGGATTGAAGGCGCAGGAAGCAATTCGAGTCGGCGGAAGAGGTACAGCAAGAGACCGAATTGGGATGCTTTTAGATCCGGATTCATTTGTCGAAGTTGACACATTCGTCACCCACCGAACAACCGACCACAATATGTTCCTACACGAAACCCTTGGCGACGGGGTTGTCACTGGACATGGAACCATCGATGGCCGCAGAATCCATTGCTTTGCTCAAGACTTCAGTGTTCACGGCGGTTCTATGGGAGAAATGCATGCAAAAAAGATTGCTAAAGTCGTTGAGATGGCTGAACGAACAAAGACACCCCTCGTCTGTGTTTGGGATGGCGGAGGACAACGTGCTCATGATGGGCTCGATGCCCTTGCAGGAACAGGAGAACTCCTCGACCGACTCGTACAATGCAGTGGCCGAATTCCAGTCGTAAGTCTCGTCTTAGGACCTGTCGTCGGCGTTTCAGCTTTAGCAGCAAGTCTTTCGGATTTCACAATCCTTGGAGAAGAGCATGGTCAATTATTCCTATCCTCTCCACTAGAAACACCTGAAGTCCAACAAGGAGAAGTCGATGCTTCTGGTCTTGGAGGAGCATCACTTCATGCCTCCCGCTCAGGAATTGCTTGTTTAGTAGCCGACGACGAAGAAGATGCATGTTTCCTTGTTCAAGAGATTCTATCCTATCTTCCAGACCACAACAACGCAGAACCTCCATTTGTCGCAACTGAAGATCCGATCACTCGTCTCAATGAAGAATTAGAAACACTGGTCCCAGACAATCCAAATCGGCCCTATGACATGGTTAAGGTTGTCGAAGAAGTTGTAGATGATGGAGAATTCTTGGAACTCTTCACGAACTATGCTGAAAACATCATCATTGGATTTGCTCGACTCAATGGACGTACAATCGGCATTGTTGGAAATCAACCAAATGTTCTAGCAGGCTGCTTGGATATTGACGCCTCGATTAAAGCCGCTCGATTCATTCGTTTGTGTGATGCATTCAACATCCCCTTAGTTACATTCGAAGATGTTCCTGGATTCCTTCCGGGTGTTGTCCAGGAATGGGGTGGAATCATTCGACATGGAGCAAAACTCCTCTTCGCCTATGCTGAAGCCACAGTTCCAAAACTCACCCTCATTACAAGAAAAGCATACGGCGGAGCCTACTTGGCAATGTCATGCAAGCACTTACAGAGCGATTACAATGTGGCTTGGCCAACTGCGGAACTCGCAGTAATGGGAGCTGAAGGTGCGGTAAACATCATCCATCGAAGAGAAATCAACGCTGTCGAACCAGAGCAACAAGAAGATGTTCGTCTTCGACTCGTTGATGAATACAAAGCAAAATTCGGCGACCCATACGTTGCAGCAAGAAATGGTTGGCTTGATGATGTCATCGAACCTTCCGAAAGCAGATTGCGTCTTTGTCGAGCATTGAATATTCTACGCTCAAAGCGAGAATGGAGCCCGCCCAAGAAGCACGGCAACATCCCTCTATGATTCGTTTATTTTCCGCTCAGCACGAGCCAACAAGCCACCGGATTGATCTTCAAGCTCTGGTTGCTGAGGAGGCTTTCGAACCTGCAACAACATCCATCCCACAAGTGCAACAAGTGGTACGATGATAACAGCAGCAAGGAGTGTCGAACTACCGCCCGAGGAGCCATCAGAATCTGATGAAGGCGTCTCTGACTCGATGGGTACTGTGTACTGGACACGCATTGAAACATCTGCGAATGCTGAATCTTTTGCAATGATGTCAAACTGTAGGATTTCCCCCTCAACCTGTTCCGCCGTAAAGATTTGAGAACATACGCCAGAAGAATCACAGTCAATCATTCCACTTTGAAGAACACCATTGAGATTGACAATCACGTCCATTTCCGAATCAGGGTCTGCATCGCTCCAAACCCATTGCAACAAGAGCATGTCATCAGATGTTTTTGTGATTGAACCATTGGACAGAATTGGGCGATCGGGTTCTGGACTTATCGTCAAGGTGATTCTCTTTTCGAAGACATCATCTCCATCCGTGACATTAAGCCACCATCCGTTGTCAATTCCGTTCACGTCAATCAAGGCAGAGATAAGCAATTCTTGACCTGAAATAGCCATTTGTGACTTTGTCGAACCTTCAGATTCCAATTCCCAAACCAAGGCATCTCCGTCTGTATCTACAGCGAAATCGAGGAGACTCAAAAGAAGAGTACCCTCCTCTTCGAGAGCAATGTCCCATGCTGATTCAGTTACGTCAAACGCATCATTCATAGCATTCACTCTGAATGGAACGTCAATCGAGAGAGGCGTATTGAAACCATCTGATGCAGACAGCGTGAATACTTCTGCCCCGTTTGCATTGGGTAAAGGAGTAAATCGAATCGTGTCATTTGAAGGTTCAACAAACCAAGCAAGCAATTCTCCTTCCCCTTGTAACAATCCATTAATCTCCATTGACAGTGGCGCCCCTTCAGGGTCTGAAATGTATTGAGAAGCATCGAACCAGACAGCTGGGCTATCTTCGTCAACCACTTGTTGTCCAACGGTCGATATCTGAATAAGCGGATCATTGATTGGGAGGATACTGGCATTCAAGGTTACATTCAGAATGTCAAGTATAGCACCGCCTGCTTTCAGTTCCAACGCGATTCTCGTAGTCCCTTCCCATTCTTCGTCAAGTGAATGCGTAAGTGTGAATCCTAGCAGATCTGCATCGATAATGACGTTGAAATGTGATTCATTATCAAGAAGTGTTGCGTTGATAATTTCAATCGCCTGCCCATCTGGATCAATTGCAATTTCGGAGGAATCAAGATGAGCATATCCTCGTTGTGGAACGAGGAGTTCAGGATGAGGATCAATCAAGCCAATAGGGTCATTCGTTCTGTTAAAATCGAAGGTGATAAATCCAGAACCACCTTCTACAAAGACCATCAATTTGATTTGATGAGCGCCCGGTGAAACCCCACCCATTGGCACTACACATCGAGCTTCATCGTTGTTGATAACGCCAGAAACGACTGTTGAATTGTCAAGCATACATTCAGCCGTAACGGTCCAATTCGAGGGAATGTCATCGTATTGATCTCCGTTACGCATAGACCACGATGCTACGAAAACAGCATCATCTGTTGGACTAAACAACGTCCCATTCAAACTGATTGGCGTTGAAAGAGGAATGAGTTGTGCTTCGTCAAAGTCTTCATCGACATACCCATTTGAATCGGTCACTGTATCGACATCGTTTGGCCGATTGAAAGCCTCACGAAACGATGAATGATCTCCACGCAATGTTAGGTCAAGATAAGGGAGGACGTGCTCCATTGCATGATCAAGTTGTTCTTCCTGAGTAAGTGAAGCATCACCATCATTGAAATCTTCTAAGAAGGATGACGAGTCCTGATATTGGTAATGATTTGCACCAAGTGAATGAAGAATTTGCCACGCAAATCCATCCACGTTTTCCAATACTGGAAGTACGTGTTCAGTCGCAGGCGCCACTTCATCAGCACTTCCTGTGATGAATAAACCAATGTTCGGAGCAGGTGCTTGTATCGTGAGAGGCTCATTTACTTCATCAACCTCAAGGGCAAGGCCAACAATAGCCCTCGGAGGTTGGGCAGTTTGATTGGTTGCTGTTGAAAGCCAATTGATGTATCCATTCGTTGCCAAATCTGCACCGACACCATGTCCAATTAGACCCCAATGTGATTCATCAACGGAACCAAACATTCCAAGTACAGCCTCATTCGATTGATTCGCATTATGAATCCATTCTTGAATCTCCTCTAATTGAGAGACGAAATCCTCCATCGATTCTAGATTCGTTGGCCATGAAGGTATGTATACCATCGTACCAGCCTGTGCAATTCGTGAACATAGGAGCATGTAGTTGCCTGGAGATTCATTTTCATCAACAATGAGAACCATCCATGGGAATGGCCCGTTTCCTGCCACTTCACTGTCTTCTCCTGCGACCATTGCAGGATAGACAAGTCGATGATCTTGGCCAGGAGGGCCCTGTTGATTCACTGAGAAATCGATGTAACCTACTGGAAAGTCTGGTCCTGAATGAGGTGGTTGGAAGTTTGAATCTTCTTCAGGAAATGCTTGCACTCCCGAAAAAGTTGCTAGAACTAGCAATCCACACAACACCAAGGAGCGTGCGCTCATGTGGTTGGCTAGCCCTTCCGACATTTCATTCTTCCATCGATTTGCGTCTCGAATTAGTTATTTCAAATTCACATTCAAACAACCAAGACATGAGTTGTTCTAAACTCGGCAAATACTCCGCACATTGAGGAGCCCACAAGCGGCGCCAAGATTCGAGATGTTGACCTACAAGCATCCATCTTCCATCGATTGTAGCGTTCTCTACGCTCAATGTCAGTTCTCGCTCTTCACGTGAACCGTCCAATGGTAAATAATCTGGTTTTAGGGTTCGCTTAGCACTGAGCGTACCATCATAGGTGCCATCGAAATCAATGAGCAGGTCAAGTTGTTCTACGTCTGCTAGCTGTTTGCTCACCAAGGAAGCGTCAATCTTTCTTCGCCCACCAAGCGAAACAACATGACCACCTGATTCAAGCCAGGCATCTGCGATCGAACGAGCAGATCCGCCTCCCCCATTCAAACCAAGAAGTGCTCCTGAGCCAACTTTAATGCCATGATGAATTGCTACATCAACAACACCTGCGCCATCTGTCGTCGCACAGTACCATCCGTGGCCAGTCCAACGTAGCGTATTGACGGAGAGAAGATCCATCCCGTTATCAATAGGGGTGAATGCCATACTTTGCAATTGATGCTTTAGGGGCGAGGTGAGATTCAACCACACTTCCTTTGGATAATATTGAGTTGGAATATGAGGAGACACGGTTGGGTGTGTTCTCGTGGATTTTTGGCCCGAGAATGCTATACGTGAGTCTCTAGTCAAAACATCTTCAACAAGTCGAGTAAGTAGTGCTACATTTGTGTCGAGGGGGCTATTAAGTAGGGTCCAATCAGGATTGTGTTCACCATGCTCAATGTAGCCCCACCCTAAAACCTCGTCGATGTGTACCGATTCGAGTAATCTTAAGGTGCGGGGAATAAGCGTCGAAATCTGACCCTTTTTCTTCAAATCATGAAATACAAGAGAAAACAAAAGCGGGGACAGTGAATGCGATATGGGCGAGCCTCCAACCGCATAACGTAGTTCGCCCATGTCCCGCCAGAGAACTCTTTGTTGAAGAACATCTGTCCACAAAAACATGAGATTTTGTTTACTCCCGTCGGCATCGGATTCAAGAAGAAGGAGGGTATAGGAATACCATGGCGGCAGCAGAACGTGGTTCATTTCTCTGGTTTATGTTCGGAGTTACTCAATTCTTTCTCTCGATAAAACTCATGGGAGAAGTCGAAGGATGGGTTACTACTTTGTTTGGAGGAGGTGCTGCCGCTGCAATTATGCTTGCCATTGTAGTGTTCCGCATGGAACAAAAAGAATTACTTTTGAATCCACTAAAACTCAATCGTGAAGTCAATGAAGATGCAATCAAGAATCAAGGCAAGGGCGTTGGTTTCGGTGTCATAACATGGGTTGTATCCTTAATCACGCTCATCTTCTTCGTCGACTTTTGATCTCGATTACTATGGTTTCCCCAGACATCACGACCTTTCGAACCATCGATGATGGCGCTGAAGAATTGTTTGGCGGTTTTTGGCCGTTCTTGAAACGTACGCTCCTCATCTTTCTACCACTATGGACATGGCTTCTCTGCTGGAGTGCTGGATTTAACAACATCATATCAGCGACTTTGGCAGGACTCTCGTTATCAGTCATCGTCGGTATAGAACGGTACAAATTAAGCCGAACCCCTAGCAAAGACAATTAAGGCCAACCTTGGATTGAGTAATATGAGTATCTTTGAATGGCTTGCAGACTTAGCTGGAATTGAAGCACCAACCTTACTGGAAGTCATCTTCGTAAGCTGCGCAATCTTAGGAGGAATCCTCTTTTTCATCATGATGATTTTGATGTTAGTCGGAGATATTATTGGAGGCGTTGGAGAAGCTGTAGGCTTTGACGCTGATATTGGCACCGATCTAGGATTTGAGATGCTCAGTATCCAGGGGTTATCTGTTGCAGTCATGATGTTCGGACTCACAGGAATGTTTGGATTATCAGCAACAGGAAGTGATGTTGTGGCAGTTCTCTTTGGTGGAGCAGGTGCTGCCGGTGGAATGTATGGGATGGCGCAGATGATGCGAGGTATTAGCCATCTGCAAGCAGATGGGACTCTAAACTACGACGATGCTATCGGGCAACGTGGCCAAGTCTACTCTCGAATTCGACCAAATGAATCTGGTGAAGTTCAAATTCCTCTTGGCGGTTCCCTCAAGAACGTCGCTGCACGTTCGAAGGACAAAGAATTGCTAATTCCAAGTGGAGAATTCATCAAAGTTGTCGATCGTATTGGCTCAACGATGATTGTCATTCCACTGGAAGACGTAGCTTCGGAAGAGTAGGCTCGACTCTGTTCTGCCTTTGCAGGCAAAGCAATTAATAGGAAGGTTTCTCTAAATCATCCATGGCGGAAGCATCGACGTGGGCAGTTTTCATTATTTTTGCAGTATTGGCAGTAGGGGCATTTGGATTTATTCTCCTCGTAACCCGCTACAAGCGTTGTGCTTCTGACGAAATCTTGGTCGTTTATGGTCGTATCAAAGGGGGTGCAGCATCTCGTTGTATCCATGGTGGCGCCGTCATGGTCTGGCCTCTCGTTCAGGAATACAAGAAAATCTCGCTAACTCCAATGACTATTTCCATTCCATTGGATAACGCATTGTCACTCCAAAACATTC
>JABIYX010000135.1 GCA_018666575.1 Methanobacteriota archaeon | reverse complement strand
GAGCCGATTGAATTTAACCGTCATTCATCGAATGGATGATGCAAGCATAAATTTCTGGCAGCATAGACTTCGTCAACACGTCGAACTGGTGTTGTTATTGGAGCATTATGCAATGTTTCAGCATCCACTTGCAACACCTTAGCGAAATCTTCCGCAAACGTATCGAGTGTATCCTTTGATTCTGTTTCAGTTGGTTCAATCATCATGCATTCTGGAACGACCAATGGGAAATACACAGTTGGAGCCATGTATCCCATATCGAGCAATCCTTTGGCGACGTCCATTGCACTGATTCCAAATGCTTCCTTGGCAGGTCCAAGAGAGAGCGTGAATTCGTGTTTTGCTACAACAGTATCTGCTCCATCTACGAACATGTGATCGACGCCAGCTGCTTTCGCTTCTCTATGAATTGCATGACGCAGGTAATTCGCGTTCAATACTGCATGTTCAGACATTGTTCGAAGTTCCTTTCCATATCTACGGTAGTATGCCCAACAACGAATGATTGCACCAGCATTGCCATGCCATTGCTGTACCTTACCGATTGTATGCTCAGGCTCATGCCATGTGTACCAGAATTCGTCAACTGCTTGTTCCATTTCAGATTCAATTGCATCCCTGCGAGATACGATTGGGGTCGGCAAAAACGGTGCAAGATGTTGTTTTACACCAATTGGGCCTGAACCTGGACCGCCACCACCGTGAGGTTGGCTGAAGGTTTTGTGGAGATTGTAGTGGACTGCATCAAAGCCCATCAAACCAGGACTTGTCCTTCCAAGGATTGCATTAAAGTTTGCACCATCGTAATACATGAGTCCGCCAACACCATGAACAAGTTCAGATGCTTCAGCGATATCATGTTCAAACAAACCGAGCGTATTGGGGTTCGTGATCATCATTGCCGCTGTGTCTTCACCAACGACTGCACGAAGTGCCTCGAGATCGATGCGTCCATCGATTTTACTTGGGATTTCAATGATTTCAAATCCTGCCATAGCGGCACTTGCCGGATTGGTTCCGTGGGCTGAATCTGGGACAATGACCTTCGTTCTCTGAAGTTCCCCTCGAGATCTAAAATATTCCTGGAAGCAGCGAACCGCAGTGAATTCGCCTTGCGCTCCAGCAACGGGTTGTAGCGTAACTGCATCCATACCCGCACATATTGAAAGCATTTCTTGCATTTCATAGTATATCGAAAGCAAACCTTGGATTTGATGTTCAGGTTGATGTGGATGAATATCTGCAATACCTGGAAGTTGGGCAATAACCTCGTTAACACGAGGGTTATGCTTCATCGTGCAGGAACCAAGCGGATAAAAGCCAGTATCAATGCCAAAGTTTCTCTTAGAAAGCCAAGTGTAGTGTCGAACCATTTCAGGCTCCGAAAGACGTGGCCATCGCGGAAGACGCTTTCGAACCAGATTTTCTGGGAGAGAAAGTTCTGAACGGGAGAGAAGGGGTTTGGGTTGAGCGTAACCCTTTCCAGGAGCCCCATGATGATCGAAAAGATGGCTCATGCAACCACCTCACTTACCCACGACTGAAGTTCAGTTGCGAGTCGTTCGATATCGTCACCAGAGGTCTGGTCAGTGAATGTAAGTAACAAGCGATTGGGTTGTTCTGGATACCACCATGAAAGGTCGAATCCACCAATAATCCCTTTGCTCTCAAGATAGGTCAAACAATCTTTTCCTGTGTTTGGAACCTCGATTGCGAACTCATTGAAGTGAGATTGTGTGTGATGAACAATCGATAATCCTTCTATCGAACCAAGTTTCTGCTTTGCAAAGGTGCAAGCTGACATGTTACGTATTGCAAGTTCTTCAAGACCTTCTGGCCCAAGAAGTGACATGTGCATCGCACCCATGAGTGCAATGAGTGTCTCATTCGTACAGATGTTTGACGTTGCACGATGACGGCGAATGTGTTGTTCACGAGTTGAAAGGGTAAGGCAATACGCCTCTTTTCCATCAACGTCGATACTTCGACCAACAATTCGTCCTGGCATCAAGCGCAAGTAGGGCTTGGTGCATCCGAAGATTCCGTAGATTGGACCACCTGCTGTGATTGGGCTGCCAAGAGGCTGCCCTTCACCAACAACGATGTCAGCACCATAATTCCCTGGTGCTTCGATTAATCCCAATGAAATTGGCTGGATGGCAACGATTAGCGCCGTATTGTCTCCAATGAGTTCCTTTAGTGCAGGATAACCACCATCGATAATACCGAGAGGATTTGGTTGTTCGACATAAACGGCACAGGAACCAGCAGCGTTCTTTACGTCATCCAGATTAATGA
Source organism: Methanobacteriota archaeon (assembly GCA_018666575.1). Taxonomy (GTDB): domain Archaea; phylum Thermoplasmatota; class Poseidoniia; order Poseidoniales; family Poseidoniaceae; genus MGIIa-L2. The sequence goes on along the minus strand of JABIYX010000135.1, from coordinate 10,072 downwards.
GTCCGTTTTCATGATGTCTCAATTTCTTAAGTTCTATACCTGCACCTTGACAATAATTGTGTATAACTGAACAACGGTCGGGAGGTGTTAGTTCTGAGATGTAGACTGTATCTTTCTGTTCTGCCTTACGATTATGAACACGAACTGCGCATGTAATTGCTTCAGCAGCAGCAGTAGAACCATCGTAAAGAGAGAGGTTTGTCACTGGCATGGCGATCAATTCTGAGATAAGCGACTGGAATTCCCACATTGCTTGTAACATCCCTTGAGACACTTCTGGCTGGTATGGTGTGTATGAAGTAAGGAATTCTCCACGAGTGATCAACTGGAACACGCTTGATGGCACGAAATTCCGATACAGCCCTGCACCGAGGAACGATACACGGTCACCAAGTGCAACATTTGAACCAAGGAGCCGCTTTGCATCAGCAAGTAATTCTTCTTCGCTTTGAGCCTCTGGGAGAGGTAAATCTTCGTTCATACGAACGCCAGCGGGGACATCAGCAAACAAGGCATCAATGGACTCAAAACCCATTTCTTGAAGCATTTCTTTTTCTCGTCCTAAATTTGGGAGTTGGTCAACCATTCAAAAGCACCTCCGCAGGTGTGCCGAACCAGTCGCGTAGCGCTCATAATATTCGTCATTGAGCCATCAGGATTTCCAATGCGATTCAAACGAATGGAGGACGGACAATGACAGCTTTGACCGAGGACCGAGGACTAGCAGCAATCAAGACCTCATCACCTTCTTTGACACCAGAAATGTAACCAATCCCAATACCAGTATTACCCAAAGATGGAGATGGAGCACCTGAAGTTAGTTCCCCGATTAAAGCGCCATCCAGAGTCGTAACACCTTTTCCTGGACGAGGGAGTGGACCTCGTTCGAGATATTTGATCCCCCACCAGCGTGCGTCTGAGTCTGAATGAGAAACAACTCGGGATTTGCCAGTAAATTCGTGATCGAGGTCCAAGCCAAACGGAACGTTGGTTTCCCAAGAATCTCTTGCAAGGAAGGAGTGAGAACCATCATCTAAACCAGGCCAAAGGAAATCAACTCCGGAAAGGAGATACCCCTTCTCCAATCGAAGCGTATCTCTTGCACCTAATCCAACCGGCGTAGCACCTGCTTCTGCGAGAGCTCTCCAAACAATAACCACATCTTCGTTGGGAACAAATATTTCGTATCCGGCTTCGCCAGTATAACCAGTTCCCTGAATCCAACCAGTAACACCAAGACGGTTTTCAGAGAAATTACTCCAGCGGAAACGGCCTACGTGTTGACCTTCCCCAAATGCAGAGTCCAACATCGCTTTGCTTGTTGGACCTTGAAGTGCAATTATGGACATCGAAGGAGAAAGGTTTTCCAAACTCACACCCATTGCTTCAGGGTTATGTTGATGGAACCAATTCCACATCACGTCGATCATGGATGCGTTTGGCACTCCAAGTATCTCAGTTTCAGAAACAACTGCAAAAATCATATCATCAATGATGAACCCATCATGATCGAGAAAATGAGTATAAGCACATCGCCCTGGTGAAACTGCTGTCACATTCTGTGTTGCGTAGGATTGAAGCCATTCTAGGACGCGTTCACCAGAGAAACGGAAAGTGCCCATGTGAGATACATCGAATATTCCAGCACCTTCTCGTGTTGCGAGATGTTCAGACTTGATGTTCGAATACCATATCGGCAATTCAAACCCATGGAAGTCGACGAGATTTCCTCCCATCGTTTTATGTTCCTCAAAAAGAGCGGTTCTCACGGGTTCATCGTTGCTCATATATTTACCACTCCGTTCTGGTTCTCAAGTTTTCGTTAATTTACTATTGTGAGGGAAGACCTCTCTCAATATCTTGTCCTAATTCCACAACGCGTTCGATATAGGAATCAAGACTCTGTTCAGTAATCTGATTGTTTGATATGACGGAGCGAAGAATAATTTGCCCATCAATGGTACTTTTGCTTACCATAAATCGACCATCTTGTAGTAACCTGTGACGTAACTCTACATTTAGTTCGTTGAGTTTTTCTGATGGAGTGCTCCCTGTGTATCGGAAGCAAACGTTCGTCCACATGCGCGACGATGCCATTTCTAATTCAGGAGTTGCCTCGACTTTCATTTCGAGGTAGGTTGCAAGTTCCATGAAGCGGTCTACCATAGAACCCCATCCTGCATCTCCAATCTCACGCCATGCTAACCAGAGTTTCAAAGCGTCATTCCTGCGTGCACATTGAAGGGAGTAACGTCCAAGATCAACATTTTCTGATTCACCGTGATACAGGTAATGTGCTTCAGTGCCAGTTGAGCAAACTTGGCGCAGAATCTTTTCGTCCTTGACAACAAAGGCAGAACATATCAACGGTATACCCATCAGTTTGTGGGCATCCCAGCAAAAGCTGTCAGCAAGTTCGAGTCCATCCATCAAAGAACGGTATTGATTTGAGAGCAAACAAGCACCGCCCCATGCAGCATCGACGTGCATCCATAGATTGTGTTTGTGAGAGATCTCTGCGAGTGGGCGGAGAGGATCGAATGAACCCTTTACAGTCGTTCCACTCGTAGCAAGAACTGCAAATGGGCGTTGACCTGCCTTAAGAGACCGCTCAATTTCATCTTCGAGGGCATCAGGACGCATACGGCCATCTTCATCGCAACGAACTTTAATCAAATTCAAATGACCTATGCCAATTACATATGCGGCCATGCTATACGAATAATGCGCTTCTTCGGAGACGAAAACAACGGCGTTTCGACCATCAAACCCAAGCGAAGAGGATTTTGGATCCATGGATTGTCTTGCACACAATAAACCAAGCAGATTACCATTTGAACCACCTGTCGTCAAGGTCCCTTTGGAGGAAGAGAATCCTGCCAATTCTCCCATACGAGTCAAAATTGTTGACTCGATGAGCGTGGCGACGGGCGCAATCTCGTAGGTATACATCGCAGTATTTGTCGCAGCTGTAACCAATTCACCAGCAATCGAAGTAATTGACAATCCACCCCAAAGCGGATTCATGAAACCAGGTGCTGTTGTATGGACTGAATGGCGAAGTACCGATTCGATGTCATCAAGAGCAGATTGGATTCCGTGACCTTCCAGAGGAAGTTTAAGATCCATCGTCTTTCGAAGTGAATCGTGCGGAAGGCTATCTCGAATAGAATCATCTTGTTGTGATCGATTCAAGAAATCCTTGACTCGAACCAACACTTCATCGAGAAATGTTTCTGCTCCCATGATTCTAATGCTGTCGCACGAGGTCTTTGAACGTCCCTGTTGAATCACAAAGCCCGATTATTTATGCAGAATGCATGAATCGATAAATAGATTGAATAACATGGGCCATTTCGTAACATCATGCTTGGGGAGACTGGCGACAAATGGCTCAATCGATTACATATGCAACTATCGCGTGAATTACGTTCCCAAGGCTGGTCTCAAATGGACATAGCGACCATGCTAGGTACAACCCAAAGCACAGTCTCACGCCAGTATCAAAAGCCAATTATTGAGCTCCCTGGGTCCGCTGATGCACTAACGGTTGATGGATGGGCAAAGGAAATTGCTTCTGGTTTGATTTCTATTGGTCCAGAGGAACCGCTTCTTCGACAACGTTTTGTCATTGAATTCCAGTTTGGCAACAACCAAGTCCTTCGATATGACAAAACCTTCACTGGAATGGATTTGGAGGCTAATCAAAAGGAACAAGCCATGATTCGTCGACTGGAGTGGGCAATCAGTCGTCTCGATTCCAAATTGATTCTACCCGTCCTCCCTCAAGTTGGATTGAATATTGCTTCTTGTATGGAAAGTGCTACGTCGACAGACGATGTTGCATCGATTCCAGGGAAGATCACTGCTGTAGGGAATGTTTTGAGAACCCATAGCCGACCTGAATTTGGTTCATCTAAAACACTCGCAGGTATATTGCTGGACGTTCGTAAAATGGATTCGAGTAAAAACTCAATCATCAACATTAGACCTCCCGGTGACCACGACGGAACGGATATCGATGCTGTTCGAGACGCATGCGACAATCTCGGATGGACGCTTGCAGATGGAGATAGAGATGGTATCGAACAGATGAACGGTACCATTGATGCTATCCTAGACATTGGAGATTTTGGATGGGAACCGTCCCTCTACGTCCTCGCAAGCAATCCACTCGAAGTCGTCGACCGATGCCACAACCTTATCCATGCATTGGAGGGTTTGAACTGAAATGGCATGTACTCGTTTCTTTATTGATGGTAAGCCTCCCATTTAGCGGCTGTCTTGGCACATCTAATGAAGAACTCATTTGCAATGAAGGAAGAGATACTGGAGACGATTGTGTACTTACAATTGTCACCTATGACATCAATGCCCTTTCGGATGATGTGCTCAATGTATTTACCAACCAAACAGGTGTCAAGATTGAAATGATTCGCACAGATGATGCAGGAGGTATCCTTGAACTCCTCCTGTTGACGAAAGATAACCCACAAGCTGATTTGGCTCTTGGCCTGGATAATACGTACCTACAAACTGCGTTACAGTTCGATCTTCTCGCCGATCATGATGCAAGAATTCCTGAACTCGACTCCAAAGCAACACAACCTTACAATGGAATGAAAGCGGTCCCGTTCGATCAAGGTTACATTTGCCTAAATGCAGATACTCAAGCACTGAGTGAAAACAACATTTCCTTCCCATCTTCGCTGGAAGAACTTACAGGGCCAGAATGGAAAGGAAGAACCGCTTTTCCAAGCCCAGTAACCTCCTCTCCTGGAAGAGCATTCATGGTTGCAACCATTGATTATTTCGAACAGCAATCTGGCGACACCACTGCGTTTGATTGGTGGGCCGATATGGCAGATAATGACGCAATTTTCACCAGCGGATGGACTGAAGCATACGAGACTCACTACACTGGAGGATATGGCATATGGGAGCCAGGCCACATTGGAAACGCGTGGCTTACAGTATCTTACTGCCACTCACCTGGAGTTGAAGCATATTATTCGGAAAACACCACTCTTTCTTCTGCTGTTGATATTGATTTTGCTTCTTTCTCCCAGGTTGAGTATGCTTCACTTGTCAATGGAGGGAAAGCCATCAATGCTGCAAATGCATTCATTGAATTCCTACTTAGCGACGAGGTAAACACAAACATGCCAGAAAATAATTTGATGTATTCAGTTCTGGATGGTCAAGACCTTCCTGAATCAAATGGTTACAGATATCATAGCCCTGTTCCTTCGCAACCGTCAACTATTGAAATGGACCGTATTGGTCTAGAAATGGAAGATTGGCTCAAAGAATGGCGAGATTCAACGAACTCAATATGAGTTGAAGCCATGGTATTACGCAGTGTTCGAAGTATCCCGATTTTGGTATACTTGGGATTGATTCTCATCCCGATATGGCTTGCTGTTGAACGACTGATGGATGTGACAGGGTCCTCGCCTTTCTCTGCAATACTATCCTTATCCGATCACCCTTTGGGGAGCGAAGCCCTCTACTTTTCATTCATACAAGCAATTCTTTCAGCAATTCTTACGATTGCAATCGGCTTACCCATTGCCTGGTGGTTAGGAAGGCATCAATGGAAGCATCTGAACATTATCAGAGCCGCACTTACGCTTCCTTTTGTAACGCCAACAATCGTAGCAGCAATGGGTTTCCTTGCTCTATTCAAAACGGGAGGTCCGATTGATTCGATTGGGATTGATCTTCGATTTGAGAGTGGTTTTATTGGTTGGTTATCCAGTACCACTGGAATCGAAAATTCAGGGCATATCATCGCCCTACTACTTGCTCATGCATGGTTTAATCTTGCTTTAGTCATCCGTTTTGTAGAACCAAGAATCGCAACGATTCCTCCACGATTCGAGGAATCGATTCGCTTACTACCAATCGGAAGAACTCGGTTAAATCGAGCAAGATATTTTTGGTGGCCAATGTTGAGAACTTCAATTGGCTCTGCATTTATGTTCACGTTCATATTCTCATTCACATCGTTTGCTCTTGTTCGCTGGTTAGCCCCAGACATGTGGACTCTCGAAGCATTGATGGCAGTGGAAGGAGGAGCAGCAGGCATTCCTAATTACAGAACTGAAGCGAGTTTGCTCGTACTTGGCGGTGCTACGTTACAAGGAATAATCCTTCTTTTCGCACTTGGCCTGGCAGGTTATTGGGAACAAAAGAAGGCTGTATCAAACGATATTGTCTCTGAAACATTTGCACGGAAAACAGCAGGAGAACCATCACGTGTCGCACGAATAGGCGTCTCATTGTCCCTCATTTTTGCACTTGCCCCATTGATATCCATGCTGCTCTCGTCAGTACGAATCAGAGATCGTACGAACGAATCGTATCGATGGAGTACAGAAGCTTGGGATATTGCACTTACAGGAGATTTAACATATGTATCAGCATTAGAAGCATTATCGAATTCGATTGTTTATGCGATTGCGTGCATGTTTGTATCCGTTCTTCTTGGCTATGCTGTAGCCTCATCAATCCATGCTTTCGAATCAAAAGGTAAGAAGAAAACTGCAATGGCGATCGATTTACTCTCTATGCTCCCTTTAGCACTCTCTGGGGTCATGGTGGGATTAGGCGTGTTACTTGGTGTTCTCAAGGTATGGCCAGAACTCTTCCAATGGTATGGACTTCCAGTAATACCACATGCAATGCTTACAACTCCCTTTGTGATTCGAATACTCCTCCCTACTCTTAGGAGTCTAGATTCAAGTTATGATGAAACAGCGGCAATGCTCGGATATTCAAACTTCCAGCGATTCACAAAAGTACGAATTCCCTTGATGAAAAGTTCACTCGTCGTAGCTGCTACACTTTCCATCGCCTTTTCACTTGGAGAATTTGGAGCCTCGTGGATTCTTTTACGTTCTGGTTCGTGGGACACGTTACCGATTCTTGTTGACCAATTGATGGCTCGGCCAAAATATTTCGAACTCGTTGAACCAGTAGCCATGGCAACTGCTTCACTTTTGATGATGGTAACTTTCGTATTATTTGTCATCACAGAACGCTTTAGAGAACATCAAGGAGGAGGATTCTAATGACTATCGAAATTCAATCACTAACACTTTCATATGGTGAAAACATAATCCTCTCAAAGTGTAATCTGCATTTATCAGAAGGTGAGATCCTCGTCGTATTGGGACCAAGTGGATGCGGAAAGACAACCTTGCTACGGGCGATTGCTGGATTTGTAAAACCAGATTCCGGGACAATTCACCTCAATGGTAAAATCTTGAATGAACTCCAACCAGAGCAAAGAAACATTGGCATGCTGTTCCAAAGACCTGTACTCTTCCCACACAAAGACGTACTCGGAAACATTCTCTTTGCTTACCGAAAAAAGAAAGAGCGCAAGATGCAAGAAGTAGATGAAATCATGAAAGACATGGGAATCTATGAAATGAAAAGTCAAACCATAGAAACGCTTTCTGGCGGAGAAGCCCAGCGAGTCGTTCTAGCTAGAGCCTTACTCACAAATCCCGAGTTATTACTTCTAGATGAACCACTATCTTCTCTTGACTTGGATGTACGACGCCAATTAGCAATGGAAATACGGACCACGTTGAAATCAAAAAGTATTGCCGCGATACATGTTACTCATGATCATGAAGAGGCTGAAATCATCGGAGACCGAATCATCCATTGGAATGAACTCAATCTACTCGAAAGTGAATAGTATTCAAGCGAAAACTGCAGATACAACTTCAGGTTGTGTGAGATAGATGGTCAGACCAACACCAGCCATAATCATCATCCAGGAACCAACAAGTTTGATCATTCCAGTCATTCGTCTCAGGAAATTAATCATTACTTGTCTGCCAAGACCAACAAGTACGGTAACAAGAATCATCAGTATCAACAAACCAATCATTAGTCCACTTAGGCCAGAAATAACTGCAGATGTACCAAGGGTTCCAAGGAAAATGACGAATGGAAGTACTGCAGCAGCGGTACAATCAATGGAAGCGGCTGCATAACCAATACCGTAGAGGTACATGTTTCTACGTGGCGTGAACGTTTCATCCATTTCAGTTGTTGACCATCTGTCTACAAGCTTTTGAACGAAACCAAGTAGATGTGAAGTAATCCCGAGAAGCATAATTGTACCTAGAATAACAAGAAGTAAAGCAATACCAACAGCAATGTAATGAATTAATCCAGACTTCGCAAATGCTTCACCCATTGCGAATGCAAGGATACCAATGAGGATGAAGAACGTCCACATTCCTAATCCTGCAAGCGACCCAATAACCCATGAAGATGGCATTTTTGTTTTCAGTTTCCCTTCTTCAATGAGTTCATCTTCTCTCGCACCAAGACTGAGGTAATAGGAGATGAAACCTGGTAAAACAGGGAATGCACAAGGCGAAAAGTAGACCAGAATGGACAGAATCATTCCAAGAACAAATACTGCAACAAAAGACGTTGATGGCTCTTCCCAAGCGATTCGATCGGACATTGTTTTCGATACGTTTCCAGTTAGTGCAGATTCGAGTGAAGAATCAAATTCACCCCATCCATTACTTGGAGTCCCTGTTGTCTGTTTCTCGATGATATACCCTTCAACATCAATGACCATAACGACAGGAATTTGTCCAGCGCCTGCAGTTGTGAAGAGTCTGACAGGGTCTGTTGTGCTGCCGTCCTCCAGTGTAGCTGCATCTACAGAACCAAAACCTGTAGGATACAATGGGACGGTGTATTCACCACTTGTTTCATTGAGATAACCTACAGATTCGCCGTACCAAGATCCGTAACCAAGAATGTGTAAATTAACATCATTCTCATCTGCTAAAGCCTGCCATGCATCCATTTTCTCTTCAATGTGCTCTTGCACGAAGTGACAATTTGAACAATCATGCGCCATCATATCGAGAATAATCACATCCCCACGAAGAGAAGAAGTGCTAATTCGTCCATTTTCATCTGCAATCTCAGATTCAATCCCGGTTCGATTAAGCGAATCCATCATGATGTCAGGAATTGGTGCGGGTTCAGCATCGGACTCAAAGATGTCATCAATGCTGTCGAACAATGTCAATCCTGCAAAGGCAATTGTTCCAAACATTATCACGGCTATACCAAAAGCCTTCCATGTTTCAGAACGCTTGAAAACGTCCCAATCTGCTTGTTGGAGAAGGCCCATAGTTCAACCAAATACTGGACACAAATGAATCTAATGGATTCACTCATCAGTTTCCGACTGTTACAGGATTCGATTCATAGATGGTATCATCACTCATCGAATCGATGAGTTTTACCCGTACATAACAAGCAGAAGAGCCATCGCAAAGGTCGTCAAATCCTTCGCTTAGTGTTACGCTTTCACCAACAGTCCAACTGGTGTCGCCGTCATCATTTGAAAGATGGCAACTATTTCCAATGGTTTCTTGTGGATTTGTACACTGCATGTAACCACCATCATTTACGGACAATTGTAAGGTCACCAGTGCCCAATTCCAATCATCCCCAGAAGTCATCTGAACATAGGCTAAGGTTTCATTCGAGGCACTTGAAAGGCTCATACCAGCATCAGACACATCAAAATCATACATCGAAAAGCCAGGATCAGTATTTCCTTCAGCAAGACTTGTAGCCCAAATATAGAAAATCAAACTTGCTTGTGAAAAGGATACACCGTTACATTCTGAAGCCAGAGATTGAATCACACTTTCCGAAAAACTTTCATCGAACGATGCGAATAAATCGATCACGTCTGATGGGATCGTTGAAGCATCTTCGACATCAATTTCCCCTCCATCTTCCTGAAATTCAATTAATATTTCAGCGGCATCAACCATGAGGGGGTATTGAGGTGCTTTATTCATAGTAATACACGGGAATCCATTTTCTGAAAAATCACTGCCCTCTGGATAGATAAGGACACCATTGCCATCAGCTGCGAGGTACATTGAAAACTCTTCATGTTCATATGAAGTAATATTGTTTTCAGCTCCTTCTTCTTCATCTTCGCCCTCTGCACAATCTGCTTCACCATCGTTAACCGAATCCCCAGGAATTACATCTCCCCAAT
>JABIYX010000105.1 GCA_018666575.1 Methanobacteriota archaeon | reverse complement strand
TTAGCTGATCTCCCTGGTCCAAAACTACGCCTTGGAACCTTTGAAGGTGAAGTCGTCTTGGAAAGAGGTGAACTTGTCGACCTCCATTGTGGCGTATCAAATGGCTTACCGACACAAGCCAATACTATTCTCGGAGAGCCTGTCAAGACATTGCCTGTCGAATGGGACGGTTTATCCAAAGATTTGCGCACAGGCGACCCCGTTCTCTTGTCAGACGGATTGATCCGATTGGAGGTTCTGTCTGCTCCAGAACATGTTGGAGAAGTTGTTCGATGCCGTGTTGAAGATGGTGGAATCCTAACTGAGCGAAAAGGAATAAACGTTCCAAGAACATTGGTGAAACTCCCTGCTGTTGGTCCACACGACCTTGATTGCCTAGAACATGCGCTCTCTCAGAATGTAGATTTTATTGCAGTCTCCTATGTTCGTAGTGCAAGCGATCTAACACCAGCACGCGATCGAATCATTGCTGCTGGAGTCCACACGTGGATTGTTGCCAAGATTGAACATCCTGCGGCTCTAGAAGAGTTGAATGAAATCGTTGAGGCTGCTGACGTGGTCATGGTTGCAAGAGGAGATTTAGGTGTGGAAATACCACTTGAAGAAGTCCCTGCTGCTCAAGAAAGAATTGTTTCTGCATGTCTCGAACGCGGCACACCTGTCGTTGTTGCGACACAAATGCTCGAGAGCATGGTCAGCCACGCAAGACCTACACGGGCAGAAGTGACTGATGTCGCAACTGCAATTCGTCAGCATGTTAGCGCAGTTATGCTTTCTGGAGAAACTGCTGGAGGACAACATCCAGTGAAAGCGGTTGAGACGATGGCACGAATTGCTGAGACTGTTGATGCATCAACAGCAGGGCTTCCAGAACCACCTGCTTTAGCGGCCTATGTTTCAACTCGTGTCATCGCTGGTGCAGCCGTCGATATTGCGAGAGAAACGAAGGCAAACCATCTCATTGTTGCAACCGAACATGGCAATGCTGCTCGCTTAATGGCTGCGCATCGTCCGAGAATTCCGATATATGCAATGACAAATCGTGTACGAGCTGCACGCAGAACAACCATTTTACCTGGTGTTGAAGGGTTGCTCGTTGAAGAAAAATCGAGAGCAAGATCTACTGTTGCAGAGGCTGTTCGGTTGTTATATGAACAGAAAAAAATCAAACCCAATGAGAAGATTGTTGCTATTTCAGGCTCGCCTCAAGCAATCAGCGGCAGGACCTCCACTGTCCGGTTATTACAAGTGCAAAAAGATGGGGAACTCTCAGATTTGGAGTGAAGTATTGTCCTATCAAACAGACACCGCATTCAAATAGTGAAAAGAACGCATTAGTACACATGAGCGAAGCCCATATCGAATCATCTCGTCGGCGACGAGCGATGTTTCTGACTGCACTGATGCTGATATCATCGTGGTCCCTTGCCCTCGCAGCTGTTCCAATGGCGTCTGCTCATGAAACACAAGATGGAATCTCATGGCCGCTTTCGGGCAGTAATGACACCGGTTGGGTTCAACTCAATGCCACGGTTGGAGCAGACCCAATCCTCAGCAGCCAAGCAACCGCAGATTGGCTACTTGAGTTCGCCCCAGGTGCAGAAATCTCCAATGCTTCCCTGCAAATCCATGTCAATGGATCTGATGGATTGATGATTGATCAACCACTTCTCGTAGCCAACGACATCGGCGTCAATCTTTTCGATTGGAGAGGATTAGGTACTCTCGGAGCTTCTGATTCCTTTGATGGCGCAAATCCATATTCAGACAGACTCTCTCCAAACAGCGCAAGTGGCGCAGGATGGACGGTCCCCTCGAGTGCAACGATTACCGAACTCGCTTTCGAAGCGCTCGCTCCAGTCGACCCAGTAACTTCCTTCACTCCGATAGCCATCCCTATCACATCCTATGCCCAACATCCTGTCGATGGACAACTCTATCTAGCAACCGGCGAAACTGTTCTCGTATTCGATGCTACAAACAATCCGGCAATCATTGATTTTTATGACTTTAATGAGCTCGAAACAGAATCGTCTCTGGGAGCAATAGCAGATATAGCCATAGGGCCAAACGGTAACCTTCACATTGCGTTTGGACAACCTTCAGAATTTAGGATGATTTCTGCAACAAATGGTACTGTTAGTGCTGGTTTAGCCTCGTTCCCTGCAGGAGACATCGAGGCTTTTGAAGTCCTCAGTTCAGGCATTTATGCAGCAAATACTGATGGCGATTTGTACACATTCGATTCAACCTCTTCTACTTGGAATCTTATCCTTTCATCTTCAACATCAAGCGCTGTCTATGATCTTCACGAAGAAAACAATGTCCTCTATTTAGCAACTGATAACGGCGTAGACAGATATGATTTGTCAATCAATCAGGCATTATCTTCTTGGAACTCAGGAAACGTACTTCATAGCGATACAATTACACAAATTACATCGGCAGGAAACCAACTGCTCTTTTCCTCTCCAGACAACGGGCTTGCCCGGTTTAATTGGAACTCGGGCTTCTGGCTTGCAACATGGAATGATGGAAACTGGCTCGCTTCGAATACAGTTTCCGGTGCGCAAGCATATCAAGACACACTTCATATCATGAGCGGAGACCAACTTCATCGCTACGATCTTTCAACAGGTGTTTTCGGAACCTCAATCGATCTAAGCCAAATGAACCTTACACAAAACGATGCGAACATGATGATGCCCTGGTCACCTGTCGGTGCTCGTGCTCCATCAGCAATGATGCATGCTATGACTGACGGCAGTCGTCTTGTCCTCATCAACGCTACAATGCAAAGCACAATGCAACGGGAAATTGTCATCGCTAGTGGACCATCCAGTTACACAATGACCGATGCTCTCGAGCACGATGGAATACTCTACGTGGCAGGATACACATCTGAACAAGTGGATCGGTTCGATATTGCAAACTCACTTTGGCTAACTTCAATCGACACAGGCGATATTATCACAACTCTTGGTAAGGCAGGAGATACTATCCTTGCTGGAACCGCCAATGATGGAGTGTTCCTGATTGAAGATGGGGCAATTCGAGCCAGTGTTCCTGCGGGCAGTGACACTCCCAATCCATCGATTCTATCTTTGGCGGCAGCAGGAGACTGTAGCGATGTTCAAGGGTGTAACATCATATCCACTCAATCTGGTGGAGTGTACAGAATAGATGCAGACTCGACAGCTGTTGGTTCGGCAACTCTTCTCAGTGAAGGTAGCATGATAGGTCAAGATATTGCGATCTATGCCGGCATATGTTACGTAGCAACAACTGATGGGCTTCTTCGATATGAGATTATTAACGATACATTCCTTGCTCCTTGGGGATCGACTGGCGTCAATGGTGTCGACAATGCTCCTGTGGCAGTCATAGGAGACATTGTTCACATGGGCTTGGCCGGATATGGCGTTGCACGTAAAAATCTCCTTACTGGAGAGATTTTGACACCTCTCAATACCGATACAACAAGCATGCAGACAAATACCATCTATGCTCTTGAAGCAAGTGGTAACGATTTGTGGATTGGAACAAATATCGCAGGATACATTTGGGATGGTTTTTCAGTTAGCGAAACAACAATTGGGCCACGTAGCGACTGGACTAAGCGTCCTTCGCAACATTTTGATTACGTTCTTGATGGAAATGCAATGTGGTCTGGAACAAATATCGGCGTATGCAAATACGACCTATCAGGAAACATTGCTGACTGTCTTAACGTCTACGATGGTATGCCAAACTGGGCAACATACGCAGTTGACGTCAACAGTACAACTGTCTTTGGAGGAACATTCTCAGGCGTAGGGCTCATCGAGAAGTCCAGTTTCAGTGTTGTTGATGTATGGGATGCTGGAGAACAGACAGACAATGCAGTCGTAGAAATCATCGATGATATTGCATACATTGGACTCAACGGAGTAGGAGTAGCACGATGGGACATTTCTAACAGTCAGTGGCTTACAACTTGGACAACAAGTAACGTCCTTGACAACGGAAATCAGTTCGTCACGAGTATGATTGAGGACATCAGGCCTGGATTCATTTGGATTGGCGGAGAAGATGGGTTCCAATTGATCAACACAACCACGGGAGCCGAAGCCTATGATATTGAAACTTCAAACAGCCTTTACGTTGGTAATGGTGACCCGTATGATTTGACACTGTACGGGTATACAATGTATTACCACCAAGGGGCATCAAGCGATAGCATCTATGGGATTGACGTCGGGAACTTCACTGCAATAACTCCGCTCGATGCTGGCCAAGAGGTCAACGAAAACGGTGGCGATGTTGTTAGCATGACCATTGTTGGCGACACACTTCTCGCAAGTGTTGTTTCTGGACAGTGGTGGAATGCAGATGGAAGTGGAGGAATTGCTCAATACGACTTGACTTCTAATTCTTGGAATTCTTCCATTTTGCCAGAAGGGGCAGTTGATAGGGTTACAGCATTCAACTCGTCGACTGGCCACACATGGATTTCTTGGGGAGAAATCGGACTTGAAGTCTACAGTCCAAGTGGAACAAAACTAGGCTCGTGGGATACCCTTTCTTTCCCAATTCGTGAGATTATCGAGTACGATGGTTTGATTCTGTTTGCCACCGAAGATGGTGTTGAACGATTCAACGAATCCTCTTTCCAGTGGGAAACCGCATGGACACCTGGAAACGGCCTACCTAATGCGATGGGAGATTGGATTGGTGAACTGTGGACCGACGGAACCAATCTGGTTGTAGGCTCGGCGAGCTTTGCGGGTTGGGGTGGATTCCAACGTGGCACAATTGGTCAACTCGATGCAACTGGCACGTGGACCACATACACGACTGGACAGAATGGAATACCAAATGGTTACCCGATCTCAATGAATGCATGTGGCTCGTACCTTTATGTTGGACTCTTCAATAACAACGGAGGCGTCACATACATCGACCTTGCAAACACAACTGCTGTTGGCTCGTTTACCACTTCTGTGCTAAAGAGCGGGCGGGTTGCTGCGGTTGCTTGTGACTCTGCAGATACCTTGTACGTAGGGTATGATGCTGACAACCAACCAATTTCGAAGTATGACACTACTCAATCCGCATGGATTACTGAAATTACAACAAATGGAAATGGAATTCCCGGTGACCCAGTATGGCTTGATGCATTCAGTTATGCGGATGGTAAATTGCTCATTGGTTATGATGAAAACGGAGGCTTTGCAGCAATTTCAACGCTTGGACCAATCTCAGGCCAAGCCAGTATGCAATCTGTTGGAACTCCAGTTACCTCAATCAAATACAGCGGGAACGAATGGCTCATTGGACAAGCCGGAGGGGCAAGTGGCTATTCTCACGTTGATGTCCTCAGCTCTACTGGTTTGAACACTGAATTCGAGTTACCAGCCTTGGTGAGCGGAAACATCGAAGCAATGGTTAGCGACGGTTCTCGGATCTGGGTCTCAACATATTCTGTCACAATCAACGGGAACAGTGCAGGGCCTGGATCTGGTGGTATTTTACAAGGCACATTCAAT
>JABIYX010000136.1 GCA_018666575.1 Methanobacteriota archaeon | reverse complement strand
ATTTTCAAACCAATCAACAATTTCTATCAGACTTGGTGGAAGGTTTTGAACCATTTCTGCCAATTCATGAGTGAGGGGTTTTGCAATCATGCCATTCGTCGGTTCCATACATCTCCCCCCTGTGTTGTCCGTTGCTCAAGCAAGAAAAAGCATTATCCCGTGAATTTGATTGGCAATGTCATGGCTTGGGATGAATCTGATGTGCGGCTTGTCCCTCTCGAATGGCTCAAACCTCATGAAGAAATTAAAGTAAAGAACATGAAAAAATTGCTCGATATGACTCTTCGATGGGATGGATTCACGAAACCTCTCATTGTTGATATTGAAACCGGAGCAATTCTCGATGGCCATCATCGGCATGCGGTTGCAATTCGACTAGAACTCGCAAGGATACCTGTGATTGTGGTCGATTATTTTGCTGATGAATCAATCGATCTAGACTTATGGCCTGCTTCTGAACTCGATGAAATTTCTAAACAGGATGTCGTTGACATGGCCTTATCTGATCAATTGTATCCTCCAAAAACAACACGTCATCGAATTGCAGATTATTTGCCACCAATTCATGTTTCTTTGGAGAAGTTATCTCTTCTTAGCCCTACGAATCCTGGAGACTCTGAGTAGTCGCCTTCCAGAATCGATTCCCGTCGCAAACTGAAACACTCGGAGCATTTGGCTCTGCAATGGGTTTTATGTTCAATTGTTTTACAATTGAGCGACGAGCCATCAGAATAGTGATCTCTTTCCCGACGTTTCCTTTGAGTCCAGTCTTCAACTGTTCTGATGAAGTGATTCTTTGATCATTTATTGCGATAATCTCATCTCCGACTTGTAGGTGTTCACGAACAGGTGAATGCTGAAGATGGGATGTTACGGTGAGTTTGTTGTTTTGATTACGTAGATTAATTCCAAGCCACCCCTGTTCGAACTCCTGCCAAGCCATTTTCTCTGTACCATCTTTCCGTTCCTTGGGTTTGTTAGATTCGTAAGGAATGCCAAAGAGGCCAAAGGCTTGTTCGAGGTTTAGAACTCCTTTTCTGGTCGTAAGGTCGTCAAGGAAAGAACCGAGTCTCCCGCCACCTCTGAGAGAAGTAAGGGCTCTCCTGATGTCTTTGTACTGTATTCCTCTGTCTTTCTTTTGTTCAACATCAACGTGATGCTTGTGGTAGAGTTTTGCCATGAGGTCAGCAACTCCTGATTCCCCCTTTGATCGCTTTCTAAGTTCTGCATCAAGTGCAAAGACGGATAGCTCTCCTTCCAAATAGTATGAAATTTGAGTTTCTCTGGAGTATGGGTGGCTTCTATAGAGGTGAATCCATGCTTCATGACTCGCTTCAGTAAGAGATTGTGAATTGATTCCACTTCGAGAATGATGACGTTTTAATTTCCTCTTCATATCTTCAAAATAATCCTCTTTACTCCATGCACCGCTTTGCAGACAAATGATATCTCCAAGCCATGAGGTTGTACCTTCAAACCACCAAAGGAGATCTGAGTTGACTTCTCGTTGAAGATCATAGTCAATGAATTTCTTTGGCCTTAAGCGTTTAACATTCCACTGATGGAGGTATTCATGGCTGAATAGACTGACTAAATCCCTGTATTCTTCTACATTGCCAGGTTGCAAGGCGATTCTAGGAACCATTGATGTTTGAGAATTAGTATGCTCAAGACCTCCACGTGGACCATCCGTCAAATGTAGAATCGTGTGATAATCCTCGTCAAGGACACCAAATAAGGCGTGATGTTCCCTGATTATGCATGCCATATCATGAATAAATCGTTCCAACATGACTGGATGAGGTTCTTTCCCACCTGCGTCCCATATGTCAAGGGTGTGTCTTCTTCCATCAACGATTGTTTCAAGAATGACATTTGAATTGCATTCTGCAACCCCATCGAGTAGGTCATCACGATTCATTGCAGAATACGTGTGAATGTTCATTGCATTGCCTTCTTCGACTCTAATCTTATCCAATTGAGTCGTAACAGTCCAACTCTTTGGAAGGCTAAATTGAATTGAGTGTTGTTGGTTCATTCGGTCGCTATCGATACCAGATGTCGGCAAAAACCAAGTGAAAGGGGGCATCATGTGGAGGTGAGATTTATCGAAATGATTTGATCGTACGGTTAAATCAACTGCCAGGAGTTGGTACTCTACAGTCACATGTTTGCAAGATTGAACATCTGAAATTACGATTGAGTCAACCTCTTTTCGAGCAAATGCTAATTCACTCCCCGTCTCATCACATACGGATAAGTCAGTGACATGTTGTATTGGTTCTCGAAGAAAATAGGATCCCGGCACCCATCGTGGAAATGATAGGGTTAATTTAGGCTTCAAAAATGGCGCTTTGATGTGTATTGCAACCTTGAGTCTCTGGTGAAATGGCTGCGTCGCATCGACTGTGAAGGTGATACCTGACTCTGTCATAATGACGGTTCATCGCTTGCGGTTGATAGATTTCGCGCTGCACTGAGAACGACTTCGTCAGATGATTGGTCCAGAACCTTTTGAGCTAATTCTTGAACAAGTTCTTCGTTTTGGCGATGCAATATCCGTTCCAACATTCTTGACTTGTCAATACTGTCCACGCGCTCGTCAAAGAGCAATGCCTCTCGGAGAGTGTCGCTTTTGGAATCGTTCCGTCCAACAAGCCAACGTGAAACTACAGAAGTACAATCTCCGTCAAGCAGTGTGGTTATTCTTTGATCATCAGCTTCAGCAATGTGCTCTCTCATGCTAGTTACGAAAAATCTCCGTTGTGTATTCGTACAACCCTTGACTAGAGAAATAAGATTTTCATTCCCTTCAATCATCGCTTTAGGGACCGCTAGTTTCCATAATGCAGCATCGTTTGATATCGCTTTATTCAACTGATTTTCTTCTTCTCCACTTAGATTCATTTCAAGCATACGAAGACCAGCTTGCTTTCTGATTTCTGGATGTGGATCGGTGAGGGCATTTTGCAAATCAATGACATCCTCTGAAACAGAAAGAGT
>JABIYX010000068.1 GCA_018666575.1 Methanobacteriota archaeon | reverse complement strand
CCTGCTGAAGAAGAAGTTGCTGAAGAAGCACCTGCTGATGAAGAAGTTGTTGAAGAAGCACCTGCTGAAGAAGAAGTTGTTGAAGAAGCACCTGCTGATGAAGAAGTTGTTGAAGAAGCACCTGCTGATGAAGAAACAGAGGCTGAAGAACCAGCCATCAAATTCCGAGAAGACATCATGCTGAGAGTCATGGAAGAGTTTGGTATCGAAGACCGAGATGCGTTCCTAGAACACTCAATGAACTTTGATTTGGATGACAATGGATACCTGAAGAAGGCTGAATTTGTGGCTGCTGCTGAAGCATTCACTGCAGGAGACGCATCCGAAGAAGAATCAGCTGAAGAAGCTCCATCAGAAGATGGTGGGACTGAGGTGGAAGAATCTTCTGAGCCAAAGTCGTGTCCTATCTGCTCAACATCAAACGATGCCGACGCAGGAACATGCTCAGCATGTGGCTACACCTTTGAATGATTCAAAACGGTAAGTTCCATTGGGGCCATTCCTCGTGATCCGAGGAACTACTCACCAGAACGATGACATGACGTCTCGTGTTTTGAAGTACTTCATTGAGAGATGAATGTGTTGAAGGCGGAATGACTCCATCACGCAAATCGACAGCAAGCCAGGCAGTAGGATATTGTTTGAGGCATGCTTCAAGTTCTGCCTCAATTCCTTTCGGAGGAACGCCTTGGCGAACACTCGCTAGAAAGGACCAATCTGAGATGGTGCGGCGTTCACTATCTGTCCAAAGAATGACACGTTCAGTCATCTGAATTTTATCGAGTTGATCAAGCGCTTCAGACTCGGTGCAGCAAACCGGTCTTCCCGGCATTGGCATAGGAACTGGGTGTTGCCATGTGGTGGTCACATCGAGAGGTTCTTTCCGGCGCATGTGTAGAGGACTACATCCTATCGTTTGAATTCAACGGAAGACCAACCTTCATGACCCTCATGCATCACAGTAGTACCATGGCGAGCCGACCAGCACCACCACCACCTCCTCCACCTAATGGTTCAATGCTCACAATGTTGCTCGTCATGATCCTGATGAGTTTCCTCATCATCAATCCAAATATTCGTAATTCACTTGGAAATATGGCAGATCCAATCCTTTCTCCAATTCTACCAGAAACCCAATTCTTTGTGCTTACAGTCCTCATATTAGGTACCTTCTCAATGACAATGAATACTGTGCTCCGTAATCTGTTCATGGATCCTATCGCTCAAGCACATATTGCTCACCGACAAGGTCAAGTTCGCCGAATGATGAACGACGGACGAATGAGTCGCGACCCTATTTTAATGGAAAAAGCTAACACGCTACGAGAACAAATGATGCCGGAACAATTGAAGATTCAGATGGGCGCAATGCGTCCAATGATGTTCACAATGATTTTCATTATTGGAATCTTTGCATGGCTTACAACTGCTGTTGAATCGTTTAGAGTAGATTATGTATCCTTGCCGTGGACTCCTCGATGGAACCTACTTGATGACAAGTTTCTCTTCTTCCCTGCATGGATTTGTGCCTATATCTGTATGAGTGCACCTCTTGGGAGAATCGTTGACCGTCACATCAAATTGATCCGCTACAGAAACCACCCCGTGGTACTCGCAAATGAAAAATTGAGTGAACCATTGCTTCACCTAGTTGTATCAGATGAAGGTAATGAATCAAAACAAGCCAAGAATCGACGAAGCAAATCTCGCAAAAATGGTCCAAAAAAGCAGCAGAAAGTTGCTGCTAAGACTCAAACTAAATCCGCAGATAAGGACACTTCAACAGAACACGTCTGCCCAGAATGTATGAGTGAAGATGTTGCAAAGAAGGGACCTCGTTCCCTGCGATGCAACGTCTGTTACCATGAATGGGTGTGAACGATGCTACAGGTGACGATTTCTGGGCATCCAGGAAGCGGCACAAGTACACTTGTATCTTTACTCTGTGAAGCAAAAAGCTGGTCATCTCTCAATGGAGGAGAGTTGTTTCGTCAAGAAGCGAAAAGACGCAATATGACTCTTTCGGACTTTGGCCAATTGTGTAAGGAAGATCTTGAAGTCGATCGACAACTCGATGCCCTCCTAAAAGAACAAATGGTACGAACTGATGATGAAGCACCATCTGTGATTGAAAGTCGTCTCTCAGGATGGTGGGCATACAAACTGGGATTATCCACTCCTCGCATCTGGTTAGAAGTAGATGATCTTGAACGGGCCAAACGAGTACAAGCTCGAGAAGGGGGAGATTTGGATTCCATTGTCGATGCCAATAAACAACGGTCAAAAATTGATGAACAACGATTCGATGAATTGTATGGTTTGCTTCCACAACAAACGGAACCGTACACGCACATCATCAACGCCTCTGACCTAAACGCTCAAGAAGTGCTGGCCTCGGTTCTCCACATATTGGAGGAATACTAATGGGTTCTGCAACTATGATATTAGATGAAAAGGCATCAACTGATGAGGCTCTTGGCACTTATCCAGACCAAAAAACCATTGAGCAGCGCCTCGAAGGGGGATTCTTCCTTCTCGACAAAGGTGCAGGTCCAACCTCTCACCAAGTTGCAGCATGGGTTCGTGACTTACTCGGATTAACACGTTTGGGACATGGAGGAACACTCGATCCATTCGCAACAGGCGTCCTTCCACTCATGGCAGGTAAGTCCATGCGATTAACCAAACAGATTCTTGAGCACGATAAAACATACATCGCAATCTTCCAAATGAAGAATCCAGTCGATGAAGATCGAATGGATGAAGTCATTCAGCAATTGACCGGACGTATCTACAACGTACCTCCAGAAATTTCTGCAGTTCGTGTTCAAGTTCGAACAAGAAGAATTCACGAGTTTGAAGTTCTCGATCGAAATGAAAAACTCCTCATCACTCGAATTCGATGTGAAGCAGGAACCTATATCCGAACAATGGCCAAAGATATGGGTCTCTTGTTGGATCAACCAATTACATTGAAGGAACTTCGAAGAGAAGACTCTGGAAATTTTGACCTCAAAGATTGTGTTCAACTTCATGACATTGCAGATGCTGTTTGGTTGTGGAAAGAATGCAACGAGCCCGAAGCACTTTCAAGAATGCTTCATCCTATTGAAAAACTGATGACTCATCTTCCTCGGATTATTGTCAAAGACAGTGCAGTAGCTGCATTGGCGCATGGCGCACCATTACTTCGACCAGGATTAGTATCGATCCCAGGTGATCTTTCTGTTGGACAAAACGTTCTGGTAACAAGCATCAAAGGCGAAGCTGTCTGCTTCGTAAAGGTCAATTTCAACAGCAAGGAGATCTCAACTATGGAAAAGGGCGAAATTGCACGACCATCAGCGGTATTGATCGGAGATAACGTGTATCCCCGACGCTGGTGATTCAAGCTTCGTAGTACTCTTCGTAGATGTATTCCTCTGTTTCTATTCGTATTTTTAATTCTGACATGTCCCCACACCCATTCCATCAGTAAAACTGAACGACCCCCACAGTCTTGGAATAATCGCCGCTTTGGCATCTCCAATATGAAGATTCACGTGCATTTGGAGATTATCCGACAAGCGGATATTGGTTTCATTTCACCTCTAAGTGAATAAATCCAATCTTGAAAAGCAAAGGAAAATTGGACTCAACCAAAGTAAACTGGTTCATCACCATCTTGCCATTGTTTATGCTTGACCATGGATGCTCTGAACAGATTACTCTCAAGGATTCCTTCGAGCCACTTGAGAAGGTGAAGTAGAGGAAGTTGGTTAAACCATTCTCGGTCTGTATTTGCAAATTGCCGGACAAATGGTGATAGTGCTAAGTCTGCTAAACTAATGGTATCTCCACACAGGTATGCTTGATTGGATAATACCTCTTCGTATGTCTCGAGAATCGCTACTGCATGTTCTCTGTGTTCCTCTGAAGAGAGAACGTCTTCGTAGCGATTGTTGTATTTGTATCGATCAAGATGATACTTGAAATCTCCATCATTAATCTCAATACGTTCCTTCCAATCACCAATAAGCCATGATTCATCTAAACTCCAAAGCATGATGTCAAGACTTTCTTCGATTACGGTTCCATCTGAAAGCAAAAGGACAGGTACTGTTCCTTTTGGTGAGATTTCCATCAGATGTTGTGGACGATCTCTGAGGAGAACTTCTCGCAGTTCAACTTCGACTCCTGAATTAAGTAAGGACATTCTTGCTCGCATTGCATAAGGGCAGCGACGGAAGGTGTAGAGAATTGGTTTCGTCATTTCATCACTCATACTTTCGTATCTTTGCTGGAGCAAGGAAGGTAAAGCCACCGATGATGACAACAAGAGCAATGATGCTAATAATCCAAATGGTTGTTGTCGACAAGGCTTCATCCGAATTAACATCAGCAACAACTGACGATTCAATCAGCACAAGATTCTTTGATCCTTCGTTATTGGTTTCATCACCTTCATCAATGAGTTCACCGCCATCAACAATGGCGTCGACACGAATTAATTGACCTTCAACCGGTGCTTGGAATTCACATGTAGCAATCGACATTGCTCCAGGTTCAAGGGTTGTAATTGTGGCAATATCGCCCACAACACCATTCACAGTACATCGAATGGTTACCATCTCAGCATTTACGAATCCACCATTTGCAACATAAACTCGAGCCGTGACATAGGAGCCAAGTTCAATTTCAGTAAGTTCAACAAATGTCCCGTCTGCCGAGCCTTCTCCAACAACCACGGAATCGATTCGCAGGTCAGGTAAGGAGCGTACATCCAAATCCAATACTCTCTCTACGCAAGTTGTCTCGTCGCAAAGAGTCAGTTCAACAGAGGTATAGCCAGGAGTTGGAGCAGTAATCAGAAGGGAGCTGTTGATTAAATCAACCTCAACCCAGGTTTTGTTACTCGAAAGCGTAAGATCTGCAGGCAATGTATCAACGTCAGACCATGTGAAACCGAGAATCGTTGCAACAGCATGCTCAACTCGGACCAATGAAGGGAATTCATTCAACACAGGTGCATCATCGATTGAGTTGACGATAATATTGAATGATTCAACATGACTGTTCCCTGCTTCATCAGAAACTGTCATCAGTATCTGAGCGGAACCTGATTGTTCGGAAAGAAGAGAAACTCGGACTTCACCTTGGTCAAGACTTACATCGACTAAATCAGGTTGAGAATTTTCAATTTCAACATTCAACAAGTTTGGATCCGTTCGGTCATCGGTACATCGAGTCAACAATGGAACGAATATTCCACCACCATCTTCGGAGAGTTGTTGATCTCCAATGAGTTGGCATACAGGATCTTCGTCATAGAAAATATCATATCCACCACTCACTTCTATAGAATTAACTTCCAATGCTGTTGTACTTGCACTTCCGTCTGAATCCCAAGTAAACCAAGACTTGACCATGATGCTAAGTTCAGTTTGTCCAGGATTCATGTATGCACCGATTGGAATTTGATGATTAAATTCACCAACGGAAACAGGAAGATTCGCAACAGTAGCACCACCTACTGAAATTGTCCATCTTGAATAGTTTCCATCGATTCCAGATCCATCGCCATAAATTCTGCCAGCAAGACTCAATGTTGGATCATTGACATCAACTCGAACAGATGTTATGCAAGAAGTATCTGTGAGAATACGTACTTTGAGATATTCAGCCGCAGGTAGGGCTTCAGTATTGTGAATTGTAAAGGCAGTAAAGGATTCTCCATCCGCAGAGGTTGCATATTGAACGCTTACGTTACTTTCAGTTCCTGTTTCGTTAACATCGAAGTGAATACGGCCAAAATACTGCTCTGCAGGACGTTGTAGGACAGCGCTCGTCCAAGACCCAATCGTAGTCATATCCGTTGATTCAAGGCCACATACCGAAAGGGACATGCCATTGTACTCCCCTTGACTCATATCGATTTCTTGTATCGGCATTTGATGTCCAGATGCTGTTGAAACCGCTTGAGCGACTTCACCACCATACCAAGCAGATTCCATTGTCACCTCAATGCCAATTGCATCCAATTCGAGACGTGCATCATCACTCTGACCAACTGAGACATAGTCCATGGTGAGTTCAATCGAAGAAAGCATCGACCATG
Organism: Methanobacteriota archaeon; assembly: GCA_018666575.1. Lineage (GTDB taxonomy): Archaea > Thermoplasmatota > Poseidoniia > Poseidoniales > Poseidoniaceae > MGIIa-L2. The sequence continues at coordinate 3,451 of JABIYX010000068.1, read as the reverse complement.
ACCAGTCATCGACTGAATCAATACTTAATCGATATGCGGAATTATTGATGTAATCAATTGCTCCGTTTGTGTTGGACCATGTTCTCATGAGATCAGTCCCATTGGACCAATCCATAGATAGTCGAACTGAATCAATACTGAGTGCATCTGTGACTTTGAATGCCACAAGAACATCAACTGAGGTAATGATGTATTGAGTTGAAGCTGAGAAGTCAAATCCATCAACACTCATCACTGGACCAGTGGACCAAGCGAACAAACCATCAGGAGAACCAACGACGTTATCAGATGCGGAAGGACTGTTTGCACCCCAATATTCCATTGAATCAAGATTCTGAGGTCGTTGGTGAACCATCGTTATTCGTTGGTCTGCAACCATTGCATCAGTGTATGTTGCGGGTTGGGAAGTGAACGAGGTGGTAGCCTGCATCGACCAATCAGAAGCATCAGTAAGTGATCCTTGCGGGAACAAATCGTAATCAGTGGTTTCATGGACACTACGAGCGCTCGCTGGATTCAGAGTAGGTACGAGCAGCACACCAAAAAACATCATACAGAGAAAGACGGAAGTCAGTTTGGCTCGCATGGTTTGGACATTCAGCGGTAGCATTTCAATGAGCGGGTTTCACGATTGTCCGTCGGATTGTTGAAATACCTCGCTCATGACGGCTAAATCCCTATGGCTGTGGTGGTGTAGGGGTTAGCACGGCAGATTGTGGTTCTGCCAGCCCGGGTTCAATTCCCGGCCACGGCCCCAGTTATTCTAATTCGGATGAGTCAATCATGTGACCCATGCGTCGAATTTTGGTCTGTAAATAGCCTAGGTTTTCGTCTCCAACACCTGCAATAAGCGGTACTTTTCGAGCAACAGTAATCCCATGACTTTCCAGTTGTTTCACCTTGTCTGGATTATTTGTTAACAGAGCAACTGATGAGATACCAAGGTCTGAAAGCATCGTTGCTGCTATCTCGTAATCTCGTTTGTCAGCAGGATGTCCAAGCATTAAATTAGCATCGAGCGTATCTGCTCCTCTATCTTGCAGATGATAGGCTTGAATCTTGGCATGAAGACCAATTCCACGACCTTCTTGGCGCAAATAGAGTAAGCAACCCCATCCATTCTCAACAATTGCAGCCATAGCCGCATCGAGTTGAGGACCACAATCACAGCGTAATGAAGAGAAAGCGTCACCAGTCAAGCATTCTGAATGCACACGAAGAAGTACAGGATCAGGCCCTTCCATCGAACCCAACATAAGTGCAACATGGTCAAGACCTGTCTTTTCTTCATGGTGTACATGGATGTCGAACTGACCCCACTTTGTTGGTAGTTTAGCTGAACTAGGAACATCAGACTTCATTTTGCATCACCTCAATTAGAAACGTAAACTCACCTTGACTTTGTTTAACATCCACGATTTGATGTGGCGTTCTGTCAACCATCATAGGAATGTCATGAAGTGTTTCAGGATCACTTGCGAGCACCTCAAGAACCGAACCTTCCATCATTGAAGAGAGCGCTTGCTTGGCTTCTGCAACCGGGATAGGACAAAAGAAACCAAGCACATCAAGACGATGTGTGGCCTTCTTTGTTGGCTCATCCATACACAAGCCAATCCATTCACCTTTTCAACACATCCGAAGGAGAATTCCCCCCACACAACATGTTCAAGTGGAGCGGCCCCGAGCCTCAACCGATGGCTGCTTCCGCCTCGACGAAACATAAGGATGACATGAGTTGGTCCGAAGTTGGCCAACTCGGTCTTCAATATGGGAAGATTCCATTGGCTTTACTCGCAGTTGAAGCACTGTATTGGTTCATTACCCAGCCATCGGATACACTTGCATTCATTCAGGTCACAGAAGCCTATATTTGGAACGAAGTGACACAACTGATGTTTGGTGAATCAGCATCGACACTCTCGGAACATAGCGGTTGGATGACGCGAATTGATTTCTATCATGAATCGTTCCCTGGTCAATTCGATTCAGTCGGCCTCTACGTCTCTGACGAATGCGCAGGGATTCATGAGATGATCTTCGTTTCAACGCTTGTACTGATGACAGATGGTGTTTCCCAACGACAACGATTCAAGGCGGTAGGCGTCATGTGTGCATTAGTATATGTCCTCAATATCGTTCGACTCGTTGCTTTCTACCCAATAGCAGTTGATGGTTGCATCGATAATCAAAATCAAGCAGACTGCTTAAACAACATGTGGGAATTTCACAACTTCGTCTACAAGTGGGGCTTCCTGATTGTCCTCTTACTCATGTGGCTCGTCTGGTTTAGATACATTGGAGCAAGTACTCGTACGCTCAAAGCATCTCAAGAAAAGAAGGAACAATGGAGAATCATTTTCAGGAGACGATGGTCAAGACTTCACTATGGCTTGCTCGTTACAATGGTCACGTTTTTCCTCATCTCATGGCTATGGATTAACGCCAACACAGAGGCAACCAATGCTAAGGAAGTGATCGATTATTGCAAGTTTAGTGACCTGACGACAGGTACCTGCATAGAAGCCCAAGCAAATTGGGACAATGCGATACAAGGAGCTTGGTCATTTGCAGTCCTCGGATTAGTCCTAGGAACAGCAGGAATGTATGAAATCGAACGTAAGGATGCATCTGGGGATTGGCCAGAGCGCCCGACGAAAACTACGAAAGAAGAAATGATTCAACCTGAAGAAAAGAAATCAAAAGAAAAGCCAAAAGGCTCTTGGAGAAATCGTACTGGCTCTTCAGAAGAAGAATAATCAGAGAACTGACGCTTGGACGATTCCGTCACCCATTGGATGAACGTTAAGCGCTTTCATAGCCAATCCAAGTTTGCTGCTGTGGATGGAAACAACAGTGGAATCACCATCGTAACGAACATCACCAATAGCAAGCGAGTCACATCGAATATGTCGTTCAAACCATGTTGCAATGGTTCGAGGTGAACCGAGTTGTTCACGGTTTGAATGAATCTTAATCGAAACAAATCCGTAGACGTCGGCAGTTTCTCCATAATCATCTTGCTTCTTCACCGGATCTCTGTCGACACCATCTGGAAGATCGGGCGCCTCTGCATCAAGGATATGCAAGTTGTAAGTTGCAATGATTTTGTTCATCTGTGGTGCATCGTCCTTTGAGACAAGACTCCAAGCCTCTCCATGACGGCCAATACGACCTGTTCGGCCGATACGGTGAATGAACGAGTCAATGTCTGATGGTACGTCATAATTAACAACGAGCGTGATTCCATCGATATCAATACCACGAGCTGCTACATCTGTAGCAATAACAGTCTTGATTTCCCCTTTACGGAAAGAATCGATAATGCGTTCTCTCTGGTTTTGATTCAAGTCCCCGTGAAGGCTTGCAACATCGAATCGATGCTTCTTCAAGCGCTGAACAGCCAAGTCAACCATACGCTTTGTGTTACAGAAGACAATACTCTGGTCTT
>JABIYX010000033.1 GCA_018666575.1 Methanobacteriota archaeon | reverse complement strand
GGCTTTGCAGGAGGCATTGAGTGAGAAGCGATACTGATTGTTGAGGAAGGAGCTGCAGCGCTCATGAGTTCGACTTTCGCTTTCTTGGCCATCATGATTCCTTTGACATTTGGCTTGCGGACTTTGAAATCTCCTTTGTCGCACGAGATTACCGCTGGAAGAGCGATGTTAATTTTCGCAACGCCAGTCTCAACTGGCATTGAGGCAACAATAGAATCAGAGAATTCTGCACCGATAACATTGGAGGCATTTCCCCAGCCGAGTCTTTCAGCAATTCCAGGGCCGGTTGAGCCTGCGCCGGTGTCCGCAGCGGATTTCCCGCAGTAGACAACCGTAGCACCCAATGTTTGAATCGTTTCAGAAAGAACGCTTTGAAGAGCATTTGAATCGAGGTCAGACCATGAATCATCCCAAACACGTACGATGTTATCAACACCGATTGCCTTTGCGTCTTTGAGGATCTTTTCTGAACTTGGACCGCCTACTGTTACAGCTGTTACGGTACCATCTGTGGCATCTCTGTGACGGATTGCCGTTTCGATAGCAAACTCGTCATAAGGACTCATAACCATCTTAACTGAAGAAAGATCAACACGGTCTCCTTGAACAACTATTTTTGCGTTAGTATCAGGGACTTGCTTGACGAGAACAACGATTGTAGGCATCTGTATCATTCAATGGAAAGAGGCTCGATTCATGAAGATTGGCTTTGCGCCGTTTGTAAATTACATTCAAAATCCAAATCCTCAGAAATATTTAGAAACCGTCTGTTGAGAGGGAAATTTCCATGCCAGATGAACGAGTATTTCCCGGACCATCGCCCGCCCAAGCAGACACACTAAATGCTTGGAGAGAATTATTTGAATCCAAGCACAGTCAAGACTTTAAAGCACTAAAAGGAACGGATTGTCTCGAGCAACCTATCTTCCCATTTGTAGTCGATTACAGAGATATTGATCAAGATGATGTGTTGAGTCTTTATTTCAACGAAACGCCTGTAGATACGATTGAACTTGCTAATGAGGTTCTTCGTACAATGGTCGCTGAATACGAGGTAAGTGATATCCGTTGCATTCTTCGGCCCCTTGCTCTACCCGCTGAGCGAACAAAACAAATCTCGTCTTTAAGGATGAGAAACAGGGGCAAAATTGTCAGTTCAATTGTACGTATCAAAGACGTAGGGCCTCGGCTGGGATATCTGCAGGAAGCGCTCTATGTGTGCGCCCGATGTGAATCAAGAGAGTTTATCAAACAGAAAATTGCAAGAGAGAGGAAACGTCCAGAAGGACCTTGCCAAATTTGCTATGAGAAAGCGATGGAAGCTTTCGAAGGCAAGGTCCCATACGGAGTATATGAGCGACTTAGAAGTTCAATGAAACTTACTGCTGAGGGTTCATTTTACAAAGATATTCAATACTTGTCTGTTTCAGATATTGATGATTCATCAGGACAGCCAATATGGGTGGTAATTGATGACGAGTATGTAGATGCTTACAACATAGGAGATACCATCAGGATCAACGGAGTCGTCCAGATTGATCCTGTCCCGGATAGAAACTTCACAAAAGATACGCGGCGTATTCTCCAAATCCATGCATTCAGTATCGAAGGCTTGTGAAGGCTTTCAAGATGTTATGCTTAGCATCGTCTCATAAGATTCAGGATGCTCTTCAAAGTGTTGAGCAATTGAATTCAAGCCATTAGCAACACCTTGAGCAACACCCATTTTCGCATCGAAAGGATGGATTGAACCATCTTTTACAGCCTGCTTGAACTGTTCGAGATTGTTCCAAGTACTAGGTTCCCCAAATTTCGGATTTGGCGTAACCGTAATTGATCCAAATTCTGGCAAAACAACATGCTCTGCTAGTTCGTATACAGGCGAATGGTCATCAGTAGGGTCAAGGTACGCTTTCTTCATCTTCTTTTGTATCAATTCAATTGAATCATGCAGCAGAAGAGCTCCGTTAGGATTGGATTTACTCATCTTATGGTCGAAGGAATCCATCCGAACACCTGATGCCTTCAATGAGGAGAGGATAGGAGTGTGAAGACAGGTAGCTTTCTTCCAATTCCACTTTGAAGCCATGTCTCTCATGAACATGTGGGCTTTTCGCTGGTCCATTCCACCAAGTGCGACATCGATTCCAAGTTCGAATATATCTGCGGCCTGCATAGCAGGATAATAGAACTTGGACAAATCATGATCGGATGATGCTTCATCACGACCCATGATGGTGAAGGTTTTTCTGACCATTGGTAGGGTTGCTCCCTTGGAACACCGAAGCACTCTTGCCCAATAATCACCTGAATCCATGAGCGTACTGGCCCAAACAAATCGGAGTTGCCCCGGGCCCTCACCTTCCTCAGGATAGTCAAGAAGTGCACGGAAGGTCTCTTCCATATACACGGCTGTCTTCTGAATATCATCCATTCGACCGCCAAATTTGTCATTGACCCAAGCGTGCCAATCAGCAAGGAAGATCAGGACGTTTGCTTTTGCCTGGAGCATACGCTTGAGTTGAAGTGAGAGTACCTTCCATCCGATGTGGGCTTTCCCACTTGGTTCAAAACCAACATAACACCTGATAACGCCATCGCCAGACATTGAAGTCTCATCAGCAAGACAATCGACAAGGTGATTGATTCCAACACATTCCTCTACATCTGATACCATCAAGCAGAGACGTTGTCGTTGCTCTTCGTTGAGTTCTTTGATACGTTCGTATTTTTCCTCGAAAGGAGATAAGAGCGTATCGACGTCCATGTTCCCACCTCAAACAAGGTCTGTGAGTTTCTTCACTTTACCTTCTGACGGAGGAGTACCAGCTTCGATCATCTTTTCGATTTCTGCAATCATAGATTCTGCAAGATCAATT
>JABIYX010000118.1 GCA_018666575.1 Methanobacteriota archaeon | reverse complement strand
GGAGCGGTATGGTTGGCTTGGCCTACGCTGAAGGATGCTTTTTCTGGAGATGCAAAACTTCTCTCGGGATTGGGTATGCCAATACTTGTCATTCTCTGGGGCATCATTCTTCAAGATTTAATCCTCGATGATCCCAAGGCAAGAACACGAGTAGGCGCTGCCTGCAGCATGTTTTGGCCACTCTTGATGATGTTCTCAATACGATCTTATGGGACAGATATGAGTGAAATACTCGCTTGTGTCCTGTTGCTTGGTCTTGGTATAGCAATGCTTCAAGGTTCAGCCAAGACGCTCCGTGGAGGAATCGATGTTATGCGATTCCGAGCAATGATGACCGCTATTGGCGGACTTACGGTGTTTGGTGTTCTTGTTGGAGATAGAGCAGAAGAAGCCTGGATTCAGTCTACAAGTGATTGGTTGCATCCATCCTTAACCGCAATTGTTCTCCTCCATGTCCTGTATCTTTGGATTGCTGGAGACAACCTACGTCAAGAGAGGAAAGCATTCAGAATTGAACTAGACCGCCTTGAACATCGTATTCTGATTCTTCGCTCAGAAGGAGCGGCGGTGGATCAAGCAAGCAGTTTAGTGACAACGGCCAAGGAAGAAGGGCACATTGACCCTGCTTTTGGAATGCGCCTTCTTGCAGAAGCAGAAGAAGACATTGACCGTTCCCTTTCTCTCGCTGGAGACGTGGATGTTGTTCGCACAGAAGCACTCGCAGTTATCGAACATGCAGAAGATCTAACTCCGCTTGCTAAGCGACCTCGTAAATCCTACGACATGGGCCAAAGAGAAGCCTCTCTGGGTTCTCTTCGAGAAGCAGAGGCCTTGTATCGTCAAGCGAAATTACGAGCTCAGGAAATCGTCACTTGGTGGGCACAAGCAGAAGGAGCGATTAACCATGCAAATGAATTGTTAACAGGGCAATCAGGGGCTGCTATTGACAACATGAGAGAAATCATTCGGGATGCTCGTAAGCAACTTGAACGAGAGGCTCCTAAGAAGGCATTCGAACTCGCTGTTGTCATTCCAATTCAACTGCAAGCAGATGGTGATGCAAAGGAGAGAGCAGAAGTCGTTTTGAAAGATGCTGCTAAGGCACTGAAAGCAACTGAAGGATTTGATACAACAGATCTAGAGCATCGTATGGATCAAGCAGAAGCTGCTCTAGAAGCAGGCGATACCGGGCAAGCAATCGGTCTTGGAGAAGGAATCATGCGAGTCATCAAAATCGAACGAGAAGCAATGGACAGTGTCCGTCGTGCATTACGTCAACGAAAGAAACTCCTTGCCCGTTTCGAAGGGTTCTCAGATTCAGATAAGTGGATGCTTCGTTTTACATCCGTTCAGAAAGCAGCAGATGAACGACAATGGAGTCATGCAGCAACACTTCTTGAACGTCTAACCATCGATTTAGATGCTCTTGGAAATGAACAGGATGAAGCAAACACATTGCTCACATTCGTTCGCGAAGAATGGGCAGTTCTCCGTAATCAATGCGAAGCATCGAATCTTTCTCCAACAGATGAGGACATGAAGAATACAGATGCAGCGATTGCTCTTGCTGCTGATCGCCTCAAAGAAGGACAAGTTCCAGAGGCATTGGAACAACTTGGTCAGGCGGATGCAGCAATGGAACGTCTACGAAGACGCGTCTAGTCAGAGAAGACCTCTGTTCTCAAGGGCTTCAATATCGAACCCTGCTGGAAGGCCAAGATCAACAGGCATTCCCCCGATTGTAGCAATGATTCCATAGAGGTGCAGATACAATCCAAGTGGTGCTTCCTTCTCGTTTGAATTGTATGGGATTCGCTTCCATGCAGATCGTTTATTGTAATATTTGGAGACGGATTGCTCAGGTGAATGTGTAATCCACACGTTTGCTTTCACAGCATGTTTGAGTGAGCGAGAACCACTCAATCGTGGTGGGACTTGAACCGTATGAACAAGAGGCCAATTCTTCATCCAGTCTCCGCCTGAATCAATGAGCATTGTAATCCCAGTAGACTCACCACCCATAGCATCAATGTGACCTAATTCATGAAGAATTCGAACCAGAGAACGAACATGTGGATGTCGAGGCTCAGAAGTACGTAATTCACGAGCGATACGAACAGCAGTGTTTGGCCGACTCGCATCCAAGTGCATCAATGCAAGGACAACCTTTCCTTGAGACCATGTTGAGGTTGGATAGTCGGAATGGTTCTCAAATTTCTTCATGAAGTCTTCCAGAATGGTAATTGCTTCTTCATGACGACCTGCTAAACGCATTCTCGCACAATCACCAAGCAACATCATTCTGTAAGGAGGAGAATTCTTTGTTGCTTTAGCAGGTCGTGGTTCACCAACCGATGTACGCCGTAACAAATCGATGTTCCGTCTCATCAAAGGATCGATACTCAGAATTGGTTGAGATGTAACTGGAACCTCTCGTTTCGAATTAAGGACAGCAGCAAACCAATGGAGGCGAGCAGCTTCAACATCACTCTTGTTGAGCAGGGACAATCGAGGAGCCGCTTCTGGCAGATCTCGCTGACTTATGCTAGCAGCAGCAAGAACCAATCTTGCAACTTGTGCTTCACGGCCACCTTGGAGCGCAAGCATAGATACGGCATATTCTTCCGCCTCTTCCCATCGATTTAATCCAGCAAAGAGCTGCATTCTCGCTCCAGTTTCTCTCAACAAATCAAGACCTTGCATCGAATCTTCAGTTGTGTTGAGAATGTCATCAAACTGTTCAATTGCTCGTGTCCAAGCATCCTTTGCTACGAGCTCAGTGAATGGTTTTTGCTTGAGATAGATGACGTCTTCCATCTGTGTCAGCATATCTCTTTGTTCACTGATTGAAGCATCAAAGGAAATATCATCCAGTTTCGAACCGACTTGTAGTGATGTTAACCAAATGAAAAGGAATCCGATTTGACCACCGGCAGCGAGCATCCAGGTCAATTCTTCCATGGCATCTTTGGTAACAACAGTGCACAGCGTATCCTCCCATGCACCACATTGTTCACCTTGAGGTAAGAAACTGGAATCCCAGAATGTGATCATAGCCAGTGCTAACAACAGCATGGATTGGCCTGCGAATCCAGTGAAACAAAAGTTCAGAACTTTTGCTTGCTGACTACGCTCTGCTCGAAGCAGTCGACTGTCTGCGAGTCGAATGCCGCCTCTTCCAGAAACATCCTGAACATCCAAGAACAGAATTCTTGCGACTTCATAAACAAACAGGAATCCAACCAATGCTACGTTGAGAAGAAGGAAGAGAAGGATGGCTGAGACCAAAGGGACGCGAAGACCCGGCTCTGCTATGTTGGAGAACAATTCGATAAGGAAGAACCCAAGTACGCCACCTTCTTCCATAATTGTTGCTTGTTCTCTGTATTCTGGAAGTTCCAGTACACGATCTGAATGTGTAAACAATTCAGGAGAAACAAGGATTGCAACAAGAGAAATCAATGTATTAATTGCGACAATAGGCATTGCAATGGTGTTGAAATGAACAATGCGTGCAATCAATTGTTGACGAGCGTTTGGAACATGATTGTGGAACGGCGAGGCTTTCCCTTTAGCAATCTGGGAAGAGGATTGACGTAATGCTTGCCAGGATGTACCCAAAACACGCCCGTAGGCAATAATAGAGGGTGCGAAAGCAAGCAGTAGGCAAACGCTCAATTTACGGTCTGATGATACACCCCTAGCATCAAGAATCGTATACATTATCGCTACGCCACAGAACCAAAAAACAGTCAGGGCAATGTAGGCGTACGATCGTGCTCGACTTGCTTCCTGTAATCGAGCTCGTCCATGTCCAATTGGCTTGATGATTTGAGCACCCAGCGAAGAGCCAGAGGAGATGACCGCTGGCCAGACAATGAGAATCAAAGCGAGTGCAATATTTGGAGCATGGTACCCATCACTCCATCCCTGTGAGGTAATGAGATACTCAAAAAAGAGCAAGAGCGCTCCTGTCAGTGCAAAAAGATAGGTTGCAACTCCAAAGCGCATACCTCTGCTTTGAAGCAGATCTCGAGCTTCTCCGAACGTCGATGTAATCGTGTGGACTTCATACCGCTTTGGTCCAGTCTCAAAGGCAACCTGCAATCCGCGTAATTGACGAGGGACAACCGTTCTCCAAAACAGCAACGCAATTGCTGCTGCTAGAATTAGCGGCACAATCGCAACGACGGAAAAACCGTCGAGAATGGATGGAGCCGACATGAATCTCCTAACACATTTTGCTTTTAATTGAATGCGAATAAAAGCGGTATTTAAAGACAGATTTTTCACTCAGAATCAGGAACCAAACTTGGTTCTGAAGCCTTTTCACGAATCTCTTTGACAATATCATTGACAAATTGGTCGAGTGGAACATCAGAAATCTGAGAACCTGTTCTGGAGCGCAGAGATACACAATCGTTGTTCATTTCACCATCTCCAAGAATCATCATGTAAGCAGGACGCATCTTACGATGTGTTCGAATCTTCTTTCCGATTGTGTCATCACCATCGTCAATTTTCACACGAACATTTTGTTCTCTCAACTTCTCTGCAACTTCTGCAGCGTAGCCTTTATGCTTCTCTGAGATCGTGAGGATATGGCATTGTGTCGGAGAGAGCCAAGTTGGGAACTTACCTGCGAAATGCTCGATAAGGACTCCACAAAATCGTTCCATCGACCCAAATGGTGCTCGATGAATCATGACAGGGCGATGGTTTTCTCCATCATTTCCTTTGTACCATAGGTCAAATCGTTCTGGCAGATTGTAATCAACTTGGACAGTTCCAAGTTGCCATTCACGGCCGATGACATCCTTGACGACGAAGTCAATCTTAGGTCCGTAGAATGCCGCTTCACCTTCTTCTTCTGACCAATTGACTCCAAGTTTAGCAGCAGCAGCACGACATGCTTCTTCTGCTCGATCCCAGCGTTCAGAATCTCCAACGTATTTGTCAGAGTTCGGGTCTCTTAGACCAACACGAACACGATAATCATGCATTCCGAGAACATCAAAAATAGTTTGTACCAGTTCAATACAACCCATCACTTCAGCACCTATTTGGTCTTCTGTAACGAACAGGTGTGCATCATCTTGCGTAAATCCTCGGACACGAGTCATCCCCGAGATCTCACCAGATTGTTCCCATCGATAGACTGTACCAAATTCAGCAAGCCTCAATGGTAAATCTCGATATGAGCGTGCCTGAGATGAATAGATTTTGACGTGATGTGGACAGTTCATGGGTTTGAGCATATAGCCATCGATGTCACCACTGTTCATCATGTTCGATAATTCCGAACAGGAGCAGCCTTCGTCAGCTAGTTTCTTCATCAAATCACGTTCGACAAGAGGCGGATATTGGCTTTCTTGGTAATACGGGAAGTGACCAGATGTACGATACAAATCGAGTTTTCCGATGTGTGGGGTAAACACTTGGTCGTAGCCTTGTCGACGTAGGTGATAAGAAATGAAATCTTGTAATTCTTGTCGAATGATTGCACCTCTTGGCGTCCATAAGATGAGTCCTTGCCCAACTTCTTCGTCAACATGAAACAACTGCAAGTCCTTTCCAAGTTTACGATGGTCGCGAAGTTTTGCTTGTTCCATTCGATTCAACGTCGCCTTGAGAGCCTCCTTAGTAGGTTCAACGATTCCATAAATTCGAACCAATTGTTCACGTGATTGATCACCTCTCCAGTAAGCAGAAGAAACGGATGTAAGTCGACTAAACATCAACTTAGCAGTGCTCGGAACGTGCGGTCCAAGACACAAGTCATACCATTCACCTTGTTTGTAGATGGTTGATCCATCTCCATCTTCCAACTTGTCATCGATAATTTCAATCTTGTATTTGTTGGATTGGAAATGCTCACGAAGTTCTTGCTCTTCTAGTTCAACTCTCTCGACTTGAATGTTGCGTCGTGCAAGTTCATGCATTTTCTTTTCGATAGCCTTGAGGTCACTCACTGCAATGGGTTCCATTGCGAAGTCGTAGTAGAATCCACGGTCGATAGCAGGGCCAATGGTCGGTTTTGCATCAGGATAGATTTCCATAACCGCCTGAGCAAGTAAGTGAGCAGCGCTGTGGCGAAGAATATGGATTCCTTCATCACTGGATGCGAGAATACCTTCGACACTGCAGTTGGTATCAAGAGAAGTTGAGAAGTCTCGTTCAATCCCATCAACACGAGCAGCTAAGCACCCATGCTTTTTTCCAAGAGCGTCAATAACGACTTCACCAGCAGTGATGCCTGCAACATATTCGTTGACTGTTCCGTCAGGCAGGGTTACATTGACCATCGACATAGAGACGCCTCGCATTCACTCGTCGACGGTCCCATTCATGAATCCGCCGATTAAATTCACCATTCGACGATGATGTCATCGTCCATACTTTGCGATGGTTTATCGAGAATGACTTGTTTTTTCTTTGGAACTTCTTCTTCATCTTTCTCTGGAGCAACAACAAATTCTTCTTCTGATTTAACGGGTTCAAGTTTGAAACCGAATTGAGGATTTACTTGGTCCTCCTCTTGAGCTTCTTCGGCTACAGGCTCCTGTTTTACAGGCGCTGCTTCTCCTTTTCCGATATTTTTCATACCCTCTTTCATGATGTCATCGAGAACGATTTCGTCCGGTGCTGATTCTTTGACCATGTATTTCCATCTCTTCAAAGAACTTCAATACATCGGCTTGTTGCTTAAGATCTGACCCGTTTCTTACCCTAGTTCATGAGCAATGATTGAAAATGAGGGAGTACTGGGTTTGGATATGCGTATCGGTATTGTCGTCAATCCTGATGCAGGACTTGGCGGTCGTCTTGGTTTCAAAGGAAGTGATGGACGTGCCAAAGAAGCTCGTGATGCAGGAGCAGTCGATCGAGCAGGTCCTCGGATGCAACAATGCATTTCCAAATTCAAAGAACTTCTCGCTTCCAGTTTGAACCGCATGGGTGTTTCACCCAGCATTGTGGCATGGTCTGGACGAATGGGTGGTGATTGGCTTGATGGGTTTGAATTTGAACAGAGAAAAGAATCTCCAAAAGAATCAACCGCTCAAGACACATCCAAGCTTGTTCATGATCTCCTCGAAGCAGAAGTAGACGTCATCCTCTACGCTGGAGGCGATGGAACTACCCGAGATATCGTCAATGCTCTTGATGGTAATGAAACGCCTTTAATCGGTGTTCCTGGCGGTGTAAAGATGCATTCCGGTTGCTTTGCAACAACTCCAAAGGCTTCAGCAGAAGTCTTGCTCGCTTTCCTTCAAGGTGATTTGATGGTGGCCATCACCGAAGTCATGGACTTGGATGAAGAAACCTATCAGAAAGGTGAATGGAAAGTACGCATGTATGGAGAAGCTTGGACGCCTTCAAGCCCACGATTTATGCAAGGGGCGAAGGAACAAGTCGAACGTGCATCAGAATCCGATACAATCGAAGGATTAGCCAATCATATTGGAAACTTAATTGATGATAATCCTGAACTGATGGTCATTTGGGGCAGTGGTGGTACACTCCGGCGAATGGGAGAGCATCTAAACGTAGAGTTAACACTGCTTGGAATTGATATTCAACATAATGGAACAATCCATTCGGATTTGAACGAGCAACAATTGTTGCAACATCTTGTAGGATACGAAGGCCCACGCCTCCTCCTTCTCTCTCCGATGGGAGGTCAAGGGTTCCTTATTGGCCGAGGTAATTTGCAACTTTCTCCAGATGTACTACGGGCGATTGGGTTCGAATCAATTCTTGGTGTTGCAACACCGTCAAAACTCCTCGGGCTCTCTAGTGTGCGTATCGATACTGGCGATCCTCTACTCGATGAAGAATATCAACAACGTCGTTTCGTAAAACTACTACAGGGCTATCGAACGACACGAGTCATTCGTATCCTCGAATCTTAAGGCAATTCTTGCCCACTCGAGGCTAGGAGCAGTCCAAGGAACGGTGGACTTGGTCGTCCTGGTCTTGATTTGAATTCAGGATGGTACTGGACGCCGACGAAGAATGGATGACTCTCAAGTTCAAAGATTTCACAGCGTTGTCCACTCTCATCTTTACCGACAAACTTCAATCCAGCTTGCTCGATTTTCTCAACGAGGTCAGGATTGATCTCGTAGCGATGACGGTGTCGTTCATCCACTTGTGCTAATCCACCGTAGAGGCGACGTGTGACGCAGTCATCAACTTGGAAGATTGTTGGGCGGGAACCCAATCGCATTGTTCCTCCAAGATGTGTCTTTGAGATTTCGGGCATGAAGATGACAGCAGGGTTTGCAGCATCAGGTTCAAATTCAGTTGATGTTGCATCGGTTATTCCCAAAACATTTCGACAGAATTCGATGGTTGCTACTTGCAATCCTAAGCAGATTCCAAGATATGGAACATTGTTCTCTCGAGCGTATTGAGCTGCCAGAATCTTTCCTTCTATCCCACGATCTCCAAATCCACCAGGGACGAGGACGCCATGAGCGTTCTTGAGAAGAGTCCATGATTCAGAGTCATTGTTTCCTTCAAGATCACTTGCTTCAATCCAATCAATACGGAGTTTTCTATCTGCTGCAATTGCTGCATGTTGAAGTGATTTAATGACCGATAGGTAAGCATCGGAAAGGTCGGTGTACTTTCCAACCATTGCGATATGGACTTCATCTTCAAGTTGGTCAAGATGATGAGCCATCTTCTTCCAATCTGAAAGAATATCGGTCTTGTTGCAATCAATATCGAGAATGTTGCAGAAGCCTTGTTCTTCAAGCATCAAAGGAACGTGGTAGATGTTGGGCACATCGTGTGTCGAAAAGACTGCTTTTGCATCCACATGACAGAACGCAGCGAGTTTGTCTCGTGTTTCTTGAGTCAGTGGTTTACTTGAACGGCAAACAAGAACGTCAGGAGTAATGCCTAATCTCATCAGTTCCTTGACAGTGTGTTGCGTAGGTTTTGTTTTTTGTTCGCCAACAGGTCCCATGACAGGAACAAGGGAAACGTGAACGAAGGTGACGTTTTCTCTCCCAACACGGAATTGGAATTGACGCAATGCTTCCAAATACGGTGCGCTTTCAATATCACCTACAGTACCACCTAATTCAACGATGCATACATCTGGGGATACATCACTTCCATCAGCTGGACGCTTTGCAACATCTTCAATCCAGTCTTGTACTGCATCGGTTACGTGTGGAATAACTTGAACAGTCTTACCAAGATAATCGCCTCGACGCTCAGCTTCAATGACTTTGGAGTAAATCTTTCCAGTTGTGAGATTGTTATCTCGAGCGAGATTGAGGTCAAGGAACCGTTCATAGTTGCCAAGATCCAAATCAACCTCGCCGCCGTCATCCAAAACAAAGACTTCTCCGTGTTCAAATGGGCTCATTGTTCCAGCATCGCTGTTCAGGTAAGGATCAATTTTGATAGAAGTGACTCGCAGTCCAGCGCTTTTCATGAGGACGCCTATGCTACTTGCAGTAACACCTTTGCCCAATCCACTGAGCACTCCCCCGCTGACAATTACGTACTTCAACTCTATCAACGGGCTTTTAGGCCGTCGCGCATATCATATCAACGTTGGTGAAGAAATGAATCAAAAGTCAAGCACGACTTTTCCACATTCACCAGACGACGAAAGTTGAATTCCTTCAATGAAACGACTTACTGGGAGTCTATGGGTAAGGATTGCATCAACATCAATCGCCCCTTTTTCCAATAATTCATGCATTGTGTCCCAAGTCGACCACATCTTTCGGCCGTTGATTCCCTTGAGGTGGAGGTATCGGAACACCAATTCATTCATAGGAACATTTGGCTCCTGTTGGCCATAAACGCTGAGGACATTGACATATCCGCCTAGACGCGTACTTCGAATGCAATTCGATAAAGCAACAGGTGAACCAGAGAATTCACATGAATTGTCGACACCTCTTCCCTCCGTAGCCTCGAAGATTCGACTTGCAATATCATCGCCTTTGCCTAGGACTAGATCTGCTCCAACCTTAGATGCCAGTTCCATTCGGTATGTGTTGTCCCAATCAATTCCAATAACCATCTTTGCACCGAGTGCCTTTGCAGCATTAACCGCAAACAATCCAATCGGTCCAAGCCCATGGATGGCAACAGTTGCCCCTTCGATTGGGCCTCCAGTGATTGTATGGATGGCATTTCCAAGCGGATCTTGTATGGATGCATGGCCAGAATCTAGTCCCGCTGGAACATGGCGTGCATTGACTGCTTGGATGGTAAAATAAGGTGCAAAGGCTCCATTGGTGTGGACACCAAAGATAGAACCGTTCTCACAAACGTGGGCATTTCCTTCATCACATCGTGGGCATGACCAGCAAGCAAGGTGGCATTCGATTGCCACCATATCACCAATGCTATGTGTGGTAACGCCTTCTCCAAGAGCAACAACTTCACCACACGATTCGTGACCAGTAATGGTGCCAAGAGGTACGTTCTCTTCGCTCCAATCATCCCACTTCCAAATGTGTAGATCGGTTCCACAGATACTTGTTGAGAGTGTCTTGATCAAGACTTCCCCAAACGCTGGCTTTGGCACAGGATGTTCGATTTGCTCGAAACCACCTTCACGTGCTTCGGTTTTGGTCCAAGCCATCATCGTTTGAGGAACACTCATGGCTTCACCTACGTCAAAGACTGCTGATGCCCGTTCTTGACTTTTGGCTTTTCATGGTCTGGAACTTATTGAGAAATCCACTTGTAGGTTCGAGCGCCTTCATCGTTTCCTTCTTCGCTAATGTTGACCAGAGCGAATTCACCACGTGGAGCAACAACACTGCTCTCTTGCAACCCTTTGTGTAGGTTTTCATAGGTGATTTCATCAATTGCAACACGGCCAGCAAGACGTTCAAAGAGTTGCCATCGTGCAACGACTTCTCGCCATTTTGGTGCAACCTTGCCTTCAAAGACCTTCGCTTTCGCTCCTGAGCCGTATCCACAAAGTCCGAACAATTCGCCTTCGAGGTTTGAATTGTCTTCGAGATCGGATTCGAACGTCGACATAAGTGCGAGGAAAATAGAACCTGTGTATTGATTTCCAATCAGACTTGAAGCCCGTTGTCCTTTCTCAATCCTCTCCTTGTGGAATTGTATGTATTCCGAAGTTTTCGAAATTGCTCTTCGATAGCCATCCATTTCCTTTTCCCATGCAACAAGTGCTTCAGGGTCATCAGAACTCGGTTTTTCGGGCTGTTCTCCGATTTGTTCAACAACACTTGGCCACATGTCTGTATCGATTCGGTCGTGACGGAATACATCAGGGAACATTCGCTTTGCTTGGAAGGCATAAGGCAAGTGCATGATGATTCGAGACCATTGTTGTGTGAAGCGAGTATCGAGTTCAGGATCCCAACGCTTCTGTTTTATTGCCTTCTCGCTGAAGTTGTAAAACGCTTGACGAACAGCTTGCTGGTAACAGCGATTTGAGAATTGGCCATCAAAGACGGGTTCATCTCGATGGACGTTAACAGATTCTTCACCATGGGCGAAGATTCCTAGTCGGCGGACTGTAGATTTAGGAAGGTGCTTCACCATTCGCTCAACAATTCCATTCTTGAGAGATTGTCCTGTTTCTTGGGCCAGTTGCATAACGTTTGTTATGACACTTCGCAAGCTAACGTTTCGTCGCGGTTTGAAGAAATCATGCACTGGAGTTGTTGAAACACCCCAGCAATCTGGAATCTCGAGCAATCTTGGGTTTTGTCGAACGAGAAGTGCTCCGCCGCCAGCACCTTGTGTGTATTCTCCGCTTGATTCAAGATCATATTTAGCATTATCAGAGAAGATAACAATTCCAATACGCTCGTCTTCCATCGTCGAGCGTGCTGCCCAATCAAGGGTCGTATGAAGGGCATCAACCGCACCGATACAGGCGAATGTCATGTCAACAACATCACAGTTTCGAAAACAATCTTCTCCGAAACGGTCTTGATATCGCTGGTTGAGCATATCGAGAATGTAAGTAGCGGTTGGTTTTGCCCCATCCAGAGCAGATTCAGTACCAAGATACATCCTTCCTATTGTTCGTGGGTCAAGGCCATTTCGATCAATTAAACGCATGACTGCCATGGCACCCATTGTAGCTGTATCTTCATGAACATCTGGAATGGCCATTGCTTCTAATCCAAGTCCTTTGTTCAACTTTCCATAGTCCGC
>JABIYX010000036.1 GCA_018666575.1 Methanobacteriota archaeon | reverse complement strand
TTAGACTTGAATCCACTCAATGGCTTGATAGTGATGATGATGGATATGGTGATGAACTAACAGGCTTCGAAGGTGATAGCTGTCCTGCTGTTAAGGGATTCTCTAAATTTGATAGATTTGGATGCCCTGATGCAGATGGAGATGGGTATTCTGATCCTGATGAAAGCTGGACACTTGCAGACGGAGCAGATGCTTACCCTGACGATCCATTTACACATGTATTCGTTGAACCAGAGCCAGTTGAATCCGATGAAGAGAATTTCTTCGTTAGTCCTCTTATGCTCGCCGTCTATGGCTTAGTCGTTCTTGTCTTAGCAGGAGCTGGATTCATGATGACTCGAAAAGGAGAAGGTGTAGTGAAACAAATTCCAGATGTCACGATGCATCAACCAATGCAACAGCAAGTCGTTATGCCTGCAGCTCAACAAAATCCGTATGTTCAACCAACTCAAACTCAAACGTATGCACAGGTTGCAGAAGCGCCTCCTGTTGCTCAACCTGATCCTGCGAGAGAATATTACAATGGACTGATTGCACAAGGCTATCCGTCTGAATCTGCTGCAAGTTATACCGCTCAGTACTTCCCTGGATTCCAAGCCTGAACTTCATGGTTAGAGTGACACCTTCAAGGCTGAACCATCGCTCAGGTGTCCATGGGCACCCTCCAGTCGCTAACATGGGTTCGTCGTTTTCTCGATGAAACACCAGGTGATTCGGTAACTGGTGGGCCTGCACGACAGGTCCCCCATGCTTGTTGGTCACGAGTAGAACCTAGCCCGGCTCCAAATCCTGAACTCTTGCTTTGGTCATCTGAAATGGGGGCTCAACTCGGTCTTGATACGTTCGATGAAGTTGTACTTGGAGGTGGACAAGTCGTTGAGGGGATGGATCCCTATGCGCAACGGTATGGAGGTCACCAATTTGGTAATTGGGCAGGACAACTCGGTGATGGAAGAGCCATAACTCTGGGTGAAGTTCAACTGGCAAATGAAGTCTTTGAATTGCAATTGAAAGGAGCAGGATCAACGCCCTACTCGCGATTTGCTGATGGAAAAGCAGTATTGCGTTCATCGATTAGAGAATTCTTATGCAGCGAGGCAATGCATCATTTAGGTGTCCCCACCACACGAGCACTCTCGTTAGTATCAACAGGTGAAATGATTCTTCGAGACATGATGTATGACGGTAATCAAGCCCATGAACCAGGTGCTGTTGTTTGCAGAGTTGCTCCAAGTTTCATTCGGTTTGGAAGTTTTCAAATTCATTCTGCTATGGGTGACATACCTACACTCAAGTCGTTACTTGAACACACTATAACACATCATTTTCCAGAGCATGATGGAACGACCGATAAAGGGCGTGTACAATGGTTGAGTCATGTTGCCGAACAAACAGCATTGATGATTTCACATTGGATGCGTGTTGGTTTTGTTCACGGCGTAATGAATACAGATAATATGTCGATACATGGTCTTACAATCGATTATGGTCCATATGGATGGCTGGAAGATTACAATCCTGGATGGACCCCTAACACAACGGATCTTCGTACTCGACGTTATCGATATGGCCAACAACCCCAAATTGGAGCGTGGAATATAGCTCGTTTGCTCGAAGCCATGGTTCCAATCATGGAACAACCTAACCTCTTACACGATGTGCTTGATGGATATACAAACGCATATTCAACCTTCCAAAACGAAATGTGGGCAATGAAACTTGGTTTAGAAGAATTTAGAGACGATGACGAATCCTTGATTCGAGATTTGAACGAATTACTTCAACGAGTGGAAACTGATATGACGATATTCTTCAGATTGTTATCATCGATACAAGAACCAACAATTCACTCCCTCGTCGATGCATTTTATGATCCCACAACCATTCCAACAGAAGAATGGAATGCATGGCTTTTGACATGGTGGCAGCGAGTTCATTCCAACCCAGATCGCAAAGCTATGCTCTCTTCTAATCCTAAGTATGTTCTAAGAAACTGGATGGCACAGTTAGCGATTGAGGCGGCTGAATCAGGAGACTTGTCTGTTTGTAAGGAACTCTATACCGTGCTTCTAAACCCATACGATGAGCAAGTTGAGTTTGAAGAAAAATGGTTCCAAAAGCGACCTGAATGGGCACGTCATAAAATTGGCTGCTCGATGTTATCTTGCTCGAGTTAAACGTTAATGATTAAAAAATAATCCTCTTTCATAGAGGAACTGCTATGAACAAACGATGTGCACCGCTGTTTAATGAAGATTAGACTCCATCAATTCCTCTCAAAATGTGGGGAGTTCTCATCCAAAGGCGATGTCAAAAAAGCAATTTGGGATGGGGATGTAACGGTCAATGATTCAATTGTCAAGAACATAGCTTACGAATTCAACCCCGCTAAGCGCTCTGTGAAGTACAGAGGGACTGAATTATACCTCCCTTCGAATGATGTGTATTTCCTTCTCAATAAGCCAGCTGGCTACATCTGTTCACGCTTGAATTCACAGGAACTTGAACTCAACAAGACTTCAGTCTATGAACTCTTTAGAGGCGCTGTTGACCCGTCTATCTATGAGACATTGGTCACCGTAGGCCGTCTTGATGAGGAAACTACTGGTTTTCTTCTGGTCACGACCGATGGGAAATTAGTTCATTCAATCACCGATCCAGAGAAGAACATAAGGAAAACATATCGTGTTGAAACTGAATCTAAAATTACTGAGCGACAACTTGAATCAATCAGGAAAGGTGTTTCTGTTTCTGTGGTTGAATACGGTTCACGTGAACAGTTCAAAACCCGTCCTGCAACCATAGAATTAGAGCATAAATCCTGTGCAATACTCACCATTGATGAGGGTAAAAAGCGTCAGATAAGGAGAATGTTCACTTCTCTTGATAATCATGTCACTCAGTTACACCGTCTTGGTACTGAAGGTATGCAGTTAGATGATTTCAACCTTGACGAGGGAGAGTTTTGTACTGTATCTCGCGAAGAAATTAATGACGCTATCTTTTCCTGAATAGACATTTCTGTCCCTTTAGAGCACTCGATTTGTTAGATCAAATGCATATCGTATGCCTATGATGAAAAGAAGAACGACGAAGACCTGTATAATCCGTTGTTCGGAAACTTTCGCAATTCCAACTCTCGCTCCAATGTTCGCTGCAATGATGACAACAAATGGCAGCATGAGTATGAGTATGATGTTTGATTCAAGGACATCCCATTGTCCTTCTTTCAAAGCGAATAAGTGTGCTATAATCGATAGAGGAATCACGCACATCATGATATGAAGGCTGGTCCCAATAGCAGTGCGTGAAGGAAGAGCCCCATATGCTCTGAGAACTGGGACGTAGATTGCACCGGCACCAATTGCGAGAACAGATGACAACATGCCTCCAATTCCGACACCAATGCGCATCGGTGTTGTAGACGATTTCTCTTCAGTTGAGTCTTTTTTGTTCCGTGTACGTAGAGTTTTGATGATTGCCCATGTGACAAATATGAGGCTGAGGGTCTTGAAAAGAACATCAAAAGAACCACTCAGAGAGGCAACAATAATGACTCCAAAGATTGCTCCTGGAATGGCTCCAATGAGGCTTTCTTTGAGTCGAAGGTCCGAATAGAACCCTTCTTTGCGGTGACGCAATCCTGAACCATACGCAACTGTTCCAGAGAGTCCGAGTGAAACGATCAGTAATGCTCCATCAATTTTCCAACCTGCTCCGTAGTGGAGGAGTGGAGCAAAAAGTAATCCTCCACCTAGTCCGAGAGGTGCGAATAAGAACCCAATGGAGGCACTGCCAAGCAAGACAAGGGCGATTGTCACTGCGTCCATGGTCGCTGGATATTGTTGTTGCATATCATATCAGCGGAGTTTTACAATACCTTGATATGGTTTAGTATCAGGCTTAGGGATATGTCTGCAATGATAATTGGTTTGGTCGTCGGAGGATTCGTTTTTCTCGTCGTTATGATTTGGGTCTTCTCAACTTGGAATAGATTGGTTCGACTAGAAGAGAACGTCAACAAGTCATGGGCGGATATCGATGTACTGCTCAAGCAGCGTTACGATATGATTCCAAATCTCGTCAATACCGTTAAGGGATATGCTTCCCATGAGAAGGAAATCTTCGACGCATTTGCCGTCGCTCGTCAAGCTGCTGCTGGAGCATTGGCTCAAGGCGACGTTAAGGGCGTTGGTGCAGCAGAAAGCACTCTCGCAGGCCTCATTCCACGAATCAATATGGTTGCTGAACAATACCCCGACTTGAAAGCCAATGCATCGTTTTTAGAGCTCCAGAAACAACTCGTTGCTCTTGAAAATCAAGTTGCAGATCGAAGAGAATTCTACAACGCATCTGCTACAAACTTCAATGCTGCGATTCAAATGATTCCTACCAATTTTGTTGCTGGAATGAAAGGATGTGTCCGCAGAGACCTTTTCGAAGTGAAGGGAATCGAGCGAGAGAACGTTGTAGTTTCCTTTTGAGAGGAAGGATTCAAACGAATCAACTCAAGTTGATTGAAGGGAGAGTCGTTGATGTTCCTCGTAATCGGTCACAGTTCTCTCGCCATAGAACTGGCCCGCTGGTGTTCTAAGAGAAGACTTACACGAATCGTAGGACTTGCATCAAAGATGGGGATCGTTGAAGATGTGGGTGAATGCGAAGTACTTCCACTTCCTTCTCAAATGCTTGCAGCTGAATTGCCAGATAGCGGACATCACCCGACTGCAGTCATTCTCGTAGATGCTGAAGTGTTGAGTGATTCCGTTCCATTGATTGCTCTCAGAGGCCGTTGGCCAGATGTGCCTCTTCTTACAACTGAAGCTGAAGGTGTTGATGATTCGGTTGACGGTATTGATACCGACGAAATCATTGCTGCTGCTTATCGTGAAAAGATTCGTTCTTGGGAGCGTCATGCAGGTGCAAAAGTTCTTGAAACGTATCTCAAAGGATTGTCTAAAGAATCCAAGGTGGCCATCTTTTGTCATGATAATCCCGATCCTGATGCTCTTGCATCAGCTCTGGCAATGGAAGCCGTCTGTAGGTCAATAGGGCATATACCAACAATTTACCATGGTGGTCTGATTGAGCATCAACAAAATCAAGCAATGGTTCGACTCCTTGAAATTCCTCTTCGTCGTATCATTCTCGACTGGGAACTGGATGATGTTCTCAATGAAGCCGATTGTATTGTAACTGTTGACTTCCATCAACCAGGTGCAAACAACGTCCTGCCAGAGGAATGTGTTCCTCACATCATCATTGATCACCACGCCTCGGATAAGCCAGTATCTGCAGATGTCGCCTTCTTGCGCCCAGAATACTCAGCCACTTCTTCGTTGATAGCGAATCTCCTCATGAACATGAGTGTGGATATGACTCCTCGCCTTGCAACTGCTCTTTCATTTGGGATTCGTACTGATACGCTCTCCTTTACTCGGTCTTTCAATCCAGTCGATCTGCGTGCGTTAATGTGGTTAAATACGTGGGTTGATTCAGAACTCCTTGCTTCTATAGAAGCGCCTCTAAAGAGTAAGGATACACTTGAAACGTTTACCCAAGCACTTTCGAATAAGAAACATGATGGAGATCTCATTCTCGCACCAATTTCATCACTCAAGAGTCGAGATGATTTGTCTCAAGTTGCAGACTTCTTATTTGCCACAAAAGATACGGAAGTCGTTGTCGTCTTTGGAATCCGACGAAATAAGGTCCTACTCTCTGCACGTAGTCGTAGAGACAATCTGCATTTAGGCCTCGCATTATCCAAACACTTCTCTGACGGCCAGGCAGGAGGTCACAAAGGGCTTGCAGGTGGACAAATTCTGTTTGAAACTCTTGGTTTCGAAGAGTTTGCAGATGCTGAGGTGAAAGGAAATGAAATTCTTGAGGCTATGGCTGAACATCTTCACACCATATTTGCACAGGAGGA
>JABIYX010000067.1 GCA_018666575.1 Methanobacteriota archaeon | reverse complement strand
TGCGAAAATGTATGCGCTCAGACTATCTCCAGCCCGATTGTGCTCAGCAGGCACCAATGGCATCTGGATTGGGGGCACTTCAAGAGTGATGAATCCAGTTACGACCTCACCAACTTGCAATTCTCCAGTGTTGGAAATTGAAATGTTGTGATCCCAATTGAGGGCGTTAACGGATATGCCTGAGGTTAGATCAAAGGAAGTTGGAGCATTACCCGTATTGGTTACATTGAATGCAATTGTTTGAGACAACCCAGGGACGACCATGGTTGTCGTATTGGTGATGTCAACTGTTGCGTGGAGATATTCTCCTGCCATAACCCGGGTTGTGTCTGAAAGGGTGTAGCCACTACCTGCAGATACAATCGAAAGCGAAACGATGTCAATGTCAGAAAGCAAGGCATTAGTTGGAACTGAGACAGATACCCCCAGTGTCGTAGTTGCCCCTACTGCAATAAACTGTGTAATGGTTGAATCAAGGGATGTAGATGCCCATCCAAGAGTGCTCGACACTGAAATCGTGAACGAATCTGTAGAGCTCCCTGTGTTTCGGATGATATAGTAGAGGGTCGTTGAATCTCCTGGAGCCGTTGTTCGATCTGATGGACCGACCATCTCAGAGATATAATCGCTGAAAACAACATCGAATTCCAGATGTGTTTGCGTCTCAGTCCAACCAGTCCCATTCAGGACGACTTGTACCGACATATTCCAAAGTCCGCCGAGAGTTGATGCAGAGAAAGTCCCCTCTAGTTCCTCGCCTCCCGATGGAGCGTATATTGAACCTGGAGCCATTGTTTGAGTGTTTGACCATACATGGATAGTTGATGGACTAGCAGATGCATTGGTAAGCACGTAGTGCATGACTGCTGAAAAAGGCATTACCCCATCATTACGAACTGTTGTATTGAACGAATGGGTTTGACGATCGAGTACAACAGTGGGATTTCCGGGAGCGATTGTTGGGAGGGTATCAGATATGATTCCCGCTTGATGGAGCGTCTCAACATTGAAGTCTCTTCGGTATTCGTTGTTTGCTGTGTTTCCATCGTTGGCACTCGAAACGCGGGCGAAGAGTGTTTGATCTGGGCCGGTAGTGGCTGTCCAAGAAAGCAGATAGGTGGTTGTTGGCGAACCCGCTGGAATAGAGCCAAGGTCGACTGTGTCTACTGTATTTTCAGCTGCATTAGGAGAGCCTTTGTGGACGAGAGAAAGGAATGCGTTTCCTGCGGTAGTACCTACGTTGGCTACGTCGACACGGACTGTGTGTGTATCAGGTGCGAGAACAAGCCCTGCACCAGTTATTGATCCTGCGCCGTCGAACTTCATCCCTGCAACTTGGAAATCAGGACCTGCACGGCCAGATGTTTCTGCAGCATCAGCAAACGGCAAGGCCACTTGAACAAGGAATAAAGCAACCAGCAAGACTGGAAGGCCCTTTTGTCTAAGCATTCGAAGAACCTCCTGCTTTTTCGAACCTTTGAATTGTCACAGACTTACCCTGGGATTTCCAGATTTCGAGTAATTGTTCTAACAAGCGCTCATGCTCTTCATCGGAGATTCCAAGTCTCCTTCGCTCTTCCCACAGCAAGAGTTGTTCAGTTCGCGTAAGAAGGGCGTCACGGAGGTATATTTCCAGTGTTCTGCGATACGCATCTCGGTCTGAGACTGCATAAACAATTGAATTACCTGGGAGTTGGTCGGCACGGTTTTGAATGAAGTTACCAAGAGTGAGGGCTTCATCGTAGGTGATATTTCTACGATCCAATTCACTTTGAATGGTTGATGCAATGCTTTGAAGGTCATACTTGGCCTTGGCACGCTGAATCTTCTTCAGATATTTGCGGCATCTTCGCGACATGCTTGGACCCGCCATACCATCTTGTGCAATCGGACAGTTTATCAAACAATTGGCCAAAACAACTGAAATATTCATTTAGCATTGAAAATTAATCATATTGCATAGCCCCTAGGTGTTGTATTTAGCCTAAATATAGGGCCAAAACCAAGCATTCATGACAAATGGTAGTTAGGATAGTACATGTCAGAACCAATAACCCTTGAAGTTGGGGTGCAAGCACCTGCATTCACAGCCGTAGATTCGAACGGAGTCACCCACACATCGAAAGATTTCATCGAGAAAGGAAAGAGCGTCATCGTATATTTTTACCCAAGAGATTCAACCCCTGGCTGTACAAAACAGGCCTGTGATTTCAGAGATAACATGGCTCGATTGAAATCCGAAGGATATGAAGTCCTCGGAGTTTCAAAAGATTCTGAAAAGTCACATCAAAAATTTATTGCAAAGCAAGAGCTGAACTTCCCGCTACTGCTTGATACAGAAGGAACTCTTCACGATCAATTTGGGACATGGCGGATGAAGAAGAATTACGGAAGGGAATACATGGGGTGCGTCCGCTCAACATTTGTCATCAATCCTGAGGGGAACATCACATGGTGCAGATACAATGTTCGTGCCAAAGGGCATGTTGAGATGTTATTACGTGAACTATCCTTGCAAGAGTGAGTGATCGTCATGGAAAACGACATTGGAGGAAACCCAGCCCCTCTCAATGCAACATCTAAGGCTTTCCAACCCTGCTACATCGGCAAGGATTTGAAAACTGGATACAGAGTCGTAATCGGAGCAATGTGCCATATTGGCCGATCAGTGGAAATCGGAGACGATACACGAATCCAGGGATCTACTTACATTTCGGATTGTACCAAAATTGAATCGAACGTCTTTATTGGACCAAATGCAACCATTCTCAATGACAAGTACCCTCCTTCAGGAAATAAGGACAAATGGGCTCCTGTTACAATTCGTAGAAATGCAGTTGTTGGCGGAGGAGCAACAATTCTCCCTGGAGTAATAATTGGAGAGAATGCTGTTCTCGGTGCCGGTTCTGTGTTAACTACATCCATTCCAGATGGAGAGGTATGGAAGGGTAATCCTGCTATATTCCATATGCATCGACAAGAATACGAAGAAAGGAGAAATTAAGATGGAAGGCCAACAACACGTCATCGAGTTTCTAACTAAATGCATCGAATACGCTGATGCATCTATTCAACGTAAACAAAAGCGAGGGGAACTAGATGAGATTCCACAATGGGAAACCTATCGTGAATTTACTCGTCATGCACTCGATGAAATACAAGCAGGAGAACTTAATCGGTGGTTTCCCCAGCAAAGCCTTACACTTGGAAAAGAACATTCAAATCATGACTTAGACCACATGGAGCATAATTCTCGATCTCTATTCCTTTCGAATCTTGTAAGCCCAAGACCACTCGTAATGCTTGGCACAGAATCAATCGATGGTATTCGAAATTTGGCCCCATACACATCTGTTTCTATCGTATCGAATTCTCCGCCACTTGCAGTTATCTCCTTATCAGTTAACCGAGACAAGCGAATTCGTGATTCGTTAATCAATCTACGAGAAAATGGAAAAGCCGTCCTCAATTTCCTTCAACCCAATCAAGAAAACGCACGCTTGGTCGAAGAAACAAGCAAACAAATACCGAGAGAAGAAAGCGAATGGGATCATTTTTCCATCGAATCCTTAGATTCAAACCCGCTCATTATGAAAAATGCATCAATGGCAATCGAAGCAGAGGTTGTGGCAGAACATGGCCTCCCAGATGCAATAGCAACACTGATCGTTTTGCGATTAACGAAACTGATTGTTCCCGGGGAGAACCTTCCTGTAGAGTCTGTACACCTTTTGTGTCAACATGGATTAAACCGTTTGATGGCAACCCCTACTGCATGGGACTACAACATTGAATCTAATGTTTGACGTAATCCAGAATCAAGCGTTGTGATTGCAGACCAACCAAGTGATTCTTTTGCATCTACAAGATAAGGTATACGACGGGCTGAATCACCTGGGTAGCCTTTAGCCATCTTAATTTCAACCAAGCGTTCTGTTCGATCATGAACAAGTTGACTGATTGCTTTGCCTAAATCCATCATTGAAATCTCTTCTGTGGAACCGAGATTAAACGAACGACCTGCAAGTGATTCCCCACTTTCCAAACATGAATCCAAACGACCTGAGAGAGCAATACCTCGTACGATATCATCGACCCAAGTCAAAGAACGAGTTTGCATTCCATCACCGTGAACATGTACGATACCCTTGTCGATTGCAGAACGCAGCATCATAGTAACAACTTGCCCATACTCATCTTGACCCAACCGAGGCCCATATCCGTTGAAGGGGCGTACAATTCGTCCATCAAGCCCTTGGCGAACTGCATGTTGGATAGCTAACTCGCCGAGATATTTGCCGCCTCCATACGCATGACGTTGATGATGCGAGGAGTGAGTGAATATCGATGACTCAAATCCACCAAGTGGCATCACTTCTGAACTACCGTATGCTTCAGGAGAGGACGTAAACACGAAACGACAATGATGCTTTTCTGCGAATTCAATGGCCCTTAGTGTCGAATTAAGATTCACATCCATGACCATTCTCGCCTCTTCATGGAACCATTTTGTTCCATTTATTGCTGCAAGGTGATACACAACATCGATCGAATCAGGATCTGTAATCGCATCATATGATGTCGCATCGCATGCATCGCATTCGAGTAAAGTGATTTTGTCAAGGACATGCTCTAAATTCTCGGCCTTCCCTCTCCAAAAATTATCGAGAACGACAACATCATCTCCGAGTTCAAGAAGATGCTCAACCAGACTCGAACCGAGGAACCCCGCTCCACCAGTTACGAGTACTCTCATGTATTCACGCCCGTTCTAACACAGTAATGCTAACAGAATCCCCTTTACGTTCAAAGCGAATAGAATCACCATCGTTGACAAGCATACACGGATCGTGTTCAAAACCATGCCCATAAGGGACATTGAGAAGTGAACAACCAGGGAGTGTAAGCGTACAAACATCACGATTCACAATGGCTGTGGGTCCTTTTCCTTCATACAAGAGACCCATCAATACGTAGGGAGCAACCGTTGAACCCGAACCCTTTGGGTAGATGAGAATCTTATCTTCAATGGCTCTTCCATCAAGTGGATGCCCTGCTTCTTCGATAACACCAGTATCTCGATTGACATAGCCAAGATAGGTAATTGGGACATCTGTTACCATCGCAATTCCTTCAATACAAAAGTCACCTTGGGAGTCAAGCCCCTTTCCGAGGATGATGCAATCCCCTTCTTGCCTTGTTTTGGATGATGTTTGCCCTCCGTGGGAAGAATGCGACAACTCAGGTCTTGGACCCTCGCTTAAGGATGGATGGATTGCATGACGAACACATTCTGAAATTGGAGCGACACTGGTTGGAATACGATTTAGTCCACTTGTTAGATAATGCTCCGCTTTCATAGAATTTGTCAGAAGGTGATTGTATTTCTCCCGATTATACGGCGTCACTTCTGGACAAGTATCAACCAAAACAAGAGCGCCTGCTTCCTCAAGCATCGAAAGCGTACCATCTGCTTCAGCAAGTGCATGGTTTTCTTTACTGGTGAAAACCCACAACCGTTGGTCATCAATACGCTCCCCGAATTCCATGTGTGTCCGTAATGCAGATGCAGTCGTCCTCATCTCCTCAAGGCTTGCTTGGGGACAACCAATAACGACCAAATCCACTTGACCTTCAGGCTTTAGTTCGTCGTATCGATGGTCCAAATCCGCTTGAGTGAATTCCAATTCACCCTGCCACTCAACATCAGAAAAATCCTCCAATGATTGCAGTGAGTGTCCATCCACCCACATCATTGGCGTTCCGTAGTTTGCTGCAGCTGCAGTTAAGGCCTTCTTACGAGCAAAGGAAATGTAACTTGGTAAGCCCTCAACATAAGGCATGGGTCCGAAAGGAAGATTCCATTCTGGCTTACTATTACGTCCAATCCAATCACCAAGAATGGAGTAATCAGATAATGTTTCAAGTTCACACGATATCTTAACACGAATGTTTGGAACCCTATGTTCAAGAAGATGCAATCCATACTTCGGAGCATACCCTGTCAATGCAGTTGCTAGAGCACTCAGTCCAGACTCTCTATTCGTAATCAAGGACGTCCATGTATTTGTGTAGCAAACAGCATTCGATTCAGCCCATGAAGCGGTTTCACCTTCAATCTCAATTCCCCTGTCGTAAGGCGTACAAGAAAGGGTTGACTCAATTCCTAATCGATCGTAGGCTTGAACAATCTCAAACTGTTGCTCAAGAAAATCAGGCCAAGCAATATCCATTTCCTTCATTTTCCGTTTATCGCATCCAGCAGAATTCAATGTTGTAGGAATGACAACCGTTCCATTTTCATCGCCACTCAAATCCTTTAGGAAGCGCCGTAATCCATGCCCTCCAGTGATCACTGAAACACCAGAGACGTGTGCATGATTTACCTCTACGAATGAAGATGCTCTGGCTGTACGTGCCAAGTCAACAACAAGACGTGCTGCCTTTTGTCGAGTGGCCCCCTCCAAACCGTCGAGTTGTCGCGATAGCCTTTCAGGCAGGTCCATGTTCTTGTCGAAGTACTGGCGCTTCATCAAGACTCGTATGATTGACCGATGGTTTTGATACCGTTGACGTCACTCCGCTAATTATGTCCTCATCAGAGAACAATAACCAAACAGCCCGCGGAGATAGACAACGAAATCGTTTCTTTACTCTCGAAAATACAAAGCGTATTCTCAAAACAACCGTTGTGCTTAGCGCACTTCTCCTGTCGATTTGGGCAGTCGTTCTCAATCAAGCCCTGGAGCCTCTTTCGGATGAAGAACTTGAAGAAAATTCTATCCTTGTCGAAACAGAGGGAAGAGAAGCAGACGTCTATTGTCCTGAGGGAGGAGCTGACATATTCTTAGGAACAGATTTTGATGGAAATGGCAAACTCTCTACCGATGAAATTACCTCCAGCACCAAAGTTTGTCATGGCCAACAAGGCCTATCAGGTCCTCAAGGTCAACAAGGCTACAATGGAGTCAACGGCGATCATGGAAACGGGAGCCTTGTCAATCTCACAGCCATTTCCCCAGGAGTTCCTTGTTCATTTGGCGGAATACAAATCCAATCTGGAATCGACTTAAACAGAAATCAATTCCTTGATGAAGCGGAAGTCGAAACAACAGCTCATGTTTGTGATGGTCTGTTAGGAGAAGATGGAACGGCTGGAGAACACGGCAACAACGGAAGCCAAGGTTATTCAGCTCTTATCGATCAACAACCTGCACCAACGACTCTTTGTTCCAATGGCGTAATCATGCGATTCGGCGTCGATGATGGAATTGATGCAGGAATCGCTGGAGACGGTCTGCTTCACGATGACGAGGTTCGTGAATCGCTTCGAATTTGTTCAGAGCAACTGTATCAAGGAATTGTTGGGGATCTAAATCTTGGAGTTACGAATGGACATTCATCCACGTGCAACGAATTTACATTCGGTAATACTGTGTTGCTATCCGCCAACAATGGTATCAATGGCTGTGAATTATGGGCTCTTGATGGAGAGAATACACCTACTCTTCTCAAAGATATTCATTCATCTGGAGATTCGATTCCTGGTAAAATCCTTGGACTTCAATCCATGGAAACTGAACGTGGGTTACGATTTGTATTCGATGCTGATGATGGCATCCATGGTCGTGAATTATGGGTTACAGATGGGACTGCTTCTGGAACATTGATGATTGGAGATATTGAGACTGGTGATGGAATTGACTACACGAGTGAAATCACTGAATGGATGAATGGAGTCGTTTTCACCACAAATGGTCAGCAAGGACAACGTATGTGGTGGACGAATGGAAGTGTTACTACTTCGATATGGCAAGCACCATGGCTTACAAGCAGTGCAAGTTCAGATTTGATGAATCAATCAGCATCACTTTCTTCTTTAGGAGAAAACCTGTTGCTTGGTGATGAGAATCGTCTTTGGTTTGCTGGAAAAGAAACGAATATTGGTCTTGAAGTGATGCAGTTGGATTCTGATGGAACGATGACAATGTATGATCTCCATCCCTTTGGTGATTCAACGCCTTCTGAAGCTCTGGTTTCGAATGGTGGCTTAGTTCTCGTCGCAGGAGATGGAACTGGTCGACAACTGGCATATCTCGATGGTAATGGAGGCCAACAGTGGCTTACCTCGATGACAAAGGAAGGGACAACCACCCCAGTTAGCACAATGGCTCCTAAGTTTGGATTGCATCAAATTGGTGACTCAATTGTATTCGATGCAGTGTATCGCGGATCGGACGCTACGTTATTCACGTACTCATTTGCGACATCTAATCTTGTAGAATTGAATTCAAACATCCTCGCGCCAGGCCATAGCCTTGAGCCCGTTTCCAATGGAAACACGATTTGGTTTGACTGTGTTCTTGCCTCGACAGGAATGGAATTATGTCAAACAGACGGAACTCCAATGG
This sequence comes from Methanobacteriota archaeon, assembly GCA_018666575.1. Taxonomy (GTDB): domain Archaea; phylum Thermoplasmatota; class Poseidoniia; order Poseidoniales; family Poseidoniaceae; genus MGIIa-L2. The sequence goes on along the minus strand of JABIYX010000067.1, from coordinate 6,462 downwards.
GAACGCATCTTACTGTTGATCTAATGCAGGGAGTGAGCAGCAGCCTTCCTAAGGCATTGATGTACACGGATTCAACATTGTTCGTTCTTGCTAAAGGAATCGATGAAACAGGAACAGACAGTGGTCACGCACTATGGGCGATTGATAATCAAGTCGCTTCAGTCGCTTTCGATCCGTACACAGGGATTGGAAACGATTCAAGTGCAGGCTCATATGGTGGCTTAATCGCTTCTTCAACCCACGTATTTTTCATAGCAGACGATGGAACGCATGGGCATGAATTACATCAATACCTTTTGCCATCGGTTCAAGATGAGTGGGTCGTCTGGAGTTGAACCCTATCGATGCAATATGAACAAGAGACTCCTGGGACATAAGCTGGATGGAGTTGTTCTTCAGGAATTAATGGCTCCCTGCATGCAAAGCATACAGTTGTTCCTGTTTCTGTCAAGTCTGGCTTTAGAGCAACTCGCTTATCGAATACAAAGCATTCTCCATCCCAGTGTTCGCCCCCGACTTCCTCGAAATAGCCAAGAATTCCGCCTTCGAGTTGTCTGATGTTTGTGAAACCTGCATCTCTCATGATAACACTGGCTTTTTCGCATCGAACACCACCTGTGCAAAACATGACAATTTGCTTGTCCTTGAACGAATCATCCATGTTCGCAACCGCTTCTGGGAATGCTCTGAAGGTTTGAATATCGAGTTCGATAGCGTTGTGGAAGCTGCCCAGTCGTGTCTCATACGTGTTTCTTGTATCGAGTAAAACGATGTCTTCATTGTTCGACAAACGTTCATGCAGTTCATCCGGATAGATTCTACCATCATCTGAATCGGTACGATCGAAGTTTGGAAGGCCAACGGAAATGATTTCATTTTTCAATCGGACGTTCATTCGATTAAATGGCTGCGAATCCGAAGTCGATTGTTTGAAATGAATGTCATTGAACAGTTCATATTCATTTAACCAATCACGAAATTGAGCGATATCTGATTCGAGACCTGCTACGAAAATATTGATTCCTTCATAACTAAGGAGGATTGTTCCTCTCAGTTGAAGCGAATCACACTTCTGCTTGAAGGGTTGTCGCAGATTATCTCGATCTGGAAGTGTTACAAATTTGTAACCGGCGATGTTGAGATACATCCCCGTCATGATTAACCCTCGGGCTTAACACACTTATCTTCATCGATTACCGACGCCAATCATGTCGACTTGCCAATGGATGTCGCCACCCTTGACCAAAGGCGCGAGGTGATACGCGAGGTGCTGGAGCCATCTGCCATCGCTTGTGTTCGTTTGCCTCAAGCCGTCTTAGAACCGTAACAACCGTTTCTCGATCATGACCTGTTGCAGCGATTTCATCTGCTCCAAGACCATTCTCAATATGATGCTTTAGAATCAAATCGAGAACGGTGTATGGAGGTAATGTATCATCATCTCGTTGATCTGGAGCAAGTTCGGCAGAAGGAGGTTTCGTAAGCGTTGATTCATTCACTGGAGCGTCTTTTCCTTCTTTTCCTGCTCGATTATTGAAGACGTTGGCAAGGCCGTAAACTTCCATTTTGTAGACATCACCCAAAGGCGTGTATCCTCCAGCCATATCCCCATAAAGTGTGCAATAGCCTTGAGCCAATTCTGATTTGTTCCCGGTTGCAATCGCCATGCGTTGTTGGGCGTTTGCATGAGACATGACGATGATTGCCCGCAATCGAGCCTGAATGTTTTCACGAGCAACAGGAGAACCGTTATCTAAGACTGATTCGATTTGGTTCTCAACCAGGTGATGAAGTTCATCGATTGGGATTGAAGCATAGTCCATGCCCAATGATTCAGCGGTGTACTTTGCATCAGATTTAGAGTGTTCAGATGAGAAACGAGAGGGCATTGAAAGGCCAAGTACATTCTCTGGACCGACTGCAGCACAGGCAACACATGCTGCTACTGCTGAATCGATACCTCCGCTAAGACCGAGGACAATACGTTTGATTCCTGATTTGCGACAATAATCACGCAGGCCCAACACAACAGCATCAGCAAGAGCCTCGAGTACTGTTTCCTCATCTTGTACAAGTTCACTTCCGCCAGGAAGTTGAGTCAAACCAGTACTCTTTTTTCCCTCAATTGAAATCCATTGAGAGCGGGTTGAATCATTTACATCGATGAGAAGAATCCCTTCTTCCCAAGCAGGAGCAATCACAACATCTCCATTTGGCCAAGCTGCTAGAGATCGACCATCGAACAAGAGATCATCGTTTCCTCCCACTTGATTCGCAAGCAGGAATGGATGATTGAGGCATTCCGCTGCTGTTCGAGCAACATGGAGCCGAGTTTGTATTTTTTCAGCATGATAAGGAGATGCTGACAGATTGACAGTTGCGTCGAGTTCTACGCCTTGACGACCCCATTCTGCAAGTTGCTCAATCGGATCCGCGTCATATTCAGAAGGTGTTTCTCCTGAGACTTGCCAAGCATCTTCACATACAGTGACTCCAAGTTCGAATGAACCGTTAATCGTTCGAGCGATTCCTGGACGATCATCTGCATCAAAATATCTCGCCTCGTCAAACACATCATAGGTGGGAAGAAGTTGCTTTCGAGCAACGACCTTTGCAGGGGCCTGATTACCGATAAGTAAAACACCATTTCCTGGTTGTTCCCTTTGATGTTCTGGAATGGTGGGTGTACCGACAAGAACTGGTATCTTTACGTCAATATTCATCGCTGTTTCTTGTGCAATTTGAATGAAGGTAGGTTGCATGAGTAAATCCCTTGGGGGGTAGCCGCAAATTGCAAGTTCTGTGCTTACACAAACAGATGCTCCATGCGAATATGCATCGCCTACAATCTCTTGTAAACGCTGAGCGTTGCCTACGATATCTCCAACCGTAGGATTGAGTTGAAGCAAGGCGATAAGTCCCTTGCTCTGGTTGCCCATGGTTTATCCAACCCGCCGTGATTCATAGCCCTGATGCCTTACTTGTATTGCAGAATCTCGCCGTTGGCATCTTTGTACCACCAACTCGAATCGTTCGGATCTTGCCACCACCAAACACCATCTGCGCCTTGAGTCCAGCCACTTGTATCTGCCGAAGTTGTGGTTGCAACAGTCGTGGTTGCTGCAGCCACTTCAGGAACGGATAAATCTGCATCAGGATCTTCAAATTCTTCTTCCTCATCTTCAAGATAGTCAGAGTATTCATCCCATTCAATTTCAGATTTAGAGCCGCGACGTACTGTTGCATTTCTTGCCATCAAGAGCAATGCTCCGATGATTCCAACCGCTAGCAGCAAACCTATCGAACCGAGTATTGGATCAACGTCTCCAAAGACAGATTCTGTAAAACTCGGCTCGCGTTGTGGACGCACATCAATGGATGGTCCATTCGCCTTATCTCCATTTTCAAGGACAACTTCAATCCATTGAAGACCTTCTTTCTCAGGCCCCCAATCCAAAACGATCGTTCCTACCGAACCCTCTCCAATCTCGACATCGGCGTTTCGAAGAACGGAGGTGGTCCCATCTGCTCGAACAACAGAAACGATAGCGGAGGTTGAACCATCAAGCGTACCTGTGTTTTTAACGAATATTTGAACTGCAGTTGTTTCTCCTTCTTTGACGTTTAGACGAGAATACTCAACGGCAGGGTTGTCCAGTTCAAACGTGGGTTTTCTCCATTCCATCAACCATGAAGTCACGGCATTTCCAGAGGATTCGCCATCTGCCCCAAGCACTTGATTGCCTGCAAGGTCACGCCCTTCAACAAGGACATTTACGGTTAACAAATCAATCAACATCTCATCTGTAACAACCGATAGATCCATTTTACCAGTCCCGACAAGGTTGAGCCCGCTAATTTCAGTTCCCTGAAGCAAGAACGGAGCATCCCCGCCAAGAATGAAATCACCAGTCACAGTATCTTCAACCCACCATGCGAGTCTCAACGATTCGTAATCAATACCACCTTCTTCTGAGAGCACAATGGTAACTTCATGTTCATCAGCGGATAAGATGGCGCCAGGACGAGGTGTTTGAACTTCCTTAGGTTCAGGACCCAAACCGTCCACAATCATCCACTTCACAGAGGATTCTTTTGCAGTAGAATCAATCCCTTGTGGCGGTAAGCAACCCACTGACCACGTTAATGGAATCGTTCCAGAAGTCAAAGGGCTTACAAGCGGAATGTTCCATATCCCATCGTATGTTTGAACAGAATAGGTCTGGCCTGCGAACATAACATCAACACTGCAATTGAATTCTGGAGTTGTTATTGTTTTGTCAAAGACAAGTCCTCCAGTAAGCTCGAATGGAGAATTCGGAGGAATACGCGCACCATCCTCAAGAGATGAGCCTTGAGTCAAGACGAGAGACACTGTTTCTTGTGGAATCATTAGTGCTGGTGAAAATCGCCATCGGAGTGCAGGGAACGTTTGCAGCACTTCTTGACCTGCTCGATCAACAATTCGAACACTCGGTTCACGGAAGGTGTCGCCCAGGTCAGGTGTTGTCCAAGCAAGTTCTAATTCAGCAATCAGACGTGTATCTTTCTCATATGGCCCCGCTTGTGCACCACTAAGGGAGAGCATATCGCAAGAATGGATGATGAGATGTATGCTGTTCGAAGTGCATGAATCAGTAACGAAATCCCATGTAAAGGATAACGGTGAAGTCAGAATATTTGAGGCAAGCTGAATCTCAACAGTGGTCAAATCCGAAGCCCCGTTTGGCTCACTCATATCGACTCGAAGCGTGTAGGACTGACCTGGATGGAGCCATGATTGGACCCCATCATTCCAGGACATAGCATTCGCAGGAAGCGTGGGTGGCCCGTCAGGTCCAAGTTGATACATGAACAAATGCTCTCCATCGGCAGATGTCCCACCATCTTGCAGGGATTGTCCTGAAGCATCATTTCCAACAAGGTATCCTGCTACTTTTTGACCCATCGACCCCATTGAATCATCGAAAAGGAGCGTATACAATCCAGTAGAAACCGTGAGATCCGTTGGGATAATCAAAGAACGTTGGTTGTATTCATCAGCACTTGGCCACCCATTTTGGTCTGTATCATCTGCCCATTCTCGCCAAAGCATGACATGAACGTCAGATGGGAGCAGAACTGGATCGAGAATTTGGAATTGGACTGTTTGACTGGTCGAAGCCACTCTGTGATCATACCAATCAACGCTAGAGAAAATAACCGAAGGAGATGTTGGGTCAATCTTGAACGAACGAATCTGATCTGACTCATTCGTGACATCACCACCTTCCAAAGGAACAACTCGAACGGTCCATTCAAGGTCTCCAAAGCTAAACGGAGCAGCATCTGATACGTTCCACATATCAACATCAAGAGAGGTCGTGTTCGCAACCATTGTCGAACCTTGCCACAGTTGTACTTCTGCATCACCATCAGCAAATGAATCGATTCCATCTACGCCTTCATATCCAATATCAATCGAGAAATTTAGACCTGTCCCTGCTGCAAGATATTCTGTTGAGGGGGATACTGGTCCATTGTCATCGGTGATGAGTACGGATTTAACGACCAAATCGTTTTCTAATGCCTGGACTCCAGAACCACCCCAGAAACTTTGACTCGGCCTTGACACAACATCGTTGTCCAATACAACCCGCATCGAAACCGACAGTTGTTGTTCATCATCCCAACCTTGTTCAATTCTAAATTGAACGGTCATTTCACTCATCATTCCAGCGACTGGAGCGACGGTGATTGGCTCAGTTGGATGAAGTTCGACAAGATGACTATCTCCTTGACCAAGTGGAGTCCCGCCACCGACTGGAAGCAACCATGTAGCATGATTTGTGTCTCCCTGTACATCCAAGCGAACGAGGGTTGCAGAACGACCCTCATCGATATTGAATCTCGTGGTAAACGACATCCAGCGTTGTGATGGTGTCATTGGCCATGTTGCGTTATCAATTGACAAAGTACCTGTTACAACTTCTTCACTAAAGCCAAGATCAGTAAGTTCAACGATAATTTTACCGTTCGACAACCCAGTAAATGGGAAGGTCACGCTTGGGTTTGCACCAACGGATCTTGTTGCAGCGTTTGCTGCCATAACGAGAGGTGACTGTTCATCAGCGCTGATTGAAAGAGAAGTATTGTACGGCACTGCAAGATTTGAGAAGGTTGCAAAACCATTCCCATATGCTTCGATGTCCACTAATGCGAACCCTTCACTCATGTGGTACAGAACTCCGGATTGACTTGCCAAGGTTGCCTCAAGCAAGTCAAGTTGAGATGAGTTGAGTTGCAAATGGTACGCTGTATCCCCGTCAATGGTTTTTGAGACAATTGTAGTACCACCAACGCGAAGGGAGATTCCAGTCATGTTTCCATTTTCTGATGAAACACCAAGTCCAAAACTGCTCAGTTCAGAGGTGGGAATCCAAGCAGAGGTTGAAGCAATTCCTGAAAATCCGAAACTTGAAC